>JBKHAJ010000048.1:0-15723 GCA_046542935.1 Spirochaetia bacterium | reverse complement strand
TGCCTCGAGGGATTCCGCTTTCCCGCACCCTCTAATTCGATCGACGAGCTCGTCGGCAATATCGAAGATCTCATCGACGTGAGCTACATCGTCGGTGAAGGTTGGCTCATGCCCGCGGAAATTATCCAGATGATCAAACACGGTGTCGAGTCCTTCGTCATCGTACAGCCCTTCGGGTGCCTCCCCAACCACATTACCGGGCGCGGCATGATCAAATCGATCAAGAGTCTCTATCCCCAGGTCCAGATCCTGAGTCTCGATTACGACCCTGATACAAGCTTCGCCAATGTCGAAAACAGGCTGCAGATGCTGATCATAACGGCTAAAGAGCTTTTCAAAAAATCCGGTTCCAACCACGAAAAGGCGTCGTAGTCGTATGAGCACCGAGAGGATTGCATTCTTATACCTCAAGACCGGAGGAGGACATATATCGGCCGCCAGGGCGCTTCAATCCTACATCCGGGGAAAGGAGCGGAGCGATACGGAAACCTATCTCTTCGACCCCGTTCCCGAGGATGCGTTCCTCGCCAATCTTCTTTTACAGGACGGGTACCGCTTTACTTCCCATACCGTACGACCGATGTGGATCCTCCTCTACGAGGTATCCAAACTCAAGGTTGTGGGGGTCTTTTGGAGCTTTTTCATCTACTTGGTTATTCGAAAACCTTTGCGGATTTTTATCCGGGAAAATGCAATCGACAAGCTGGTGATTCTCCATTTCTTGCTCCTCCGTCCGGTCACCTGGTCGCTCAGGAGCATGCAGCGCAAAGACAGGCCTAAGGCCTGCACCGTCGTCACCGATCCCTTTACCGCCCACCCGCTGTGGTTCAGCCGCCCTAACCTTCCGACGGTCGTCTTTTCCGAGAAGCTGGTCAGAGAGGCGATAGAGGAGCATGGTTTCTCTCCTTCCGGGGTCGCAAATTTTTCTCTGATTCTCAAGGGCGACTTCGAGGGAAAAATGCCTCCCGATATCATCGAAGAGCGACGACGCGAAAGGGGCATCTCCCGGGACCTGCGGACGGTCCTGTTTATAGGGGGCGGAGAGGGCTTCCCCCGGGGAGAGGAGTTCCTCCGGGCTTTCCTGAAATCGGACCTCAATGCCGAAGCGGTCTTAGTCTGCGGAAAGGACGACCAGCTGAAGAAACGGGCCCGGTCGATTGCGGCGCGTCGTCCCGGCAAGCGGATTCATATCTTCGGATTCGTCGACTTCGTTTTCGAGCTCATGAATCTCTGCGATATCATTGTCACCAAAGGCGGGCCCGCGACCCTGATGGAAGCGCTCATTCTCGAAAAACCCCTGATCATATCGACCTATCTCTATGGGCAGGAGAAGGGAAACGTCGAGTTCATCGTGGAAAATCGGGCCGGTTTCTATGCTCCTACTCCCGAAGAGGTCGTCGAAAAAATACGCCTTCTTACCGAGAACGACGAGGTGTGGAAGAAGATGCGGTCGAACATCCGGTCTCTGAATATCCGCAACGGTACCGGGCCGATAGCCGAGCATATACTCTCGCTCTAGCCCGAAAGATCGGACAGGTATCGTTCGATTTTCCCGATCTTTTCTTCGAGCTCGGCGGAAATCTCCCGTTCCTTCGCGATGATCTCTTCAGGGGCTTTATCGAGGAACTGCTCGTTACCGAGCTTTTTCAGGACCTTCTTGAGCTGCGCCTTAGCCTTCTCCTGCTCTTTCTCGAGCCTGCCGATTTCGGTATCGATATCCACCGCTTCCTTGATGTAGACAAGCGCCTCGTACCCCTTACCGGGAACGGGAATGCTCCCCGAGCGGTCCGCGGTTTTAGATCCGAGGGTTATCGTACTCCCGCCGACTAGGTCGGTTATGAGGGGGAGGTTCCGCCGGAAAAACTCCTCCGCACCGAATCCCTCGTCGGTTCGGATGTGGGCCCGAATCTTAACGGCCGGAGGTATGGTGAACTCGCTTCGGAGGGTTCGAATACCCCGTACGAGATCCTGCATGAGGCTAAAACGTTCGGCGATTTCGGGATGCGTCCATTTTTTCCTGTACTCGGGATAATCCGCGACCATGATGCTCTTTCCCGAATCGGGGAGTTTACGATAAATTTCCTCGGTGATGTACGACAGAAACGGATGAAGCATCTTGAGCGATTCTTTCAAGAGTTCGATGAGTCCCGAGATGGCCCGATCCTTAACCTCTTTGGAATCGGAATAGAGCTTGAGCTTCGAGGCCTCGATATACCAATCGCAGAAATCATTCCAGAAGAATTCGTACACCGCCTGAGAGGCGTCGTTGAACCGGAAGTTTGCCATAGCGGTCCGTACTTGCATTACGGTCTCATTCATCCGGTGACGTATCCACCGGTCAGAGTCGTCGTAATCGTCGGGATTCACCTCGACTAAACTCCTTCCCTCGAGATTCATCAAGAGGTACCGGGCGGCGTTCCAGATCTTGTTGGCGAACTTGGACCCGAGCTTAAAACTATCTTTGTCGATGAGAATATCCTGTCCCTGGGCCGCTAAGAAGGAGAGGGTAAACTTGAGAGCGTCTGCGCCGTACTCGTGAACGATCTCCAAGGGGTCGATCCCGTTGCCGAGGGATTTCGACATCTTCCTTCCCTGCTTGTCCCGGACTAAACCGTGTATATAGATATCCCGAAAGGGGGCCTCCCCCATGAATTCCATCCCCGCCATGATCATTCGCGCTACCCAGAAAAAGATAATGTCATAAGCGGTCACCAGGGCGGTTGTAGGAAAAAAGGTTTTCAAGTCCTCGGTCTCTTCCGGCCAGCCCAATGTAGAAAAGGGCCATAGCCAGGAGGAAAACCAGGTATCCAATACGTCGGGGTCCTGCCGGATTGAGGTACTCTCACAGGAGGAACACCGGTCGGGATCGACACTCAGGACCATCATCTCGCCGCATTCATCGCAGTACCACACCGGGATACGATGTCCCCACCACAGCTGCCGGGAAATACACCAGTCCCGGATGTTATCGAGCCAGTGGGTGTAGGTGTTCTCCCACTTCTTGGGAAAAAATCTGATATCACCGTCATGAAGAGCCCTTAAAGCCTTCTCCGCCAAGGGCTTCATCCGGACAAACCACTGCCTGCTCAAAAAAGGCTCCACCAGGGTGCCGCACCGGTAGCAGTGCCCCACCTGGTGCGGATGATCCTCGTCTCGTATAAAGAGATCCTCCGCCTTAAGATCCTCTACTACCCTTTTCCGCGCCTCAGCGACCGACACACCCCGGTAGTGTTCGGGCACCGAATCGTTCAGGGTCCCGTCGGCGTTCAAAATATTGAGCTTCTCGAGCCCGTGCCGCTCGGCTATCGCCCAGTCATTGGGATCGTGGGCGGGGGTCACCTTGACAGCGCCGGTACCGAACTCCATGTCCACGAACTCGTCGGCGACGATGGGAATGAGCCGATCGGAAAGGGGAAGGCGCACCCTTTTTCCCACCACCTTGGTGTAGCGGGAATCCTTCGGATGGACCGCCACCGCGGTGTCTCCGAGCATGGTCTCAGGCCGGGTGGTAGCGATCTCCACAGCCCCGCTTCCGTCCTCCAGAGGATAATAGTAGTGATAGAGCTTACCCGCCTCTTCCCAGTGTTCAACCTCGTCATCGGACAGAGCGGTTCCGCAGGAGCCGCACCAGTTGACCAGGTAGTGTCCTCGGTAGACCAGACCCCGTTCGTAGAGCCCGACAAAGACCTCTCTCACCGCTTCGGAGAGTCCTTCGTCCAGGGTAAATCTCTCCCGGTCCCAGTCGCAGGATGCTCCGATCTCCTTCATCTGCTGAGTTATCACTCCGTGGTGCTCGTGTTTCACCTTCCAGGTCTCCTCGATGAAGCGCTCTCTGCCGATCTCGGTCCGCTCTATGCCCTGCTGCCGCAGTTTTCGCTCCACCACGTTCTGCGTGGCGATTCCCGCGTGGTCGGTCCCGGGAACCCAAAGGGTCTTCTCCCCGTTCATCCGATGATAACGGATGAGGATATCCTGAAGTACGATATTGAGGCCGTGTCCCATGTGGAGAACTCCGGTGACATTAGGAGGGGGAATGACAATGACGAACCTGTCCCGGGCGCCGGTATCGGGCTTGAAAAACCCGTTTTCGAGCCAGAAATCGTAAGTCCTGCTCTCGAATTCTTTGGGATCAAAGGCCTTCGCCAGGGAGATCGCTTTCATCACTGCTCCTTTTCGTACATTTTTTCGGTTCAGGCATACTATCAAATTCCTATTCTGCTGACAACCTGAGTCCTACATGATATAGTTCCCTCCACGATGAAACGCATTCCTCGTAAATCCATTCTCCGCCTCGTCTCATGCTCCCTGTGGGCGATCATATTCTATCTTTCCGCACAGGGAACCCTGGCGCAGGAACTGCCCCTTTCCGCCGATCTCACTCCCGACGAGCTGCGCGAGCAGATGGTTCGTGAAATCGAGACGACAGGACTAACAACTGATCCGCGGATACTCGACGCCCTCCGGTCGGTGCCGAGGCACCGCTTTGTGGAAGAAGATCTCCTCAATCTCGCTTACGCAGACACCTATCTTCCTGGTCGGGGCGGCGCGGTTATTCCCTCTCCCTCCCTCCTTGCCTCGGTACTCGAGGAAGCCTCTCCTTCGGCCGCGTCTTCGGTGCTCATAATCGGGGAGAATACCGGCTATACCGCGGCCATCTACTCTCGTCTTGTCTCTCGGGTCACCTGCATCGAGTTTAGAACCGTCCTGTACGAGCGGTTCGAATCCCTCTCCGAGGAGCTCGGGTACGACAACATTACCCTTTCCACTTCGACCACTCTCCCCGAGTTTATCAGCGGTTCCCCCTTCGATTACGTCTTCGTACACGGCGCGATCACCGAACTCCCGGAAGAGGTGATCGCCAAGAGCACCGCCTCCGGAACGGTAATCTTTCCCCTGTCTCTCCCGGGAGGTTTCCAGATCCTCTGCATATTACGCAGGAACGGTTCTACCTTCTCCCTCCGGTCTTTTCAGGGGGGATTCTTTCGGTTAGTCGAGTATTTCTAAAAGCGGGAATCAGTGCTTGTGCGAGCCGGCTTTTCGGGCCTTTTCTATTTTCTCCATCTTACGGTAGTATTTCGCCTGTTTCTCGATTTCCTCCATGTCGGAGGTGTGAATTTTGTTGTCCACGAGGCGGAATTTTTTGCTGTCGAAGAGCTGCCGGACCACCACGTTCCCTTCTTTGGAGGTTAGACCCACCATGTTGACCAGCTCTTTGGCCCCAAAATCGAAAGTGTAGGGTTCGCCCTGCCGGATAGGTACCCGGTTTTTCTCCAGGTGGATAAGGAGGGCGTCATAGAGCCTTCCCAAGGGATCAGTTATCTGGGTATTGGCCAGCTGCTTGTAGATAAACCAGATTCTCTCCGCTAACAGTTGGGTAAGACGGGTTATAATCTGCGGCTGGGTAGAAACCATCCGCTCGAAATTTGCCTTGTTTACGGCAAGGAGTTTTGCGTCCTCATAGGCGATGGCCGAGGCGGACCTGACCTTGTTTTCGAGGATCGACATCTCACCGAAGATATCTCCCGGCTTGAGGACCGCAAGGAGCACCTCGTTGTCGTTGACTATCTTGGTGATCTTGACGCTCCCCTTCTGGATTATATAAAGCTCTTGCCCCGGCTGGGCCTCCGAAAAAATCATTGTGTCCTTGGGATAGACCCGGTTGAACTCGTCCGATTTCGACTCGAGGTATACCGCCTTGGCGTAAGGCTTGATCTTGGCCATTCGTTCCTTGGCGACGGCTACATTGGGATCGTTGGGACTGTATTTCAGGTACTGATAATACGCGTAATATGCCTGATTGTATTGGCTCTGCCGGGCATAATACTCGGCGACCTTGAACAAGTGGGAGGGGTCCTCCACGGCGGAGCTCTTCAAGGTGAGCCGGGTCAGCGCTTCATCGAGATAGCGCATCTTCCGGGAGAAACCCTGGATGATCTTCATCGCCACAGGCGTGTTCTTCTCGATCAGCATCCCGTACTGATCTCTGTGAACCGAAATCAGGGTTACGTCGGTAAGCGCCCGGGCGGTCTCGATATGGCTGTGGGAGGACATGGTACTTACGACCCCGAAAAAATCTCCTGGGGTAAGGACATTTCCCCCCTCCTCTTCGACCACTTCGACTTCTTTCCCTATCTGAACCTTTCCACCGCGGATGATGTAGAAATGGTCGGCATTCTGCTTACCCTCTACGATGATATACGCGCCCTTTTTAAAATTGACCATTGCAAGTTGCAGTGGATTGTTCATAATTCCTCTTCGGTTCTAATATAACTCAAGTATAAAAACCATATCGATTAGTTGTCAATGTTAATGTAATTTTCGGCTATATCGAGGCACAAATAAAGCCCTGAACCGATTTCTTCTACCACCAATCGACCACCCGCGGTTTCCGCCAGACGGTCCTGTAACTCCTGATGCCGGGGGAAACCTCCTCGTGTATTGTCTGCAGGGCGTATCCGGGATTTCTCCGCACTATTTTGCCGTCCGGTTTTATTCTGGTAGCCCCCAATATTCCCTTGGAAAAGGCGATGTGGCGATTATCGAGGTTCCCGAAGTAGTATTCCCGGGGATTTTCGACCGTTGGGATATCCTCGAACCGGGTATTGGCCCCGAGGACCGGGTCTACCGGTACCCATCCGTACTCTTCGAGATAGAATTCCACCCAGTGATGGCTCTCGGCTTTTTTGTCCCCGTAGACCAGGAGTCCGCTCACGGGACGTGCGGGAATACCGGCACTCCGGAGGAGGGCGCAGTACACCACAGCGTATCCGTAGGAATCGGCTATACCCGAATCGAGGATTTCGTCAATTCCTTCTCCTCCGCCGCTCTCCTCGGCTGTCCCGGAACCGTACTCGAAACTATCCACCACGTACCTGTAGAGGAGTTCGGCGGCCCGGTAGGGATTATTCTCCCACCTTACCCGGGAAGTTGCGATATCCGACAGCCTTTCGTGATCCGAGGGAATGAAGTCGTCGGGAGAGGTAAAGTGCCGGTAGAGTTTCCTTTCCCGGTTGTAGGGGACGATATTGCCGGGATCGATCTTCGTTTCCACGGCATACCGGTCGAACCATGCGGTCTGAGACACCTCGTAGACGTAGTCCGGGGCCATATTGCGAAAGTGATATACGTTCATCCCTCCGTAATCGTTCCAGAAGGGAGCTGGCTCATCGACGGTCTCCGAATTCGTCTGCTCCAGCCCCCGGCGAACACGGGGCACCCAGAAGTAGACCCAATTCTCTTCTGCCGCCGTTACATCGGTCAGGGTGAGTCCGTACTGAAGCTGGTACCCCTGCCGTTCTCCCACGAGCTTCGAACCCACCGGATTGGTGACTTCGAAGTATACCGAATTGCTGGTCCCCCGGTCGGTTTCCACGGTTATATTCCCCGAGGTGGCTCCGTCCGGGACGCGGACGGCTATCTCGCTCTCACGCCATTGCTCGTAATCGAAAGAACACTCACACGCGGCGAGAGACAGACCGTTCTCTTCACCTCCGGTCAGGGTCAGCGAGGAAAAATATACCTCACTCTCGCCCTGTTCAGTACCGAAATTAAGACCCCTTATGTGAAGGAGGGTCCCCACCGGGCCTTGGCTGGGGGTAACCTCGGATATATACGGATACCCTGATTTGGACGGCCCTTCTATAACAACGGGGATGTGGTTGCGGTTTGTAAACAACACTCCTTTGCTCCGGCCGCTCGCAGTAGTAACGATGACCATTCCCGATCCGACGCCCCGGGGGATGCGGACGCTTATCCGATCGTCCTTCCACTCGATGTACAACGAGGAGACGGGCCGAGTCCCGGCTATAAGGACCTCTCCTCCGCTCCTGGATTCACCGAAATTTTTCCCCGTAATGATCATGACGTCTCCGGGGACCCCAATCTCGGGGGTTATGCTTTCGATTTCCGGGGGGCGGTCCGAGAATTGAGAGCTGAAGCTGAAGAGGATAGTGATAAAAAGAAAGAGGACCACCGGGACGAAAGCCTTGTGCCGCACCAATCGGCCCAAGCGACCCCGAGAGTTCCTCGCGTCTTCCATTTCCGAGAGATTAGGATTCATGGGCATGAATTTATTTTAGCGCTTCCCGTTACGCGCAACGGTCCTATAGGGGTTGACCTCGATTTCCAGTTCGATAATAAAAGCATCCTTTATCTTCCCGACACCTAACGGATAGAAATATACCTTATCACCGTACTGTATGGGAAGGCTTTTTATGACGCTCGAGTATTTGATTTGCTCGTCCTGGGGTGTTGTAATCCATACTTCTCCCTGAGCAACGAGGAGAATGGAGTCGTCGCTCTGCAGGTAGGGGGTCAGCTCGGCAACGACGAGAACGTTCTCACCCTCGAGCTTCACGATCACTTTCTTTCCGGCAATTGTAAACTTTTTAACATCCATGTTCCAGGTGGAAATCTCTCCCGATTCATAGACTCGGGCGTGGATATGCACGGAGTAGATGTCTTCATCGACCGCTTCGAGAATATCTTCCAAATCGTCGGCAAATACCGCCGAAGCGAGGGCGAAAAACACCCCTAATGTGAGTCCGATACGTCTCATATCAGTGACCGAGCGCCGCGCTCTTGACCGGAATGAGCTGGGGCTCACCGATGATGACGAAGTCCTTCTCCCTCGGAAGCTCGAAATTAGCCTCCACGACCAGCTCTCTGGACTCGAGAAGCGCGCGGATCTCCTCGAGATTTTCCCCTTCGATACGTATCGCCGAAGATGGTTTCCGCTGCACCGATGCCGTATAGGAAGGCTCTTCCCTCATCATAATGGCAGCCATCCCGCCTACGAGGATGAAGAACAGTATTCCCGCCGCCGCGGCGAGGGGGGCCGGGAGGACAACCTTCTTCCGCCAAAAAGTGTTTCCCGCCTCGTTGTTCCCCGCTTTTTCGGCGTAGATCCTCTTCAAGACCCTCTCCCGGCTCTCGTCGAGGGCGGGAACTTCATCACTTCTCAGGAGATTCCGGGTTGTGTTGTATGAGTCCACCTTATCGCCGCAAGAGGAACAGCCGGCGATGTGTTCGGTCACCCTCTGTCGATGGGGTAATTCTATTTCTGAATCGAAGTAGGCGGAGAGAATCTGATCATTCGGGCACATAGATTTCCCCCTTTTCTATCATCTGTGATACGGCTTCCCTAGCCCGGTAAACCCGTACCTTCACATTAGCTTCGGTAATATGCATTATACTGGCAATCTCCTTGTACGAGAGGTCCCCGTATTCCCTCAAGACCAAGGGGGTCCTGAGCTTGACGGGAAGACGGTCCAGGGCCGATCGGACTAACTGCTTGGTTTCTTCCTTCAAGGTGTCCGAATAGCTCGCTTCGGGGTTTCGCTTCGGTTCGAGATGAAACCGGCGGTTTGCGTTTCCTTCCCGGGTTTTTCTCTTTTCGTAGTTCAAGGTAAGATTTTTGAGGACACGTATGAGCCAGTACCGCGCCTGATCGAAATCGGGAAAGTTGTCCTGCCTTTCGTAGTACCGTACGAACGCTTCCTGACATAGATCTTCTGATATAGTCCTATCTCCGGTCATATGATATGCGATACTCATGAGGAGGGGAAAGGTTTCATTATAAATTCTTTTGAATCCTGTCGATTCATCCTCTCTCTGCATACTAAAACAACCGATTTGGGCTATGGTTACACATTATTTTATCCTTTCCCATTCGGTTCCTTCGGGAGTGTCCTTGAGCCGAATACCTTTTTCTAACAAGATACCCCGTATCTCGTCGGCTTTCCGGAAATCCTTCTTTTTCCGGGCGAATTCCCTCGATCTGATAAGATCCAGGCTTTCCCCGTCCAGGGGCTCTTCCTCCCCCTTCGAGGCTTCTTCGAGCTTCAGCCCGAGCACCCGGTCCATCCTAAGAATCGCCGCGTATTTTGAGTCGTCGGAAACATCGGTAGCCTTGACCAGTCCCCATAGGTCGGCTAGAGCTTGGGGCATGTTCAGATCGTTACCGATATGCTCCTCGAAGGCTTCGAGGTAGCTGCCGGCGCCGCCGCCGAATTCCGCGCCGGCCACCCCATCAGGTCCGCCGGCCCGGTAGGCGAGCTCGCCTACCCTCTCCACCAGGTTTTCCCGAGCGTTTCGGGCCGCGTCGAGTCCTTCGAGGCTGAATTGGAGCTGCGAACGGTAATGGGCGCCCAAGCAGAAATATCGGTAATCCAGCGGATGATACCCTTCCTCCTCGAGGGACCTCAGGGTTATGAAGTTTCCCTTGGACTTTGCCATCTTTCCCTGCCGCATGAGCAGGAACTCGGCATGCATCCAATAATTGACAGATTTCTTTCCCGTGGCGGCCTCCGATTGGGCAATCTCGTTGGTGTGGTGCACGGGGATGTGGTCGATTCCCCCGCAGTGGATGTCGAACTGCTCGCCTAAGTATTTCATGCTCATGGCACTACACTCCAGATGCCATCCCGGATATCCCTTCCCCCAGGGGCTGTCCCACAGCATCGCCTGATGCTCGAACTTGGAGCGGGTAAACCACAAGACGAAATCATGGGGGTTTTTCTTCTCTTGGTCCACATCGACCCGGGCCCCGGCCAAGAGCTCCTGCCGATCCAGGAGTGCGAGCTTTCCGTAATCCTCGACCCGGGAGATATCGAAGTAGATGTTGCCCCCGGATTCATAGGTATATCCCTTCGCCTCGAGCCTTTCGACCAGAGCGATCATCTCGTCGATATGTTCGGTGGCGCGGCAGGCGATCTCCGGACGCTCGATGTTGAGCTTATCGGTGTCTTCGAAAAATGCATCGGTATAGAACTCGGCGATCTCCCAGACCGACTTTTTCTTCTCCCGGGCGCTCTTGGTCATCTTGTCTTCGCCCTCGTCGGCATCGTCGGTCAGGTGCCCCACATCGGTAATATTCATGACCTGCTTCACCCGGTAACCGAAATACGTGAGGGTGCGTCTCAGGACGTCCTCGAAGATGTAGGTGCGCAGATTTCCGATATGAGCGTAATTGTAGACGGTGGGCCCGCAGGTGTAGAGCCCTACCCTCCGGTCGTGCAGGGGGACGAATTCTTCATTTTTCCGAACCAAGGTATTATATATTTTCATCTATCCGGACCGGTATTTAACTCAAACAGGTAGAAATTTCGCTTTCTTTTCGCATATTATATTCAGGTGTCCAATCTACGGGAATTACTAAAAAACATCAATATGAGGGGAATAATCCTCTTTGACGAGCCCCTCGCACGACACACGACCTTCGAGGTCGGCGGCCCGGCGGAGGTTTTCACCGTTCCTCAGGACATCGAAGAGCTCAAAAAGCTTCTTGATATTGCCCGAAAGGCCGGTGTTCCCGTAACCGTACTAGGGACCGGCGCGAACGTGCTCGCCGCCGACCGGGGGATCGAGGGTATCACCCTCCACTTAGGCGGCTTCTCCGGGTGCGCCGCGGAGGGGAATCTATTGACCGCCGGGGCCGGACTCCCCGTTCACGATGCCGCGGTCAGGGCCGCCGATTGCGGTCTTTCGGGACTCGAATTCTTCTACTCCATGCCCGGGACCGTCGGCGGCGCGGTCTACATGAACGCGCGATGCTACGGGTCCTCCGCCGCGGACCTCCTCAAGTCGGTGAAAGTTCTTTCCCCCGATATGTCCGTCGTCCTCAAGACTATCAGTCAGGAAGAGTTCGATTATAAGGTTTCCCCATTTCAGACCTCCGGCGAGCTTCTTCTCGAGGCGGAGTTCGAGCTGATCCCGGGGGACCCCGATGAGATACGGAAAAGAATGCGTTTCTACGAAAAAGACCGGGCGGCGAAGGGACACTTCGACATGCCCTCGGCGGGATCGGTCTTCAAGAACAACCGTTCCTTCGGACGTCCCTCGGGGGCGATCATCGACAGTCTCGGCCTCAAAGGACACCGTGTAGGAGGCGCCATGATATCACCGAAACATGCTAACATCATCGTCAACACGGGAGACGCCACCGCCGCCGACATCCGAACCCTTATCGAAGATGTCAAGGATCGGGTTTATAGTTACTACGGGTATAAACTATCGGAAGAAGTCATCTATATTGGAGAGTGGGATGAATACGACAATTGAGTACATCAGGGATTATTTCGGAAACTTGAGCGGAGGGGATTTCAAGCGCCTGGTCAATGAAATCCCGGTCCAGGATCTGGCGGAAATATGGGATGACCTGTCCCGGGAAGAGGCCGTCAAGATATTCCTTCAACTGACCATGGACCGGAAGATCGAGATGTTGAACGCGCTTCCCTTCAACGAGCAGGAGGAGATCATCGAGGTTCTTTCCGGTGAGAACCTGAAGCTCCTCTTCGCGGAGCTCGAGCCGGACGATATCGTCGACTTAATGCAGCGGGTCTCCCCGGAAATCCGGCGGGCGGTATGGGAAAACTTGAGTGAAGAGTCGAGACGGGAAACCCTCTTTCTTCTCCGGTTCGACGAGGACGACGCCGCCGGTCTCATGACACCGCGGTATATGGCGGTACGATCCGGAGTTACCGTGGCGCAGACCCTCAATTTCATCCGAAAGGGTTCCGCTAAGGTGGAGACCGTCTACTACGTCTACGTCCTGGATCAACTGAAGCGCCTTATAGGGGTTGTGTCTCTCCGCGACGTCCTCTCGACGGCCGACGATGAGATTATCGACACCATTGTCGAGCGGCGGGTGGTTACCGTCAGGGAACAGACCGACCAGGAGGAGGTTGCCAAGATCTTAGAGGATATGGACCTCTTAGCCCTGCCGGTTGTGGACAATTACAATAGGCTCTTAGGAATAATTACGGTCGACGATGTAATCGACGTCATCCGTGAAGAGCAGACCGAAGATATGTACAAGATGGGGGCCATGGACGGCCGGATCGACCGTTATCTGGATACCGGGATCTTAGGTATGGTGAAAAAGCGGATACCCTGGCTGATAATCCTCCTTATCCTCGGGACGGTCACCACCAACGTAGTCCATCGCTACGAGTCGCTGGTCCTCGGGGCGGCCTTCTTGTTTATCTTTATGCCGGTCATCACCCAGACGGGGGGTAATTCGGGAAACCAGTCCACCACCCTTATGATCCGGGGGCTCGCGCGGGGTGAGATCGTCTTCGCCCATTTGGGAAGGATTTTTACCCGGGAGATAATAGTGGGCCTCCTGCTTGGTCTCGGTACGGGGATTATCATATTCTTAAGGAGCTACTTCCTCCCTCCGGACGTTACCTTCCTCCAAGCGATGACGGTCGGATCGGCCCTTACCTTCGTAGTCCTCTTTTCCAACATCATCGGCGCCCTCGCCCCCTTAGTCATTCACCGTCTCGGGTTCGATCCCACGGTCATGTCCGCCCCTCTGATGGCCACGGTCATCGACGTGGCGGGTCTCACCATCTATTTCGAGACGGCCCGGCTCATTCTGAACTTGTAGCCCGCACCTACCTCCCAACCGAAGTCCGACCCGTCGGAGACGCCGTACACATCTTTGAACGAGACTGTGCCCCCCGCCGTAAGGACATGGGTCCCGGTATCGATCTTTACGGTGAGAGCGGCCTCTATATCCGCTTCGTCTTCGAAAGAAAAACCGGCCTCCGCTTCCCAACTCCACATCCCGGCCCCTATCTCTATGCGGGCTCCGAACGCATAAGTGGTATCCCCGTAGGGAGAAAGGCTTATCTCCCCCCGCAGAATGGTTTCCGCCGCGTTCGTCTTAATGCCCGTTTCCGCGTGAAGGGTGTCACCGCCGGAATAGGTCCCGTCGGCTTCCACCGAAAAATCCCTTTCCCAGCCGCCCCGAAGCCCGAACCCTCTCCAGTCGAAACCAACACGAACGGCCGACATATCCTTCGAGGGGATATTGAAGGCGGGGACCGGGCCGGGCCTGCCTAAGGAACGGGTGTACATTGCCTCGACACGGAGAGGTTTGACGGGAGTATAGATTCCGGATACCCCGAATGCAACGAGGGAGCCCGGATACTCCCCCGCAGGACCGAAATAAGAGGTGCCGACGAGGGTAGAAAATCCCTCCACTTCGAATCCGCCGAGTTTCAGTCCCCCGAAAATCCGGACGAAACCCCCGGGCACGAGACTCTCGGCGGCGCTCCCTCCCGCGCTCAGGGACAGTTTAAGCATCCTTCGTTTCAAGGTTACCTTTGCTGCAAAATGCCCGGCCGAAGGGACATCCGCCTTTCCCCATCCTTCGAAAAACCACGTATTTTCATTAGTCCCGGGAGGGGAGAAGACTTCTCCCCGTGTCAGGAGGGATAGAATAAGTTTCTCGGATAAGGGGAAGACACCCAAAAGCCCCGCCGAGAAGGTTCCGGAGTTATTACCGATAAGAAAGAGGCACGAATCACCGGCCGGGGGGAGAGACACAACCAACCCATATCTGCTGATCCGGTCGAATCCCCGGTCCAGAACGTAACGGTCCGGCTCGAGAAAGATCGTCGATGCCGCCGAGTATCCCGCCGGATCGTTCATTTCCCGGAATAAACCCCGAGGTGTAAGGGTCCCCGCCGTTATCGGCTCCGCTGAGATCCCCCCGCTCAAGAACCGCGGACCGTCGTGACCGTATTCGACGGCGATTCCGGTTCGTACCCCGGGCCAATCCATGATTATACGGGACGAAACAAGGGGCGTTCCGCTCTTCATTCGTGTCTCGATCTCACCTTCGGAAGCGGCCCGCGGATCGGCCGATATATTTTCGATCCTGCAAAAAAGCACCGCAATCGAGATGAAAACCCGGAATATCATCCTGTATTTCTTCATATCTTTTAATACATCCGCAGCTGCGCCGGGGCTTCGGCAAAATCGGACGGGCTTGAAAATTCACCCGATCCATGCACAATGGAGGTACTTATTTGAAAAAACACTGGAGGATTAGCGATGATCATTTTAACTTTGAACTGTGGAAGCTCTTCCGTTAAATACCAAGTATACGACTGGAGCGAGGGATACGCCCGGGCGAGCGGTATCGTCGAACGGGTGGGGATAGAGGGTTCCTTTATCAAGCACTCCCGAAAGGGAATGGACGAGCACAAGAAGGAACAGCCGTGTCCGAGCCACAAAGAGGCTATCGAGCTCATCATGGAGACAATCACCGACGATAAGTACGGTGCTATCGAGAAGATCGACGAGATAAAGGCGGTCGGGCACCGGGCGGTCCACGGGGGAGATAAGTTCGCCAAATCGGTAATTATCGACGAGAATTTTATCGAGACTTTCGAATCGTTGAACGATCTCGCTCCGCTCCACAATCCCGCGAACCTTCTCGGGATGCGTGCGGCTAAAGAGGTCCTTCCCTCCGTTCCTCACTGCGCAGTTATGGACACCGCATGGCATCAGACTATGCCCGATCACGCATACCTCTACGCCCTGCCTTACCAATGGTACGAAAAGTACGGAGTGCGCCGGTACGGATTCCACGGTACCTCCTTCCTGTACACCGCTAAGCGGGCGGCGGTCCTTCTCGGGAAGGACCCTTTCGAGACGAACCTGATCATCGCTCATATCGGAAACGGATCGAGCATAAACGCCGTCAAGAACGGAGTATCGGTGGACACCTCCATGGGTCTCACCCCTCTCGAAGGTTTGGTGATGGGTACCCGGGCGGGTGATCACGACCCGGCTATCTCTTTCTACATGATGCGCCAAGCGGGTATGTCCCCCGACGAGGTGGAGAATGCCCTGAACAAGAAGAGCGGAGTCTTAGGCATTACCGAAAAGTGGGTCGACCGCCGGGACATCGAAATAGCCGCCGAGGAG
>JBKHAJ010000047.1:0-15800 GCA_046542935.1 Spirochaetia bacterium | reverse complement strand
TGCAACGACGATATCACGAATTCCGTTCGCATCGGCGTATTCCCGGGCCGTTGTGATCACCTCTGCGGTGGTCATGGATGCTGTGTCCTGCATACGAATCCTCCTATCTCATGGCGCATATAATTAGATTATAACAGCAATCCCTTGAATCTCAAGGCAGCTCGGTAATCCACCGGTGACGGCGCCACGACGCCCCCGCCGAAGGAGTGTAGAAAATCCCTCTTGGAGAGACTATATTAATCAAGTGTGCACACTCATATCCAAATCCCGGATTTTCTTATGGTTCATGTGCTTCATCCCGCTTCTCTTTACCGTCACGTCGGTGACGGTCGAAGCTGAGGAACCGGGCGCCGGGCGCCGGGTAATCACTTCGGAAGTCCGTACCGAGCTCGAGGCTTACCGCGACCGGGCGGCGGACTGGCTCCTGGAACAGAAGGCTCCCAACGAAATCGTCCCCGACCCCCTCCCCTGGCGGCGGAATCTCGTCATCAGCTACCGAATTCCCGAAGACGATCCGTCGGCACCCTATTTGCGGGGACGGGCGTATATCTACGACTCGGCCCTTGCCGCCATAGCCTTCACCATGACCGGCCGTTCCCGGGAGGCGGAAGACATCCTCTTCGCCCTGTCCCGTCAGATGAGGGACGACGGCAGCCTCTGGTTCGGGATCAATCTCCACAACGAATGGCCCAGTGAGGAGGAGCACGACGGAGCGACAATCCGAAGCGGGGCCTCCGCCTGGGCGGGGTACGCCGCGACCTTTTATCTCAGGAAGCGGTTCGCCGAGAACTCAGGCTTCGACATCACCGACCGCATCACCGGCCGGATCCTCTTTTTCGCCGAGCGGATCGCCGGTTACCTTCTTTCGCTGCAGATAACCGATTCCGGGGATCCCCGGTACGGGCTGGTGACCGGGGGAATGGGAACCTACACCCTGGAGGTGAACGGAGAGGGTGAGGTCGTCTCGATCTACAGTGACACTGAGATCGGATGGGTCAGCACCGAGCACAACATCGACGCCTATTTTCTCTTCAAGGATTTAGCGGAATTGACCGGCATCGAGAAATATCGGCGGGGCGCGAGGCTGGTAGAGGAAGGGCTCCTAACTCTGTGGGACGGCGACAAAAGCCAGCTCATCCAGGGAGTAAAAGAGGACGGGAGACGCGACACCGTACTTCCCCTGGACACCTCCTCCTGGGGCTCGATGTTCTTTAGCGGGGCGGGACATATCGAACGGGCGGACAGGGCTCTGGATGTAACGGCCGAGCGCTTTCGCGTCGACTCGACCGGCCGCTACCGCCCCTACGCGGAGGATGAGCTCTATCAGGATGACGGAGTGTCCCGGACCTATTTCGGCGATCCCGATATTACCTGGAACGAGATCGACATAACCTGGCCCGAAGGAGCTCTGGGGGTTGCCGCTGCGATGGCTAAGGGAGACCGCATCGACCATGCACTTCAGATTATCCGGTCCGCCGCCGAGCTGTCGGTGGACGGGGGGATCCGCTACGCCTCATTGGAGGTGCCGCATCAGTTCAGCACCTACCCCTCGGCGGCGTCGACGGGATGGATGGTCATCGCCGTTGAATGTCTCCTCGATCCTTTGGACGGAGGTCTCTTTTGGAAATGATCGCGCACCGTCCTCGCACCCTCGTTCTGACCCTTCTGATTCTCCTCGTACCGCTCGCGGGCGGGGAGGCGCAGTCGGAGGGTACATCCGCCGATGCCGGCGGATTCTCCCTTGCCCTGATAAGCCCGATCGGGGAGATGTCCGAATCGAAGAGCATCTCCCGGACGGCGCTTAAAAGAATCGCGGAGATCCAGGGGATCCCTCATTCCTTCATCGATGCCCCCGGAGCGCTCGAGGGCTACAGAGCCGCCGTCATGGCCGAGGCCCCGTCGAATGCCGTCATTACCCCGGCCTGGACGGACGCCATCTATTCCTTCGTCGAAGACGGCGGGGTCCTCCTCGTTCCCGGGCTTCCCGGTTCCGACCTTTTCTCTCTTCTCGGAATCGGCGGAATCGAATCGAACCATACGAGGACCCGTATCGAGTTCACGGGGCGTGACCCGATACTCGCGTACATCGATCATCCGAACGAGCGGACCATCTCCCTCGGAAACGGCGAGAAGCATGTATACGACGAGGTCATCTGGTCCCACGGGGCGAAAACCGGGGGGATGACCGAGGTCCTCGCCCGTTTCGACGACGGAAGCGCCGCCCTGACACGCAACTACTACGGGCGGGGCATCGTCTATTTCATAGGCGTCGGGTTCTCCGAAACGGTCCTCCTTCCCCAGACCGGCGGGGACTTCGAAGCGCAGCGGAAGTTCGTCAACTCCGTCGAGCCCTCGGCGGACACCATCATGCTCTTGATCAAGGCGCTCTACGAGGAATACCTTCCCCGGGCCGGATACTTGAGCCCCATCCCGGAGGCGCGGCCGACGGCCTTCATCATGACCCACGACGTGGACGCCCAGACCTCCTTCGTCGATTCCCTCAAATTCGCCCGCCTCGCCGAGGAGTTCGACGCAAGGGCCACCTTCTTCGTCAACACAAAGTACTTCGAAAACCGGCAGGACATCGCCTATTACTCGGTTCCCGAAAACCTCGCGGCGGTTCGAGAGCTCCGCCGCCGGGGGCACGAGATAGGTTCCCACACCGTAGCTCACTCCCTCGACCTCAAAGAAGCTCCGGAGGGATCCCCCGATGTGAGATTTTCGACCTACCGTCCGGAACGCCGGATTACCATCCACGGCGAGTCCCGGGTAAGCAAAGAGCTCCTCGAACGGGACATTCCCGGCTTCGAGGTCGAATCCTTCCGGGCGGGATACCTCGCCTTTCCGACTGAACTCATCTCCGTTCTCGAGAAGGACGGATACCGTTACGATTCCTCTTTCTCGGCCAATGACGTCCTGACCACCTTTCCCTTCTTCGCTTTCCGGGAGCGGCGGCCGGGGGCGGAAGAAGCATCGGTCATCGAAATCCCCCTTACTCTGGACGACGCGGTGGGATTCCTGACCGAGGAGACCGGCGACCGGGCGGTCCGGATATGGAAGGAGATTGTCCGTGCCCACGCCGACAACGAGACGATCACGGTCCTCCTGAACCATCCCTCCGATACCCGAAGGAAGAGCTACAAGCTCGATGCCCAGCGGGCGGTGATGGAATACGCCCGGAGCCTCGGCGCCTGGATGGGGAGTTTGGGCGATTTCGGAGATTTCTGGCGCGCCCGGCACGAGGTCCGCATCACCGGAGTCGAAGAAAACAGCGGCCGCTGGACGGTGAGACTCGGGCAGGAACGGGAAAACATCCATCCGTGGATCGGCATCGTTCTCCCGGCGGGGCCCGCCGCGGGATCGATCGAGGTCCTCGACAGGGAAGGAAGGAGTATACCCTTCTCCGCCCGCTCCGCGGGGGGAAAGACCTTTCTGGCCCTGGAACCGTGAATCCCCTCTTCCGGGAACCCTTGACCCGATGATGCCCGATTCGTACCTTGGAACAATGGAAACGGGTCAGCCTGTATCTGCCGAATCATCCCCCTCCCCCTTCGATGCGGTCGAGGAAGCGGTTATGCGTGCCGCCGATATTCTCCGCGGTAAAAGCTCCGCGGTTCTTTCGGGAGCCGGAATCAGCACCGATTCGGGAATTCCCGACTACCGGGGACCGGAGACGATCAAGAAAAACCGTAATCCCGTCTTCCACACCGAGTTCGTGAACGATGAAGAAGCCCGCAGACGCTACTGGAGCGGGAGTTATCTAGGATGGCCGCGGGTACGGGAGGCCCTGCCTAACCGGTGTCACTCGATAGTCGCGGAGCTCGAGAGGTCGGGGGCCGTGAACGGCGTCATTACCCAGAATGTCGACGGCCTTCATCAGGCTGCCGGAAGCGGAACGGTCCTCGAGCTCCACGGCGCCTTGGAAAGGGTCCTCTGCCTGTCCTGCGGAAGGACGGAGCCCCGCGAATCGGTCCAGCGCCGCCTCGGGAAGGACAATCCCGGTTTTCCCGGCGGCACGCCTTCGGACCGTGGGGCTCCGGCGGATAAGCTCGCCCCCGATGGGGACATCGAGCTGCCGGTGTCGGCGACCGCCGGGTTTCGAACTCCCCGGTGCCTGCAATGCGGAGGAGTACTCAAACCGGATGTGGTTTTCTTCGGGGACGCGGTCCCCGCAGAGCGGGTCGAGAAGGCACAGGCCATGATAACCGCCGCTGAAGCACTTCTCGTGCTGGGATCCTCCCTGACGGTCTTTTCGGGATTCCGGTTCGTCCGGCAGGCATTCTCCGAGGGTAAGCCGATAGTTATCCTTACCCTCGGGCAGACCCGGGGAGACGAGTTTGCGGCCGTCAAGATCGACGCTCCGCTTCGAGTCTCCCTGGAGCGTCTCCTTCGCTACATAGAACGGCCGTAGGATTCGGCCGCGGGAACTCCGAACGCCGGGTATTACCCGGTTTTCTTCCCGAGTCTCCTAAATATCAGTGCCGTAATAACACCGAGGATGAACCCGCCGATATGGGCGGAGTAGGCAACACCTCCGACGGCCCCGCCTGTTGTCACGAGTCCGCGGAGTACCTGAAACACGATCCATATTCCGATTGCCCCGTAGGCGGGAAACGACAGAGGCAGCCATATAAAAAGGACCACCACCCTGCGCCGGGGGAACAGCACGATATACGCCCCGAGAATCGCAGAAACAGCCCCGGAGGCGCCTATCGTAATAGTCTCGAGGGGCCCCCCCGCGGCTACGAGAACGATGATCTGTACGATCAGTGATGCCGCTCCGGCCGTCAAATAGAAGAGGAGAAACCGGAGGTGCCCGAAGGCATGCTCGATATTATCCCCGAATACCCAGAGATACAGCATGTTTCCCAGGAGATGGAACAGCCCGCCGTGGAGAAACAGCGTCGTGAGAAGGGTCAGATAAACGGGGAAGGGTGTTGCCGGGATACTGAACTCCCGTCCTCCAAGAGAAATCGCCGTAAGATCCGTACCGGAAATAATTTCCTCGGGAATCATCCCGTAGGCAAAGGTAAACTCCAGGTTCCTCCCGAACCGCTGCAGAAAAAAGAAAACGACCAGGTTTATTCCTAAAAGGAGGTAGGTCACGTAGGCCCGCTTCCGTTCTAAAGTCTGCTCATCTCCGATAGGTATAAACATGGGCTGCTCCTTGAACTAATATATATTCTTTCGCCGCGATCGTTTAGTTCTTTTCCTTGGCAGGACTGGACCCGGCCTTTAGGAGAGGATATTATATTTTTCAGAACCGCTATCATGAATCGCAAGGAGATGAATGATCATAAGACACGAATACCCCGGCGATGTTCAGGCGATCCACAACGTCACCATAGCAGCATTCGAGAATCACCCCATCAGCCGTCGGACTGAGCAGTTCATTGTTAAAGCGCTCCGCGATGCCGGAGCTCTGAGCATCTCCCTCGTCGCGGAAATCGACGGTCAAGTCGTCGGGCTCATCCACGAGGGTGTTCCCCCGGAGGTCTTTCTCGCGCTGCCTTTTACCGAGGAGGTACCTGAAGGGAAAGTTGTCTTCCATGATGGATTTCAATCCGAAGGATGAAGAAATTGTGTCTTCTTCTAAGTATTTCCATCTTCCTGATCGGCTTCCTCCGGGCCGAGTCGGCGCCGAATTCCGAACACGGCACTGAAGCCTATACGGTTATCGATCCTGAGGCCCCTCTCCCCCGGGGGGACAGAACCTTCGGCATCACCGTCTCGGAGAGCAAGCACGGTTTCATGTCATCCTTCGAGACCGCCCGGAAAGCGGGAATCGAAGCCGTGGAAATCAACCTGCCGTGGAACTACTTCGAGACAGACCAGGGAGAATATCACGATCCCGAAGGATACCTCGAGTCACTGAGATTCTACACCGCCAACGGAATTCAGGTTACATTGAGTTTTGCCCTGATCAACACGGTAGCCTGGGAGGTCCCCGGATACCTCGAAGGAGTCGCACCGAACGATCCGGAGTTCCTCCGTGCCTTCGAAGATGTAATCGACTGGATCTTTTCCCGGACCCTCCCCGAGGTCGATATCGCCGCTATAAGCATCGGCAACGAAGTCGATCTCGTCCTGGGTGGCGAGGAACAATGGCTTCGCTATAGGGAATTCTACGAGGCAGCCGCGGACTATATACGCACCGAATATCCCGGCATACGGGTCGGAGTAAAGACCACCGTGATGGAGGGATTGTTCGGGGCCGAAAGGGACGAAATCCAATCGATAAACCGATTCAGCGACGTCGTTATGCTCAATTACTATCCTCAAGGTGAAAAGTGCAGGGTCAAGGAACCGGCGGCAGTGCATGAAGATTTCAAGAGATTGGTATCACTGTTTCCCGGGAGGGAGATATGGATGACCGAGGTCGGCTATCAGTCCGGCGCCTACTGCAACAGCAGCGAGAAGAAGCAGGCCGAATTCTTCCATCATCTGTTTACCGCCTGGGACCGGCACGATGATTCCATCAAGCTCGTTCAAATCGACTGGCTCCACGACCAATCGCCGGAGACTATCAAAGAGTGGAAGGGGTACTACGGGAGCGATCCCGCCCTGGTGGAATTCCTCTCCACCCTAGGACTTAGGAATTACGACGGGAGTGACAAGCCCGCATGGCTCCAGGTCAAAAGGGAAGCCAAGGCAAGGGGATGGGGAAGATAGGCCCCGGACAGGAAACCCAAAACACATCTCTGTGATCTATTTAAAAAATAATGACATAATCCGCCGGAGCATATAACCCATAAAGGTTACCCATGGATATACAGGGAGTGCTTTAAATTTTTTGTCGAAAATTATCAGGGAATAGGCTATAGTATTTCAAAAAGTGTCTAAGGAGGCTTAAGATGAAAGTATCTCGTGCTG
Organism: Spirochaetia bacterium; assembly: GCA_046542935.1. Classification (GTDB taxonomy): domain Bacteria; phylum Spirochaetota; class Spirochaetia; order SPDA01; family CAZSGZ01; genus JBKHAJ01. The sequence continues at coordinate 8,927 of JBKHAJ010000047.1, read as the reverse complement.
TAATCGGTCTCTTCCTTCTCTCGGCGGTGTGCTTCGCCGAGGACAGATCCGTCGTTGTAGAAGGGCGCACAATTATCCTGCATGACGATTTCACTTGGGAATACACGGACGAGGTTAAGCCGAGGGATGCGGATAGCATCATCTTGAAGAGAAATCCCGGCATAAGAAGTCCCTTAGTGAGCAAGAACGGAAAATATTCGCTCTACATAGATCAGGATGACTGGATCCAGACCACGGGACTCAACGACCATGCCCAGTTTCAATTCAGGAACAAGGACGAAACCGGGTACGGAATCCTCATTTTCGAAGGCTTGCCTATACCCCTCGAAAACATGAGGAACATTCTGATCGATAATGCGTCCAATCTCGATCCGTATGCGCGTATCCTCGAAGTCCAGGGGTGTACGGTCAACAACAGCGAGGGGGAGCTCGTAACATATACGGCCAGCGGGAGCGGCTTGGACTTTACCTTTTACGCGTATATCACGATGAAGGAGAAGGGGACGATTCAATTTATTTTCTACACCCTGTCTACCGCCTTTGAGGGTTTGAAACCCTCTTTTCAGGAAGGGATATCGAGCCTCGTTTTCTGAGGTCGAAGATGTAGAGGCCTCAGGATTCTATGAAAAAATTCGCGGTTTAACTGTACGAATAGATTTTCGAGACCTTAAAAGAGGTTACCCTCCACGAGATCGGCGACTTTCCCCTCGAAAAAACGTTGACTTCGAGGAGCTCAAGCAGAAGCTCTACGGGAGCGACGGGATCATCTTCGCTTCCCCCTCCTACGGCATCGAGCCCACCGCTCGGATGAAGAATTTCATCAAGGACCGGATAGGCATGTTCACCGTGTATACCTCGAGCTTCGGAGGAAAATATTTCGCGGGTATTTCCACCGCCGGGGGTATCGGGGCCAAGCAGGTCGCCAGGCACGTGGCCCGGGAAAGGCTGATTCTTGCCGCCCGGGAAGTCTTCGCATCTTCAGGATACAAAGGGGCGACTACGAAGGCGATAGCGGAAAAGGCCGGTGTCGCCGAAGTTACCCTCTTCAGGCACTTTCCGAGCAAAAAGGATCTCCTCATCGCGGTCCTCAAGAGATACAGCTCGCTCAGGATCTTCGATGATGATTTCAAGGCTTCCCTGACCTGGGACCTCCGCACCGACCTTATAGATATTGCGACCCGCTTCAGCGGAATGACCGATGAGAGCACCGAGGCAAATCTCGTGTCGATTACTGAGGCCATCCGGCAGCGGGAGTTCCTGGCCCGGTATATCGAGGAGCAGATACGGCGGGACAACTGCCGTGAGCTCCCGGACGTCGAGCTCGCGGCCCAGGGATTCTTCGCCCTCTTCTTCGAATACAGCATAAGCAGACGGGTATACATCCGGAAAAGCAGACCGATCGAAGGGATAATCGAAAACTTGGTGGATCTCTATATCCAAGGAATCAACCCGGAACCATGATACAAACCGCCGGTACGGTGTAACAGGCAGCAAAAGCTGGTGTTTTCCCGGCTCGAGAGCTCGATTGGATAGGTCGGGGGCGGTAATGTAACAGAAGGTACGCGGATCATCCGAATTGCAGCGAGTAGAGCTTAGCGTACATCCCGTTCGCATCGAGGAGCTTTTCGTGGTTTCCCTCCTCGACGAGTCGCCCCTTGTGGAGGACTAAGATCCGGTCGGCGTGCTTGATGGTGGACAGCCGGTGGGCGATGACCAATGAGGTCCTATTACGCATCAGCTCGCCGATGGCATTCTGGATGAGCTGCTCGGTCTCGGTATCGATACTCGAGGTGGCTTCGTCTAGAATAATCACCCGCGGATCGTGGGCTAAGACCCGGGCGAAGGAGATCAGCTGCCGCTGTCCTGTAGAGATATTGCCGCCCCGTTCGGTCAGGCGGGTATCATATTTTTCCGGCATCGCCTCGATAAACCGGTCCGCCTGAACGTGGGAGGCGACCTCGGTCAATTCCTTTTCCGGTATCTCGAGCCCTAACGCGATGTTTTCCCGTATTGTATCGTTTAAGATGAATACATCCTGAGGGACCGGCTGAATGGAATCGCGAAGCACATCGAGAGGAATCTCTCGAATATCGGTACCGTCTAAGAGAATCGACCCGGAATCGATGTCCCAAAGCCGCGCTAACAGGTTGGCGATGGTGGTCTTTCCCGCGCCGGTGTAGCCGACGACCGCCACAGTTTCACCGGGCTCTACGGTAAAACTGAGATCCCGGATGACCGGCTCGCCCTTCTTGTAGCTGAAGCTCACGTTTCTGAACTCGACCCGGCCCCCTCCGGTACGGGGAAGAGACTTAGTTCCGGTATCGGGTATCCGGTCCTCCTCGTCGAGGAGTGAAAACACCCGCTCACTTCCCGCCATCGCGCTCTGGAGGATGGTGTACTTCTCCGATATGTCCATGACCGGACGGAAGAACTGGCGGATCAGATTGATAAAGGCAATGAGGATCCCTAAAGAAAGCTCCTGCCGGAGAAGAAACCGTGCACCCGCGTAGATTATAAGAGCCACCGAAATCGACTGGAGGAGATCGATGACCGGACGGAAAACCGCGAAGACCCGCATCTCCATGAGATTGGCACCGAGGAGTTCGGAGTTGCGCTTGCCGAACTCACCGGCCGTCAGTTTTTCCCTGACGAAAATCTGTACGATGGACATCCCCGATATGTGTTCCGAAAGGAAGGCGGTGACCCGGGAGGTATGGAGCCGGACCTTCCGGTAGGCCTCCCGGGCACGGGAACGGAAAATCACGGTAACCGCAGCGACCACCGGCAGGGCCGCGAGGCTTAAAAGACCCAGCCGGGTATCCAGGGCAATCAGAGTCACAAAGACCCCCGCGATTATCGCCACGTCCTTGAGAAGACTGATGAGTACTGTGGTAAACAGCTCATTGACGGTTTCCACGTCGTTAGTAACCCGGTTGACGAGCTTTCCTAAAGGATTCCGATTGATGAATGACAGAGACTGCCCGAGCACGTGGCCGAAGAGATGCATCCGCAAGCTCTTCATAACACCCTGCCCCGCGTAGGCCATCAGGTATATTTGGAGGAAGGAGAAGACCAGACTCGAGAGGAGCAGTCCTCCCATCACCAGGCTCATCCGGTTGAGGCCGTCGAAGTCGGCCCGGCGAAGAACCCTGCGCTCCTCGTTCTTCATACCGCGCAACTCTTCGAGGGGAACGGCTTCAGGCTCTCCGTTACGTACAATGTAAAACCTCTCATCGGTAAGAATGCCTCTCTTCCGGAGGCTCTCTTTTTCGACGGCGGTCAGATCTTTAAGAAGGTCGTCCCTGATATAGACGTGTCCGTCGAAAGTCAATTTCCTTTCGTCTTCCACCGCTTCGGACAGCTCCGGAACGCCCGCGTCCCCTTCGGATACCCGGAACCACGAGACGGTTATATAGGAATCTACCGACCTCTTGAGTACGACCGGCACGAAGAGCTCCGCCGCGGTGGCGATCAGGAGAGCGAGGACCGCAAAAACGACCGCCGCGGTATAGGGCGTGAGATAGCCCAGGAGGCGTCTCATTATGACCGGATCGTATCCCTTGACGATGTCTTCTCTGTCTATATCGGCCGCGATGTCCGCCATATCTTACACCGAATCCCCTTCATCCCGCTTTCCGCAGCCGGCTAAGCCGTTATCCGCGTCGAGAGACTGCAGAATGTATACCTCACGGTAAAACCCCTCCTCGCACATAAGCTCTTCGTGAGTCCCCTCCTGTACGACCCTTCCCCCGTCGAGAACGATGATCCTGTCCGCGGTGGAAAGAGTCGAGACACGGTGGGACACAATAATGCTCGTTTTTCCTTTCCTGTATTCAAGGAGCTCGGTGAGAATCCTCTCCTCGGTCTCGGTATCCACGGCGGACAAGGCGTCGTCGAAGACCAGGATATTGGCTTCGATTGCCAGGGCCCGCGAGATGGCTACCCTCTGCTTCTGCCCCCCGGACAAGGTAATACCTCTTTCCCCGACGGGGGTGTCGAATCCGGCGTAGAAGTCCTCCGCGTCCCGGTCTATCGTGGAGACCTCGGCGACCCGGGCGATGACTTCTTCATCCTTTTCATCGAGGCCGTATCCGATGTTGTCTTTGATGGACAGGGAGAACAAAAAACTGTCCTGCGGGACGAAACCGAAGCTCCTCCGGAGAGCTTGCAGATTATAGTCCCGGACGTCCCGTCCGTCGAGGAATACCGTCCCCGGCGGGGGATCCAATATCCTCGGCAGGAGATTGAGCAGGGTGCTCTTTCCCGATCCGGTGCGTCCTAATATGCCGAGGATAGCTCCCCGGGGAACGTGGAACGATACATCTTCGAGGACCGGCTCCCCGCTCTCCGGATACGCGTAGTTCAGATTCCGTACGGTTATCTCTCCCTTCGCGGGCTCATTGATACCGTGTTCGGGACTCTCGATGTCCGGCTCCTTGTGCAGCACCTCGTTGATTCTTCCCAGGGAAGCGGCTCCCCGCTGCAGAAGATTAACGGTAAATCCGGCTCCCATCATCGGCCAGATGAGCATATTGAGGTACGCTAACACCGCGACGAAATCCCCCTCGCTTATCTCGCCGGTTATCACCATCCCTCCTCCGACCCGAAGGAGGATCAAGTTGGTCATTCCCGCGAGGAAAGAGACCAGGGGAAAGAAAAGCCCCCACAGCCGCACGAGTTTCAAATTTCTGATCTGGTAATCTTCGTTCGCCGAACCGAACTTTCTCAGAAAGTAATTTTCTTTGACGAACGATTTGACGATCCTGATTCCGGAAAACACCTCCTGCGCCTGATCGCTCAGGTGGGAAAACCCCTCCTGGACCCGCTTAAACCGTTCACCGATGAGGGAGCCGAAACCCAAGAGCAGAAAGGTAATGAAAGGAAGGGGGATGATGGTGAACAAGGTCAGCCTCGGATACTGGACGAACAAAAGGATAAGGATACCCGCGGTCATAAAAATCCCGTCCACCGCCGCGACTAAGGCCATGCTCGTTGCCATCCGTACAGCCCGCATATCGTTCGTCGCCCGAGCCATGAGATCGCCGGTCTTGTATTGCCCGAAAAATCCGGAGGACAATTTCAAAAGCTTCCCGAAAAAATCCTCCCTGAGCTCCGCTTCGATGCTGCGGGACGCGGACTGGATAAAGAATCTCCAGGCGTAGCGGAAAACCGAAATACCCAAGGCGGTCCCGATCATCCCGAGAACGATTATAAGCACCCCTCTCGAGGTAAAGTCTCCCGTGGCGATGAGGTCGACGGCCCGCCTGATGAACTGGGGGATTATAATCTGGCCCCCCGCGGTAATAAGGAGGGCGAGAATACCAAAAAGGTAGAATAGTCGATGCTTTTTCAGATACGGCCCTAAGGACCGGTATGTTTTTAACATGGGAGTTTACATCTTATTGGGACAAGGGGTCCGTGTAAACAGATCGTTTCGCGGATGAATTGCTCTGTTCGTCTTCCGGAGGTTTGTCGGCGGCGAGAAGAAGCCCTCCCCAAAGAAACCGCCTGAGCCCGAGACGCCCCAATAGATCCGCGATCTTCATAACGGCGGTCACCGGACGCGGCATGTCTCCGGAAGGAACGAATCGCCAAAAAGTAACAGTATCGACCCCGAATCCGGCACGAACGAGCTCTTCCCTCGCCCGAGGGGCGGTCATAAGACGATCGCTGGAAAGGTGGCGCGTCTCGAGTCCTAAGACAGGACCGAATACCCTGTGCCACAGGGAGTCGCCGTTGGAAGCGAGACAGATGTACCTCCCCCCGGGTTTCAGCACCCGTTGAGCTTGTAGGAAATGTCCCATTGAATCGGAAATGTGGGAGAGGGCCCCTACCGAAATAATTCGATCAATACTTCTGTCGGCGACGGTTTCGAGGCGGGCCGCCTCGTCGAGTCGAAACTCTATCTTTTTGGAAGCACCCTCCTCTTTCAGTAACTCCCGCGCCCGCTCGATCATTTCGGGGGAGATATCGGTACCGATTCCATACCCGATGCGGTCCTTTAGACGGAAGAGATGGTCCCCTAAGCCGCACCCTACGTCGAGGACGGTCTGGCCGGGATCGAATCGGCCGTAGCGGTAGAGGAGTCCCATATGTCTCGCAAAGAGACTTCCCGGGTCCCCATGAATCGGATGATATCCCGCGGCCAGACCGTCGAAGAACCTCCTCACATCCTCCCGGGCCTCCCGGGACAAAGCTGCGGGCGGAGCGTGCCGCCCGGCCCTGAGCTTGCTGTATTTGGGATTAATCGCTCCCGCAAGGGAGAACACCGAGCGGCCGGTACAGACTTGATAATAATCCCTGATGAAGCCTGTTAAAAAGGGGACGCCGATTACGGTTACGAGGATCAACACCGCTTCCGGTGGAACCGGGGGGATCAAGCCGATCAGAAGAGATGTCATACACCCTCCCGCAAGGAACCGTCCGGATCGGGAATGGCGCAGCTCGTGGACCGGGAATCCGAACATCCTCCGGAGACCCGCAAAAAGGACGAAGATATACCGCGCGGCCCCGAGAATCAGGAAAAACCAGGGAAGCTTGCCCTCCGTGATCAGGGCCAAAACCGCGGCCAGGCAGCCTAAGGAATCGACTTCGTTCTCGAGTACTCTTCCCAAGGCGGATGAAGTACCGAGACGGCGGGCAGTATATCCGTCGGCGAGGTCACCGAGGAGAGAAACCCCGTAGAGTGCCGCCACGGCCCAGGCGGCGGCCTCGGACTCGATCCCCAGCACCGCGACACCGAGAATGACCGCTCCGATCACCCCCCGGAATAGGGTTATTAGGTTCGCGAGCCCGGGACGGGGCAAGAGCCTCCCGGTATCACCCGCCGTATTCCCTTCGGCATGGACCGCTCCTATCACCGCCGGGTACATCGACACCGCCGCCGCAACGAGGACCGAAAAGACGGCCCGAGAGCCGGTGCCTGCGAACAGAACGAAAAGTCCCGCCGCGGCAACGGAAAGCGCGGCCTGATACAGCACAATTCTCAACCTGAGCCGGAGAAGGGGAGGCAAACTCACGAGGCTCTCATACGCCATACTTTAACCTACTCTTAGATTATCGTATTCGACCACTCAGGAAATCAAGAGTATACTAAAGGCATGAGCGGGGGCAGCACAATTCCTTTCCGTGAATACCTCGAGGCGAAGTACCGGATCGACGGGGAAAGCCTTCATCGGCCGACCTGGAACCTGTTTCGGACCATTCTCAACAGACATGATCGGGGCCTTATCATCGATATGGGGACCGGGACCGGGGGTATGATCCGCCGGCTACTCACGGTTCTCCCTCCCGGCCGGTTCAAGCTTATGGGAATTGATTCCGATCCGGGGCTGCTTACCGAGGCCCGGAAACTCACGGCCGAGACCCTCCGGGAGCTCGGCTTTTCTCTTCTCGATAAGGGAGATACTCTGCAGGGAACCCGCAGCTCGGGGGGAATCCAACTCACCGTGGAAGTACTCTATCACCACGCGAGCGTCTTAGACCAAACGCTCATCGATTCCTTGATTCCGGGGCAGCCGTTAGCCGTCACGGCTCATGCTCTCTTGGATTGTCTCCCCCCAAATCAGGCTCTCCGTTGTTTGCGAAGACTCCTCCCGCCTAAATCCTTCCTCTATACGAGCATCAACTACAACGGGCGGACCGAGTTTCTTCCCCGCTACAATTCCTGCCGTGTGGAGGAGTCCATCCTCGAAGCCTACGACCGGTCTATGGATGAAAGGAAAATAGGCGGCCTTGCCATAGCCGGGTCGGAGTGCGGAGGCACACTCTACGGGGCCCTGCTCGAGCATGGATTCGAGCCTATCTCGGTGGGAGCTTCCGACTGGTCCTTAGGCCCGGTCGACGGGCGATATGCCCCGGATGTCCTAACAGTAATCAAAATGCTCCTCGAGACGATCTATGGGGAGGTACAGGATCGGCAGGAAAACGGCTTCGGCGAAGTCGATCCGGAAGAACTCGACAGGTGGTACTCTTCCCGGCTCAAGCTCATCGGTGAAGGACGACTTGCGGCCATCGTCCATCAGACGGATATCTTGGCCCGGAGCTGATTTCCATGTTTTTTCTTTTTCTGTATGATATAATTGTTAATTTTAGTGGTCCGACCAGACCCGTCTATCTCTACAATGTCGCAGAGTCGGGCCCGGGCGACAGCTCCTTTGTGCAGTTTAGAGCATCCGGTGTATACTGGATGCATGTCCGGGTCTCTCATTTCCACAAAGCTTCACAGGCCTTCGGTGCGCTCCGATCTCGTGGCAAGACCGGTTTTGACCGAGCTCCTCGAGCGGGGCCTCGAGGGGAGGCTGATTCTCGTATCGTCCCCGGCGGGATTCGGAAAAACCACCCTGATCAGCGGCTGGCTCGAGGATCTGAAGAACCGGGGCCGGAATGTGGCATGGCTCTCCCTGGATGAGGAAGACGGCGATCCCTCTCGCTTCTTGAGCTATCTCGTAGCCTCCTTGAGGGGGATAGAACCCGGCTTGGGCGAGGGACTCCTGACGGCGCTCCAATCACTGCAAGCGAAGCCTACCCGCTCCATGCTGACCCTTCTCATTAATGAGATAGCGGTGATGGAAGGTGAGGTGATCCTTGTTCTAGACGACTACCACCAACTCGATTCACCCGATGTGGACGGTATTCTTTCTCTTCTCCTGGAAAACCCTCCGCCCCCCCTCCGTCTCGTCGTCATTACCCGGGAGGACCCTTCCTTCCCTCTCGGCAGGCTCCGGGCGCGGGGCATGCTCACGGAGCTCAGGAGTTCCGATCTCCGATTCAAATCGGAGGAGATCTCCGAGTTCCTCGGCCGCATCATGGGTCTGCGGCTGTCGTCCGAAGCAGTGACCGCCCTGGAGAAGCGTACCGAGGGGTGGATCGCCGGTCACCGGTCAAAGCTAATTCCCCGATGGCTATCACTTTGGGGAATTATAGGG
>JBKHAJ010000326.1:0-2874 GCA_046542935.1 Spirochaetia bacterium | reverse complement strand
CTGATCTTGAGCTACAACTCGAACCGGGACCTAAGGTTCGTGGGATCGGCGTTCGAACACGAGGATTTTCGTGAAATTCATCCTTTCTCAGAGAATGATCACGGAGTCTTCGTTCTCGTTTACCCCCTTCCGAAAGACAGGAGCATAACCGAACTCCGCTACCGGATCGTGGCCGACGGGTTGTGGATACCGGACCCCACCGCCGAACACACGGTAACCGACATAAACGGTCTCGAGGTGTCCCGAATTCCCATCCCCGCGAGGTTCCGCCGTATTACGGAGGTCCCTTTTGTCCAGCCCGACGGTAGAACCCGTTTCATCTACTCGGCTCCTCCGGGTTACCGGATCTACATAGCCGGGGATTTCAACAATTGGGATCCCTTCATGCACCGGCTGACCGAGACCGAGCCGGGAACCTACGAAATCACCCTCAGGCTCCAGCCGGGTGAGCACTTCTACTACTTCGTCTCCAACGGACTCAAGGTCTTAGATCCCCGAAATCCCCAAAAGGGAATTGATTACGAGGGAGCCGAAGCTTCGCTGTTCAGGGTACCGCCTCGAGAGGAAGAGTAAGGCCCACATAGTCTCCCGCCCAAGGTGTTCCGCTTTTATCCAAAACCGCGGCCCTATGCCCCGCGTCGACCAAGACCGAGCTCTCACCTTCCCAGAAGAGGTCAAGGAAGCGGCCGGTCAAACACACCACCATTCCGTAGGGGACCTCACTCTCGGCAATCCTTTCGGGGAGAGCCTTAAGAAATGTTTCGCGGGCCTCCCGGTCGAAACTGACTCCGTTCGCCTTGATGCTGATCCACACTTCAGCTCCCCTGAAGTTGTCTTCCCAGGTGGAGAAAAACGAATCCCTGCAGACTGTAAAGACCACGTCATAAGCATCGATCCTTACCGGAACCGCCTCGTCCTCGCTTCCGGGGGAAAGTCTTATTACCTCCTCTTCGAAGTCGGTGAGATACACTTTATCCTGCTCGTAGATACGCCGCCCCCGGGGGTCGTAGAGGATCAGCGTGTTCCTCAAACCCGCGCCTCCCGCTTCATCGGTCACCCTTTTGAAGTAGGTACCCCCGACGATGAACAGTTCGAACTCCCGGGCGAGTTTTCCCCAGATCCGGTCGAGCCGTTTCTCCGTACGATCCGCCTCCCTCATAAACAGGGCGTGAAGAGAATCAATATCCCCGTTTTCCATGCGGATTCGCTCGAGGGCCTCCTCGAAGGTGTCCGCCTTTTCTATGAGGTCGAAGTATTCCGTCGCGGCCAGAAAAACCGAAGTGTATTCGGGAAAGACGACCAAGTCCGGCCTGTCGTGAACGGAACAGACCGACTCGAGCTCGTGCCTCATAGCCGCCTCGAAGGTGCCGGGGCTTGCGTAGATCGATTCGTCGATATGGAGCTGAACGCCGGTTACGGCAAGACCATCCGCGCCTTCCCCCATCCCTCCGGTAGAACACCCCGGCACGAAGAGCACCTGGAAAAAAGAGGAGACGGATACGAGGATTATTCCAAAAGTCTGCTTTTTCATCGATACTGAAGCATATTCAAGCACCCGGGAAATGACAATACGGGTAATGACACTAACCCCGTGAAAGTTTAGTATTATCCTATAATGTTCAGACTCAAGCTTACACTCAAACAGGTCGACTCTTCCACCCTCGCCCTGGTCTTCCCCCTGTGGTTCCGTATAGTTTTTTTGACAATAGCGTCAATCCTTCTCGCGAGCATGATCGCCGTCGGCGAATTCGCGGCGGCCCCCTTTATCTTTCTTCTAATAGCACTGCTCTCGGCGGGATACACCGAGTCGTGGTACTTCTCGACCGAGAGCGGGGTCATCCACCGTTTCGGGATCTATCCGTTTTTAAAGACGAGCAGCATCGAGTTGAGCCGAGTCGACAGGCTGGAGCTCGAAAGATTCACCCGGGGGCGCATGACTACCCCGGAAGAACCGGAGGACGAGCGTAAGAGACGACTCTTCGAGACCGATTACACCACCTTGCGCCTCGTGACCTCATCGGGGGAAACAATAAATATCGATACCGTCAAATCCAACGTGAGCGGAGATCTGCTGCGGGCCGCTGAAAGGATCGCGGCGCTTGTCGGGAAACCCCTGGGAAGTGCTGATTAGACGTTTTCCGGCTCGAAGTACAGGTAACACGCCGCGTAGTGTTCGTCTTCGATACTTTTAAGGGGCGGCACCTTGGTCGTACACTTATCCATCCGCTTCGGACACCGGTCGTAGAAGTAGCACCCGGTCCTCTCCTTGTCCGGCGAAGGGACGTCCCCCGAAAGGATTATCCGCTTCCGATTCCGCTCGATCTCGGGATCGGGGATGGGGGCCGCGCTCAAGAGGGCCTTGGTATAGGGGTGCAGCGGGTTCTTGTAAAGATCCTCCGCCTTGGCCATCTCCACGATCTTACCGAGATACATAACCGCCACCCGGTCGCTGATGTACTCGATGACCGCTAAATCATGGGCAATAAAGAGATAGGTCAGATCGAACTCCTCCTGCAAGTCGTGGAGAAGGTTCAGGATCTGCGCCTGAATGGATACGTCCAGGGCGCTCACCGGCTCGTCGGCCAAGATAAGCTTGGGATTCAAGGCCAGCGCCCGGGCTATACCGATCCGCTGCCGCTGACCGCCCGAGAATTCGTGGGGATATCGGTTCTTGAACAAAGGTGAGAGTCCCACACGCTGCATGAGTGCCTCGGTCCGGTCCCGCATCTCCGTGCGGGTCATGGTCATGAGCCTGCGCCGGGTAAAGATCTGCATCGGCTCTTCGATAATGTCCCCCACGGTCATCCGCGGATTGAGGCTCGCGTAAGGGTCCTGGAAGATCAGCTGCAGATCCATCCGGGCTTTGAGCATCTC
>JBKHAJ010000325.1:0-2890 GCA_046542935.1 Spirochaetia bacterium | reverse complement strand
TCCCTCCCCGATGTCGAGGGGGCAACACTGGGAGTACTTACGACCGTGATGTCCAGGGATCTTCTGTACCGGTACATGCGGGACTCCCTGATAGCCCTGGTAGCGCTCCTGCTCATAACCGTTATATTCATGATTACAAACGCCGGAGGACGGGGTATCGCATCCGCTCCCGCATCCGAAGAGGAGCCGAAAAGGACCGAGCACTTGAATGATTTCAGGTCCGAGGCTGATGTGGAGATACCCGCGGATTCGTCCGGTTCCAAGGAGGGGTGCGGGCTCTTTTCTCCCGTTACCGGACTGGGATGGGGAGATTACCTCGAAAAGAGACTCAGCTTCGAGCTGCGCAGAGCTGCGTCCTTCGATCAGGATCTTTCCCTTGTGTTGATCAAATCGTCCGAATTCGACCGAAGTTCCTCGGGATACGTGGTGTTAGCAAAGGCGCTCTTGAAAAAATTCTCCTTTCAGGACCTCATCTTCGAGTACGGTGAGAAGGGATTCGCCGCGATACTTCCCAACGCCGATCTGGACTTGGCTATGAAGGAAACCGAAGATTTTATATCCAAGAATTGTGCCAAGCTTTCGATGGACCGGTGCTCGTTTACCGTGGGCTTGAGCTCCCGGAACGGGAGACTCGTCAACGGCGGCAGGATTATCTACGAAGCCTCCCAGGCTTTGCGGAAGGCTGAATCGGATAAAGACCACCGTATAATCGCCTTCCGTTCAGACCCTGAGAAATACCGTCAGTACATAGCCTCCCGGGTGCAGTGATTCCTATTCTGCATCATTCCTCTCGAGCTCTTCGCCGGGTTTGAAAATTCGTTTTAATGCCCACTCCTTGACCAGGTAGAGGTAGGGTGCAGCGGAAACCTCGAGGTAGCGGCTCCCTTCTTCCTTCGCGGGGCTTCCGACTATCAACCGGTACTCTTCTCCTCCCGATTCGAACCGTATCGATGCCGCGGTCTCTTCCAACCCTTTACCGGCGCGGTTTTGATCCTCGGCAAAGGCAAAACCCCTAAGCTCAGCGAGGGTAGTGATTACTCTTTCCGTCTCGCCCGGATCCGCCTCTGATGTCCCTGTGTCGCCGGAAATGATTTCCCACCATTCCTCATCACCATCGGCCCTCTTGACCAGAGTGTAGGCTCCGGCGAAGTTGTATCCGTCGGAGAGGGTAAAATCTCCCGCCACGTCGACCCGGAGCACACTTTCCGGGGTAACCGCCGGGGGAAAGAGATCCAAATCGGCCCAGTAATTCCCGTCTTGCCTCATGTAGAAGGAGAGATCGTCGTCGACTTGATAGATTTTTTCAGCCGGCTGCACCCTGACATAACTGGGGCCCGCCTCGGCCCCGGCTTCAGCTTCGGTTTCGGAAAGGACGAGTCTTTTTATCAGCGCGCCCTCATCGTCTCTGAAGCTGATATACCTGACAGGCTCGGCTACCGAGAAATCCTCGAAGAGCTCCTCGTCATCGGTAGCAAACCGGAGGGTTCGGATAGTGAGGAGGGACTCCAGAAAATGGTCCACCTTGTCCTCTGAAGCAGGCAGACGGACATCCTCCGTCACGATCCACCACGATCCGTCTTCGCCGATGCTCAAGCTCACGCTTCCGGTGCCGCCTTCGAGCTCGAAGGAATGGATCGACTCCCGTTCCAGTGGGGTGAGAATCGGAACGGAATGGATTTCCTGCTGTCTACCGGTGCGGGTGAATATGGATCCCAGAATATAGACTATCACAAGGACCGTTAGAACGATGCTCAAGGATAGGATCTTTCTGTCTCTAATCATTCTTGCTTCCCCCCCCCCATGTAATATTCTGTTGTCTGCGACGCTTAAGAAATCGGCGAACGCCGAATAGGATGACCGCCAAAGGGATTATGACAAGATTGATGATGACGGCAAGGAAGTAAACCCTCCTTGCTCCGGCCGGGTCCTGGAAAGCGTTGAGCCGCAAATCTCTTACCGAACGGGTCTTTATTTCGGTCAGCTCCTCGTCGTTACTGAGCCATTCCACCGCGTTTTCGACAAAATCGACATTGTACGGGCTGTTCGAATACTGGAGCACGTTGGATACGCAGTCGTAGTCCGAGATGACCATGGCCCTGCCGTTCTCCGTACCGCCCCCATATAGACCGGGAAGTTCCCCTGAGAGGACAACGGCAACGGCACGCTCCTTCTGCTCGCCGGTTGGATTGGAGAGCATATACGCCTGATAAGGATCGGTCATGAAATTTTCCCTAATTACCCAACTCTCCGCGGAACTCGTGGCAATGATTTCGGTCTCGATTCCTTCCTTCTCTTCCACCGTTATAGGGGAACCCCATAGGAGGTCCATCCCCGCGTACCGCGCCGATATGGGGTGTTCGGCGGAAACATTCTCTTCGAGGAGGGCTAACCAATAGGGATAGGTTCCGATGATCTGCCAGGCCATCTGTCCGAACATCTCGGTGGGAACACGGAACTCTTTGGCGTAGACATCCATGAGGAGTCCGGTATCCATGGTTATCCCGTAGGATGAGAGCAGGGGCTCCAAGGGACGCTCGTCCAAGGGTTCGGCGGTAAGGTTCTTGTTCAAGTCGATATAGACCGGCTTTACCATGAAGAGTACGCTGCCGCCGTTTTGGATGTAGTCGTCTATGACCCGTACATGGTCGTCGCTCATATCCTTGTCCCCTAGAACGATAACGGCCCTGACTTCGGGTCCTATCGGCTCACCTAAGGGGATTTCCTCGACATCGAAGACCCCCGAGAGCTTTTCCGCCAAGAATTGGTAGTCCTCTGAAAAGGTCCTGCTCGCGTCTCCGACGACCACGCCTACCGTGCGGGCTATATCCTTGACAAGTCCCCGTATCTCGGTGGTCAGCTCGTATTCGAGAGTCTCCGTTCCGGATACCAG
>JBKHAJ010000324.1:0-2903 GCA_046542935.1 Spirochaetia bacterium | reverse complement strand
CTCGATCCGGGAGAACTCCTCCACCTCGATTCCCTCGGCCGTAAGGAGTTTGGTTATCCTGTCGTTCAATCCGGTGGTAACCAGGAAGGGATCTATGGCAAGGAAGACCTTTTTTCCGATCTCCCCCATCATTCCTCCCAATTCTTCGAGTCTTCCCGGCCCGAATACGATCTTCGGTACGATTGCGTGAAATAACTGCATAGTGATACCTCCCTGATCTTCGGTGTAATCCCGTCTAGTCTACCGTTCTCCCGCCGTCAACGACAAGGTTGTGTCCGGTGATAAAATCGGATGCCGCCGAAGCCATAAAGACCGCGGCCCCGATCATGTCCTTGGGAGTTCCGATCCTCCCCATGGGGATCCGCTGAAGCTCCCGATCGAGCTTTTCCCGGTTCTGTTTGAGTCCGTCTATGAAGGGTGTATCGATCGCCGCGGGGGATATTGTATTTACGTTGATTCCATAGGGTGCGAGCTCGGTGGCCATGACCCGGGAAATCTGATTGAGTCCCCCCTTACTTCCGGCGTAGGCGCACCTTGCGGGATGCCCGAGCATAGAAGAAATGGATGAGATATTGATAATTTTCCCCTGTTTCCGCTCGATCATATGCCGGGCAACCTCCCGACAGGTAAACAGCACCCCTTTCAGGTTGATATCGAGGACGGTGTCCCAATCTTCCTCGGTGATATCGACGACGTACTTCCGGACGTTCTTTCCCGCGGAATTGACGAGAATATCGATCTTACCGAATTCGTCCAGGGTATCTTTGACCAGTTTGTTGATGCTCTCTACATCCGTCAGCTCGAAGGACACCGCCTTCGCCTTCCGGCCCAAATCCCGGACTCCCTCGGCGGTCACCTCCGCTTTTTCAAGGCGATGTCCGCCGGCCATGATGTCCGCGCCGAAGGCTGCAAGCCCGTAGGCTATGGCCTGCCCGATGCCCCCGCCGGCTCCGGTCACCAGGGCGACTTTACCGGATAGATCAAAGATACTCGTATAGTTTTCCATGATGTCTAACTCCTCTCTTCCTGCTATTCTCTATTTAAGGGTCGGATGGGCCGTCGGGTCGGTGACCACATCGACTACGGCGGGTCCGCCGGCCTCGGAGGCCTCCCGGATCGCATCGCCTATCTTCACGGGATCGGTAACCCGTATTCCCTTGCATCCCATCGATTCGGCAAGCTCGGCGAAGTTCGTGGGCTCAAAAGCGGACATATCCTCCCTGCGTCCCTCATCTTCCCGATAGGCCCGGCCTATCCCCAACAGGCACTGCCCTAGGACCGAATTGTTGTTGACGACGGTGACGGTGTTGATATTCCACCGCTTGGCGGTTTCGAGCTCTCCCACGTGATACCACAGAGCACCGTCTCCGCAGAAACAGTACACCGGACGTTCTCCGACGGCACACTTCGCACCGAGGGAAGCGGGGAAGGCCCACCCGAGAGATCCCGCGGCCCGGATAAAGCTCTGCTTGGGGCTGGTAATATCGATCATCGTCGCCGCCCAGATGGCGGAATAGCCTGTATCGGCAACGACAACCGCATCCTCGGGGAGTACGGCGGTCAGCTCGGCACCGAGGCGTTCGGGTCGGATCGGCTGATTGCCCGATGTCCGCATATCCCGGACCGATTCCTTCCACTCCCGTATGCACGAGGCGGCCTTTTCGGCCCATTCGCCGTACTTCAAGTCCTTCGGCAAAGCGTCGGCGAGCATCGCCAGCGCGGCCGCCGCATCTCCGCAGATCCCCACCGCTCCCGGATAGTTCTTACCAAGCTCGTGGGGATCGATATCTATCTGAATGACCGGAGTGCCCAAGGTCGGCAGGGTCCAATTCTTGGTGACCTGATCGCCGGTGTTGGTTCCGACAAAAACGACACAGTCCGCCTCGGACACGATCTTGTTCGCGCAGGGCTTGCAGTAGGTCCCGGCGGGACCTAAGGACAGGGGATGATCGTCCGAAACGACCCCCTTCCCGTCCACCGACGAAGCAACGGGGATGGAATGGGTGTCGACGATCTTATTCACAAGCTCCTGCGCCCCGGAGACGACGACTCCCCGGCCGACTACGAGGACCGGACGCTTGACGTTCCTCAAGACCTTGACCGCCTCTTCGATGTCGGCGGCCTCGGGCGCGGGGCGCCTGGGCGGGAGGGCGCCGTAACGCGGCTCCACCGTAACCTTCAAGTCGGCCTCCGCCTCGTCCGTCAGATTCCCCTCGTATCCTAAGAAATCGATGTGAACCGGCCGGGGCATTCCCGAAGTCGCCTCCCGGAAAGCTTGAGGCAAAAGGTACGGGAGCTGCTCGAGAGTGTCGAGCTCCACGTTGTACTTGGTTACCCGGTCGTAAAGATCGTTGTGGAGGATCTCCTGGTAGGCGTTGCGATACTGGAAGAAAGGAGGCTTCCGCCCGGTAAGGGCTATGACCGGCGAACGCCCGAGATAGGCGTCCTGGAGGCCCGCCGCGAGGTTCGCGGCCCCCACCGATTGGGCCATGCACACCCCCGGCTTGAGCCCTGCCCGGGCGAAACCGTCGGCCATGTAGGCGGCGGATTTTTCGCTGTGAGTCAGAATTCGTTTTATTCCGAGCTTTTCCATCTCCACAAGGGTCCGCCGGAGAATCGCCTCGATGTAGAATACGTGACTGACTCCGTACCCCTTGAGTGTTTGCGCGATGTATTGAGCTCCGCTCATGTTAGCCATATCTCGACTCCTCTTTTTCGTTTTACCTGGTAGCTGGTTCTATTATAATATTGTCTGATATTATTATATTGGATTACTTCTGTCAACCGTTCACTTCCCTTTTTTCATCCATCGCTGTACTATTGTTTATGGTCCCCGAAGAATACACGAGATACATTCGACAGCTCATTATCCCCGGCTGGGGAGAATCCGCCCAGAACCGGCT
>JBKHAJ010000323.1:0-2918 GCA_046542935.1 Spirochaetia bacterium | reverse complement strand
ACCGGCCGGTTCATGAACCTGCGCCTCCTCCGCCGCGGGGATATTCCGATAAACCCGTCCTGCATCGTTCCCAAGGGACAGAGAGTGGAACAGTAGACCCTTCCAACCACAAGGGCGACGATAAGCATTCCGCCGAGCCCCGCCCCGGCGGCCCATCCCGCGGCCGCGGTGGTCCTGAGTAACAGGGCGTAGAACTGGATCTTCACCGGTTGGGAGAGGAGCCGACCGGTCTCCCCGGAAATACCCGGGTACAAAAGAAGGACGGTGATAAAGGTCGTGAGTACCATCGTTGAAACGGCGATCCGGGCCCAGCGGAGGGCGCGGTAGCGCCGGGTCTTAGGCGGCCATCCCCGAGGAGGCCTGGAAGAACCGGCAGGTTGGATCATAGGCGGATCTTCCGTATATTAAGCTGATCGAGGTTTTTGTTGCCCAGCCCTAAATTATGGGCGATGTCGATGTACTCGACCCGTTCGGCACCGTACATCCCCCACATAGCCGCCTGGGCCGCCGCGGCGGCATCGGCTGCGACAATATCCGGGCTTAGTAATTGCATCTTCTGTAGCATCACGTCGGAATCCCCTCTGCCTCCCGGACCTCCGGTACGCATGAACCGGTAAGCGTCCACCACCGTCAGTGCGGGTTTCCGGAACAGGCAGAACTCGGCGATACACCGGTGGAGGTCGTTCCGGTGGTAAAATCCCCGATCCCACACCAGTCCCATCAGGTTCTTCATGCCGCAGGTCAGATAGGTACTGCTGTGGTGCTTCATCACCGGCACGCTGACGAGGACATCCGCCTCGAGGACCACCTCATGGACCTCCAGACTGGTAAGTCTTTCCGCGCCCCGTACTCTTACCTCTTGATAGTACCTCGAGGCATCGGCGGGAACGGCCTGCCCACCCGCGTCCTCGGCCGCGGGCGCGACCCTGCTTGCCTGGTAGGCGTTGCGGCTCAGGATATGATCTAAGACATACACCCTGCGGGCTCCGGCGTCGAAACAGTGCTCCACGATCCGCTTTATGAGTTTAGGATTGGTATTCGCCCCCGACTCCGGCCCGGTGTTCCACGACATGTTCGGCTTGATGAGAACGGTGTCCCCCCTGCCGACGAAACGGCTCATCCCGCCGAGGGCATTGATACCGGCGTCAAACATCCGGTCGGGCTCGCCGTTTACTACAGCCGCGAGATCGTACCGGTTCCCACCCCCGCCGGACTGCCCGAAAACCCGTCCGGCCCGGGAAAAGAGGAACGCCCCCGCCGCCGCGGCGAGGTAAGATCCGCTCTTACTCAAGAATTCTCCCCGGGTCAGCCCCTCATCCCGTTCCTGATCGTTTTTTCGAGGCGGGGTGCCGTCAGCCTCTTTCGACGAGTTGATCATCCGTCGTCGTCCTCCTCCGCGCGACGAGACGCGCGATTACCAGGGTTATCTCGTAAAGGAGATACAGGGCTACCCCCACTACGACCTGCGTCCAGATATCCGGCGGGGTGAGTACCGCCCCGGTTACGAACCCGACGATGAGAGCGATCTTCCGTCCCTTCGCCAGATTCTCCACCTCGACAATCCCCGATCCCGCCAGCAGAAGCAGCACCGGGGGAAGCTCGAAAATCAGCCCTACCCCTAGGAGGAGACTCGTCACCAATCGGATGTAGTGCTCCATCCCCCATACCGGGACGATCCCGTCTCCACGGCTTAAACGTACAAAAAATTCGAGAGCCGTCGGAGCAATAATCCGATAGGACAGAAAGCCTCCCGCGGTGAAAAGAAGGAGAACCGATCCCGCTCCGATGATCAGGTTCCGCCTCCCCCGCCGGCGGAAGGCCGGAAAGAGAAATGCGACGATTTGACAGACCAGAAAGGGAACGGTACCGGCGAATCCCGCAATGACCGCGAGCTTGACGTAGGTGACGAGCTTTTCCTGAGGCTTGAAGTAATGGAGTTCGACGTCGATCCCTTCGAGGGGGTTCAAGAAAAAGGCGAGCAGGTGCTCACGGAGCACGAAGGCGGCACAGGACAGGGCGAGAAAGAAGACCGCCGTGAGAATGAGCTTCCTCCGGAGTATCTCCGCGTGTTCCCAAAAGGGAAGGCGCCGTTCCTCCCGTCCGGAGAATGTCACTCGGCCGGGCCTCCCTCATCGGAATCATCTTCGAGGGTGCTTTTCATTCCCGTCTTGAACTCTTTCAATGACTTGCCGATAGACCGGGCAATCTGCGGAAGCCGCTTGGCGCCGAAGAGGAGCAGCACCAAAAACAGGATCAGCAGCAGCTCGGGAATTCCTATATTACCCATAAGTATCCTCCTAGAGAAAAGTATAGTGTACGAGGTCCTCATGAGCAAATTTGTCGGGAATTATTGAGCGGGCCCTGCTTGCCCCCGGCGGCCGATCCTACTATCCTGGGACTCTATGGTCGATTTTCTTCAATCCTTCGGACTTGCACCCTACGAGTGGGTCATAGCCGTTATCTGCGGAATGCTCATCGGAATGGCCAAGACCGGATTGTCCGGTGTAAGCATGGCGGTGGTTCCCCTCTTCGCGATGATCTTCGGAGCCCGCCCTTCCACGGGGATGCTCCTCCCTATTCTCATCCTGGCCGATTTCTACGCCGTCGGTTACTACACCAAACATACCAGTTGGCACCATGTCCTAAGGCTCCTCCCCTGGGCTTTAGCGGGAGTCGGAATAGCAGCGGTGGTGGGAAAGTTCATCTCCGACGAAGTCTTTACCCTCCTCTTAGCGGCAATTATTATCCTCGGGACCATCCTATTAATCGCCAACGATCTGAGGAAGTCGAAGACGATCCCCAATTACCGGTGGTTTTCCGGAATTATGGGTACAGCCGGGGGATTCACCACTATGATCGGGAACGCCGCGGGGCCGATCATGTCGCTGTACATGCTCTCCATGCGGCTTCCGAAAAAC
>JBKHAJ010000046.1:0-16298 GCA_046542935.1 Spirochaetia bacterium | reverse complement strand
CGATTCATACTACCCCCTTCAGGTACTCTATTAGACGTGTCCCGGCGCGTCAATCACTCACGAAAAAGGGCGCCCTCCGGATCGAGGGTGTATCTACGCCATCATCCGCCGGACATCCCGAGGCAGGCCGCTCGAGAGGATATTGTTTGCGTTCATGAAAACATCGTCGTCGACCATGAGCCCCGCATCGGCCCCGTCGGTCATGGCTCCGCGGAGGTTCCTTACGAGTCTTGAATCGCCCATATTGGCGGCTTTTATTCCCGCCCCTACAAGCCTTCTGTACAGCTCGTCGTTCTGTTCGGTGTTCCCGTTTATAACGGTATCCACCTCGACGATTTCCTTCTCGAGCTTATCGTTGATAAGGTGAACCCTGCCGTCCGCGATCTCGAGAATAGTTGTTCCGGTCTTGATGGCAACAGGGATTGCGATGGGTGTTCCCTCGAGGGCCTGACCGTTGCCGCCTGCAAAGCGCTGCATCATAACGTCCTTGTGGATCGGCTCGTATTCTGGGGCGAACTCCTTATCTTCAGTGACGATAATCACCTCCTTCCCCTTCATGGCCAACGCCTCGGCGGTGTCGACCGCCGCGTAGTGGTTTCCCCAGATGAGAACCCGCTGTCCGACCTCGGCGGGCCGCTTCTTTCTCTCGGAGGGGTAGTACTCGCACCCGGTTTTCGTGCAGGCGAGGACATCTTCGTAGCTGACCATGGCCTCGGCCCCGGGGGCATCCAAGGCTTTGAGCCTGGCCCCGGTACCGGCGAGGACCACATCGTACCCCTTTACCGTATCCACGGTCGCCTCGGTGCCCAGCTTGACCTCGACGCCGAGCGTCCCTATCTGCTCCCGGACCCAGTCCATGTACCATTTCATCTTGGATTTTGGCGGTACCGCGCAGCAGGTCCGGAGTATTCCCCCGAGCTCGTCATCCTTCTCGAATAGGGTGACTTTGTGTTCTCTGAGTGTCGCTATCCTCGCCGCTTCCATCCCTGCTATTCCCCCGCCCACGACGGCGATCTTCATGGGAGTACGCGCGGGCTTGATATCGAGAAAACGCTCATCCCCGGTGGCGGGATTAATAGCGCACCGCATGTGATGCTTGATATAGAGGGATTCCTTCCAGCAGCCTATGAGACAGGAAATGCATTTGCGGATCTCCTTGGTCTTTCCCGCTTTGGCCTTATTCGCCCAATAGGGATCGGCGATCAGCTGCCGGGAGAGTCCCACCATATCGGTCTTTCCCTCGGCGATGATCTTTTCGCAGTATGCCGGGTTACGCAGGGAATGGCTGGTAATAACCGGAATGTTCACCTCTTTCTTTATCGCCTCGGCGGTGTAGGTGTTCCAGCCCTCCTTGTAATACATGGGGTCCAACAAGGGTCCCGGAGCCTCGAATATACCCGCGCTTATATCGAGGAAGTCGAAACCCGCTTCTTCGAACATTTTGGCTATTTCGATCGATTCATCGAGGGTCCTGCTCTCCGGTATCCACTCCTCGGCGGAGTAGCGGATACCGATGGGAAAATCGGGTCCGCACTTGTAGCGGATGAGCTCATAGATATTCATGGGGAACCTGAGCCGGTTTTTCAAGGATCCGCCGAACCGGTCGTTCCGCTTATTTGTGAAAGGGCTCATGAACTGAGCAATCATATAGCCGTGGGCGGCGTGGAGCTCCACCGAATCGAATCCGGCCTGCTGGACGCGCCAGGCGGCCTCGGAAAACTTCTCGATGAGATCGTAGATCTCCTCCACGGTCATACCCCGGATATCTTTTCCCTTGGCTTGGGCCCCGGCATAGATCGTCTCGTGCCCCGCCGATCCGGGGAGACTTGTTACCATGTCGCTGCACGACATGAGTCCCGTCTTGGGATACGCCGCCTGACGTCCCGGATGCTGGATTTCTACGCAGGTCTTGGCTCCGTGCCGCTGCATGGCCGCGGTGAGCTCGTGGAGCCCCGGGATAAGATAATCGGCATCCACGGATAGGCATGTGACCGTGGGCCTTCCCGAATCCTTGTCGGGAGTCGACGCTCCGACTATGATAAAACCGGTCCCCCCCTTGGCAAGCTCCTCGTGATAGGCGATGACCCGGTCGTTCACGGAACCGTCGGGATTAGCGGAGCTTATGTCGGTGGGAACCTGAACCACCCGGTTCGGGACCCTCATCTTTCCGATTTCTATGGGAGAAAAGAGATGCTTGAATTCCATTGAGTCCTCCTGATTTTCTTCATTAGCAGATTATAAGACATTTCAGATACATCGACAACCGGATCGAATGAATTGACTTAGGAGCCCGCGTAACCTATCATAGATTTCCATGGACATACACGAACTTGCCGAACGTTTCGCCCTGGTACGGGAGATGCTCGAAGCTCCCGCCCTAATAGCCGACTTCCGCAGTTGTGAAGATTCTTCGATCATCGATTCTATCCGCTCGAAAAAGAAGCTTCTCTTGACCGGAGAGGGATCGAGCCGGATATTTCCCGCGAAAAACGTCCGCCGTTGGGCCCTTTCCGAAGGATTGGACGTTACGCCGGTTACCGAAGGATCACGGCAGGCCGCCGAATATTCTTTGGACCGTTACGTCGTCTTCGGAGCATCGAACAGCGGGAAAACCCGGGAGCTCATCGAGCTGTTTACCGATCTAAATAGAGAAAATCATTCCGCTTTCTACGGATTGACCGCCTACCCATTTACTCCCTTAGAGGAGCTGAGTAACCGGACCTTCGTCTTGAAATGCGGCGCCGAAGAAGCGGTTGCCGCTACGAAGAGCGTATTCGAGCAGGCTCTCTTCTATCGGCATCTTGTCTCGACCGCCGCGGGATTACCCTTCGATACGGAAAATCTGGCCGAAGCCGTCGGGTCGGCCCTTGCGGCGGATATCCCCGCTGGAGTTGTCGATGCAGTCGCGAGGGCCGAAACTGTCTACTTCGCGGGACGCAACGACGGAGTCGCCGAGGAATTAACTCTCAAGACGAACGAGATAACCCATAAAAAGAGTTGTTTTCTCGAAGGGACCTACCTCCTCCACGGGATCGAGGAAATTCTTACCGAGAAAGATGCGGTAATTCTCATCGATCCCTTCGAGGAGGAGACGGAGACAATCCGAGCTACGATCGAAAATGAGGTGGGATGCGCCGTCTGCGCGGTCTCGTCGAAATCCACCCCCTTTCCCACCCTCGTGATAGAAGAGTGCGAAAGCCTTTCCGGTTTCGTTTCCCTAGCCATGGGCTGGAACCTCCTCGTATCGGTGGGCGCATCCTTGGGGGTGGACATGGATACACCGAGACGGGCACGGAAAGTAGGAAATGAATACCGGAGCGAAAGCGACAGATAGGAGACGGGAGTTGGATCACGTACACATTATGCCGGCAACCAGTTTGGGAAGAGGATTCATCCCTCCGGAATATATGCCCGAGGGAGAGGACGAGTATTATCTCCGAGACCTCCAGCAAACCCGGCCCGCTCACGAATGGCGGAATCTCACCTCCGACGAGCTCGATAGGCTGGTCAAAAACGGAAATTATTCTCCTGATTGGGACGATGTTCTCGTAACCGACCAATTCGATTCCGTCCTCGTGAGGAACAGCGAGTTCTTCGGCCGGGTGCGCATCGGAAGACTCGAAAATGTGGTCCTGGAACATCATGACTTGAGGGTCTCCGCGGGAATCACCAACAGCAAAATTATCGCCTGCGATATCGGCGACCACTGCGCAGTTCATAACGTCCGCTATTTGGCCCACTACATCCTGGGAAACCGGGTGCTGTGCGTCAACATCGACGAGATGCATACAACCGACTATGCGAAATTCGGAAACGGAGTGATCAAAGAGGGGGAACCGGAAGATGTCCGGATATGGCTCGACCTGGTAAATGAATCCGGAGGGCGTCGAATACTCCCATTCGAGGATATGATTCCGGCCGATGCCTACCTGTGGGCAAGGTTCCGGGAAAACGAAGAGCTCCAGAAAGCCCTGCTCCAAATAACCCAATCAACCTACGATTCACGCAGGGGATACTACGGTACCGTTGGAGACGAGAGTGTCGTCAAAAACACCAGAATCATCAAAGATGTCCGGATCGGCAGCCACTGTTACATAAAGGGCGCGAACAAATTGAAGAATCTGACCATCAAATCCACCCCCGAGGAGCCTACCCAGATCGGTGAGGGGGTGGAGCTCGTGAACGGGATCATCGGTCTCGGAAGCCGGATTTTCTACGGCTGCAAGGCGGTCAGGTTCGTGACCGGAAGTAATACCCAGCTCAAGTACGGGGCCCGTCTCTTGAACAGCCTCCTCGGAGACAACTCCACCGTATCGTGCTGTGAAATTCTCAATAATCTCATCTTTCCGGGGCATGAACAGCATCATAACAACTCCTTCCTGATCGCCTCGTGCGTTCTCGGTCAGTCGAATATTGCAGCCGGAGCGACGATAGGGTCCAATCATAACAGCAGGGCGAACGACAACGAGATCCTAGCCGGAAGGGGTTTCTGGCCGGGCCTGTGCACGAGCCTCAAGCATTCTTCCCGGTTCGCATCCTACACTATGATAGCAAAGGGTGATTTTCCCGCCGAGCTTGACATCCGTCTGCCCTTCTCCCTCGTTAACAACCATGTAAGCCGGGATAGGCTTGAGGTGATGCCCGCGTATTGGTGGCTCTATGATCTCTACGCCCTCGCGAGAAACAGCTGGAAGTACGGCGTCAGGGACAAGAGGAAAACAAAGCTTCAGCATATCGAGTTCGATTACCTCGCCCCGGACACGGTGGAAGAGATAATCCGGGGGATGGAACTCCTCGAGGAATGGACCGGAATGGCTCTGGCCCGGCGCGATCTCGCCCGGCCGGGTTCCAGACGCGCCGCCGCCGATGCCCCGGGAGTTACGGCCCGCACATCCGATCGATCGGTTCTCCGGCGGCAAGGACGAAAGTATCTTCTTGCTTCCCCCGAAAAAATCGCCGGCACGGGAAATCTCGAAATCCTCGGCGAGGGGATGGAGCGGTCGAAGCGAAAGACCGTCATCCTCAAAGCGCGGGAGGGTTACCGGGCCTACCGGGATATGCTCCTCTTCTACTGCCTTATAAACCTTCTCGAGCACATCGAGGATTCCCCAAAATCCGATCCGGCCGCCGTCGTCGATGAGCTCTCCGGGGACTGTACCGGGGAGTGGATCAACCTCGGGGGACAGCTGGTCCCCGGACCGGAAACGGACAGGATTGTCTCGGATATAGCTTCCGGTGTCCTCGGATCGTGGGAAAAGATTCACCACAGATACGACGAGCTCTGGAAAGCCTATCCCCGGGAGAAGAGGCGGCATGCCCGAAGGGTATATCTGGACATCGTGACAGCGGATTCGGCAAAAGAGAGGGAAAACCTGACTTCCGAGGATCTTATGTTCCTCTTAAACGAAGGGCTTCGCATTGTTGACTGCATATCTCAAGGGGTCTATGAGAGTAGAAAGAAGGATTTCGACAATCCCTTTAGAAGGGCGATCTTTAAAAGCGATGCGGAAATGGAGGCGGTCGCGGGGTCCGTCGAAGACAACCCTTTTATACGACAGGTCGAAGAGCAGAGCGCCTCTCTCAAATCGCGCATCCGTCGTGTTCGGGATCACCTCAGCCGTGTCCTAACTACTTAAATACCGCGTATATGATACCGAAAAGAACTCCGATCTGCCCCACCCAAAAGATGAACATCCACCGGATGGTGCCGGCCTGGAGTCGCTGCATCTCTTCCCGAACCTTCCCGATCCTTTCTACAAAATCGATCTTCAGCCCGACTACATCGGTTTTCAGATCCGCTACATCGGTTTTGAGTACCGTTACATCGGATTGAAGTTCAGCTACATCGGTTTTCAGATCCGCTACATCGGTCTTGAGCCCGGCAACGTCGGTTTTCAGCCCACCGACATCGTATTTGAGTCCTCCGATACCGGTCTTGACTCCCCCGAGTTCCTCGGAGAGCTTCTTCTCGAAGCGCAGTGCCGCTGTTTCAATAACCGATTCGGCTGTTTCTTTTCCCTGCTCGTTCAAGACCTTAACCAAATCCTCCGACGCTTCGTCGCCGAGTTTGTCACGTAAAGATTTCGGTATAGCAATTATGGAAATAGGCAGCCTCCTTCATAAATCCTATACCTCTAGAAAGTATACGCTGATTCATCTATGCGGTCAATTTTACGGATAAAATGGTTCCGGACCCGGATAATGGAATTTTTTCTCGGCAACAATTCGGGAGAACACGACATATTCACAGAGGGCCTCGCTCTTGAGTACTCCCTCCTGGAAGAGGCGGCACCGGATAACGGCCCGTTTTTTCTCGATCGATTTTCCCGATGCACGCATCTCGATGACGCCCTTATCAATTTCGACGGGACGGTGATAGGTTATCTCCATGGATCTTGTCATCCCGGAGGTTTCGAGTTTTACAAAGACATACCAGCTTGCAAGCTCGTCGAGCATGGTTGCCTGTATGCCCCCGTGCAGGACCCGGAGGTACCCTTGATAGTGCTCTCCCGGTTCCCATCGGCTCACGATCTCGTCACCGTCCTCGAAGAAGTCCATCTTGAGACCGAGGGGATTGGTCGGGGAGCATCCGAAACAGTTGTAGCCGGGCAGGCCGGCGTAGGGATTCTTGAGCGGTTTCATATCCGTATACTATAGGCGAAAGGGGAATCCATGAGAAGCGGGCGTACAAAAAAAGACCGCCCGAGAAGGGGCGGCCTGTTTTGTTTAAAATCTGATGTGGACCTTAGCCGGCTACGATTGCATCGGAGGGGCAAACGTCGGCACAGGCGCCGCAGTCGGTGCACTTTTCCGGATCGATCTCGTAGATCGGATCGCCCTCGGAAATGGCGTCAACCGGACATTCGGGCTGACACGCACCGCAAGCTACACATTCGTCAGTAATCTTGTATGCCATTGGAATCTCCTTTCCATGTATAATCTTGGAGGATACTACTAAAAAAAGAGGAAAATATCAACCCGTGAATTCCGAATGTCGCGGATGCGTATATCCCTCCTCCATAAACGATACCACCTTGTCCCTGGGAACTTCTCCGGTGGCCCCCTGCTGGGCGGCGACGAGGGCTCCTAGGGCGTTGGCGAAGCGGCAGGTGTACTCCAAATCCTTCTCCCGCACCAGACAGTCCAAAAATCCGGCCGCGCAGGCGTCCCCCGCCCCTACCGGATCGACCAATTGTACGGCGTAGGAGGGGGCGTAAGCCTCATTTTTTCCGCTTTTCGCGTAAATTCCCCGGTCTCCGAGGGTCACCACGCAGTGCTCGAGACCGAATTCAGCCATAAGCTCCCCGGCACGCCCACGGATATCATCCTTAGAAAGAGAAAACAAATCGGCAAGGAATAGGAGCTCCTCCTCGTTGAGCTTGAGGATGGTGGAAACTTCGAGGGATTGTCTGATGATATCCTCTGTATAACAGTTTTTCCGTATGTTTATGTCGTAAAAAATGTTTTTCCCCGTGAAACGCTCTACCAGGGAACTGAAGGTCTTCCGGGACCTCTCGTTCCGTTGGACCACGGTTCCGAAACAGAGAGAATCGGCGTTCTCCACGAGCTCGATCAAATCTTCGGTAAGGTGGATGTGATCGTAGGCTGCATTTTCATTGATGGTATAATCGGGATTCTTGTTCTCGTCGAGATAAACGTCCACCGTACCGGTGGAGTGGTGGGGGTCCATCTGTATGTGATCGATGGTAAGCCCCAAATCCCGAATCATCTTCAGGGTCCTCTCCCCGAGCTCGTCGGTTCCGAGCCGGGTAATGAGCCGGGCATCGTCCCCGAGAGCCATCAGCCGATAGGACAAGTTGAAAACGGCACCGCCTAAGACCGATCCGTCGGGAAACATGTCCCAAAGGGTTTCTCCGTAGGCGGCAAAAATGTGGTTCACCGGTTCCTCCCCTCAATTTACGTATATTAACAGAATGACATGTATGCGAAAATGCTTCAATGGCGGTAGGGGACTATGCCCACGATCGGGGGCACTCTTTTTCTCTTTGCAAATACCGGCGGAATCTGCTTTAATATCAGCACTAACGACCATTGCAGGAGATGTTATATGGGATTTACCATTACCGGCACCGGATGTTCACTGCTGGACAAGCTCTACACCGACATCGACTTTGCATCACCGGTATTCCAAAGATACACGGCCGTACGAGAAGGGGACGGAGGAATAGTCCCCGGAAAGCTCGTGTTCGCCGAAGAGTTCGGGAAATTCGCCGGGGAGAGCTTTGAGACCGCCCTCAACCGGATAACAGGAGGAAAGGGACCGGACAGTGAGAATCTAGGCGGTCCCTCCATCGTATCATTGATCAATACCGCGCAGCTCCTCGCCGAAAAACCGGTCGGGGTGGAGTTCTACGGCACCCTAGGCGACGACGAAATAGCCGACACCATACTCGGTATCATACGGAAGACCCCCGTGGATATAAACCACTACGAGAAGACGACCGGCCCCTCCCCGTCTACGGTCGTCCTCTCCGATCCGAGGTGGGACGACGGCCACGGGGAGAGGGCCTTCATCAACACAATAGGAGCCGCGTGGAACTGTACTCCCGGGCACCTCCGTACCGGGTTCTGGAAGGGGGACGTCCTGTGCTTCGGCGGTACCGCTCTAGTACCCAATATTCACGACAATCTGACTTCTCTCGTGGCCGGGGGCAAGAAAAACGGGAGTGTGACGGTGATAAATACGGTCTACGACTTTCGCAATCAGAACCGGGAACCGGAGGGCAAATGGCCCCTCGGAGAGAGCGACGACACGTATGCCTTTACCGATCTTCTCATCATGGACCACGAAGAGGCTTTACGCTTAAGCGGAAAACGGAATCTCGAAGAGGCCGTTTCCTTCTTTATCCTCAAGAAGACCGGATCGTTTATCATCACCCACGGTGTCGATTCGGTGACCCTCTATTCGGGGGGAGATCTTTTCGACAAGATGGGTCCGGCGGAAATACCGGTCTCTTGGGAGGTCGGACAGCGTCTCAGGGAGGGGACCTCCCCCGCCGGGGACACCACGGGATGCGGCGACAACTTCGCGGGCGGGGTTATCGCCTCCTTAGCCTCTCAGCTTATGCGGAAGGGTCATGACGGACTCGACCTGATCGAGGCCGCAGCCTGGGGAGTCTGTTCGGGGGGATTCGCCTGCTTTTACACCGGGGGAACCTACCTGGAATCTGCACCCGGGGATAAGCTCGATAAGATCGTCGATCTCTTGAAGAAATACCGGAAACAGACCGGAGGTTCTTTTCCGGACACCCTGTAAAACGACCGAAGGAAACGGAGAGAAACATGAACATTGAGACAACCGGGCGCGGCAAGCTCGTCCAATTCGGCGCGGGGAATATCGGCCGGAGCTTCATCGGACAACTCTTCTCCCGGGGCGGTTACGAGGTGGTCTTCGTCGACATCGATTCCGCGCTGATCGAAAAGCTCAACTTGGAAAGGGAATACCGGGTTGTAGTCAAGCGCAACAACCGCCCCGACGAGATCCTCACTATCGGCGGGGTTCGCGGGGTGGACGGAACCGACACCGACCGTGTCGCCGGGGAGATAGCGGACGCTTCCTATATCTCCACCTCGGTGGGAAAGGGAGCTCTTCCCCATATCATGCCGGTCGTCGCGGAGGGCCTCCTCAGAAGGTCGTCTCTGTACCCGGGGCGGTCCGTGGACATCATCATCGCCGAAAACATTCGAAACGGTGCGGATTACTTCCGCGCCTCCCTCGCGGATCAGCTGCCCGGGGACTTCCCCCTCGCCGAAACGGCGGGGCTGGTGGAAACGAGCATCGGGAAGATGGTCCCCATCATGAGGGAGGAGGACCTGAAACACGATCCCCTTTGGGTCTTCGCCGAGGAGTACAACACCCTGATCGTCGATAGGCGGGGTTTCTTGGGATCCCTCCCGGATGTGCCGGGACTCAAGCCGGTAGAGAATATAACCGCCTACGTCGACAGGAAGCTCTTCGTTCATAACTTGGGTCACGCGGCGGCGGCCTACCTGGGATACCGGAAAAACCCGGAGTGGGACTACATCTGGGAACCCCTCGAAGACAGTGAGGTGTACGCCGAAACGAGACGGGCCATGGAGGAGGCCGCCGCCGCGCTGAACGCCGAGTATCCGGAGGACCTCGTGCTTCCGGACCTGGAAGAACACATCGACGACCTTCTCGGCCGCTTCCGGAACCGGGCCCTCGGGGACACCGTCTACCGGGTGGGAAGGGACTTGAAGCGGAAACTCGGGAAAAACGACCGCCTCGTCGGAGCGATGCTCCTCGCGGAAAAGCACTCCCTTCCCTACCCCGCTATTGCCGAAGCGGCGAAGGCGGCCTTTTTATTTCGCAAAACTGATGAAAACGGTAATCTATTTCCCGGAGACCGGGAGTTCGCCCGATCTATATATCCTAAGGGACTCGGGCACGTCCTAGGCGAGGTATGCGGGCTCGACGAAACGCTTTCCGATGAAGGCGCCGTAATGAAGAAACTACTCGAGTAGCATCCTGAGGGCGTGTATCCATCGCTTCAGAAATCCCGCCTCTTCGACCTCCCTCTCCGCGACGAGGGGAAAACGGGCTAACTCCTCCCGCCCGGCGAGGAGTACGATCCTCCCGATCGGCTCCCGTATGAAGACGGGGGCGATGAGAGGTGTTTCGTATTCTATCCTTGTCCCGATCAGCGGCAGCCGGCTCTTAGGAATTACGGCGACTATCTCCTCGCCGGGGACCGGTGTTACATAATCGAACCGCCCCTTCCAGACCCTGACCGGCTCAAGACGAAGCCGGCTCGGCCTGATGAGGGTATATCGGGTATACCCATAGTCGAGAAGGGCCCGGCCGTCGGCCGCTACGCGGCGCCTTCCCTCCGGATGAGTATCACCGTCTCCCCCGAGAAGGACCGCGATCAGCCTCATCCCCTCCCGCTCTGCGGTAACCGCCAGATTATAGCCGCTCTCATCGATGTACCCCGACTTGAGTCCGTCGAGGCCGGGATAATTCCCTAAGAGGGCGTTCCTGTTGGCCTGGGTAATCCGGTGGAGCTTATCCGGCATATCGACGTTATGGTCCTCGGGATAGGTAAACTCGCCCACCGCATGATAGGTCTCGAGGGCTTCCGGATGCAGCTCCACGTAGAGCCTGCAGAACCGTGCAAAGTCACGGGCGGTAGTGATATTGTCCGCGCTCAACCCCGAGGGGTCGGCGAAGCGGGTATCGGCGAGGCCGAGGGCCTCCGCCTCCCGGTTCATCCGCTCGACAAAGGGTTCGACTCCGCCGGAAATGAGGTAGGCCGCGGCGATAGCGGCATCGTTTCCCGAGCTTACCGTCAGCCCCAGGATAAGCTCGTCGAGGGTCAGCTTCTGTCCGGGTCCCAGGAACATCAACGAAGACTTCGGCGGAAGGCTGGTCCACCAGGCGTCCTCGGGTATGGGGATTTCCCCATCGGAGTCGAAATCTCCGGCGGCAGCCGCATCGAGGACGAGATGCACGGTCATCAGCTTCGTGAGCGAGGCGGGAGGAATCGGGATATCGGGATTCTTCTCATAGAGAACGGCTCCGGTCTCGAGCTCGAGCATGACCGCCGAAAGGGCCTGGATGGGAACATCCCCCTGTCCCCCCGGTCCGAACCCAAAAGCGGCGGAGGCGGCGGCGAAGAGCATCTGTGCGAGGAAAAAGGTTCGTACGAGGTAAGTCCGGAAAATCACAGCTCGATGACCCTCCCGGTCGAGAAGAGCTCCGCGTGCGAGGGGTGACAGGTAAAGAGAATACACTGGGAAATCCCTGCGAAATTCTCTAGAGTCCCGGCCGCGGCCCGCTGCCTCTCGGGATCGAGGTCGACTAGGGGATCATCCAGGACGAAGAACCTCCCCTCGTCATCCCCGAAGTATTCCGCCATGGCCAGACGCACTGCCAGAGCGAAGGCGTCTTTGGTCCCGGCGGAGAGATATCGGTATCCGATGCAGGCGATCTCCTCTCCGACTAAGGAACCGGGGAATCCCTCTTCCCCGGTTTGCGCGGAATAGCGGTTCGAGGTCAATTCGTTCAGATATTCGGAAACCCGTTCGGTAAGCCCCCCGTAGGGATTCCTACTCACCTCATCGAGGATAGCCCCGCTGTATCGCTTGACCGTATCGAGGGCAAGTCCCTCCGATCTGACCCGCTCGAAATCCCTATTCTGCCTCGATACCGCCGCGGCGGCCTGTTCGGCGGTCATTTCAGGCATAGTCTTTTCGAGAAGTTCTATCTCGGCATTGACGGCAAGCAGCTCCTCCCTTTCCCGCTCCCACCGGTCTCGGGTATTCCGGTAAACATTCCTGAACTCCTCGACAGTCGAATATCCCTCGGGAAGGGACGCGAGAGCGCTGAGCTCATCTTCGACCGTCCGCTCTTCGTTCCGTATCGCGAGGATCTCGTCTAAGACCTTTTCGGGGGATTCGTACCGCTCCTCCAGCTTAGCGATATCCCGGGAAAGATACTCGACCTCCCTGCTCACTTTTTCATACTCTTCCCGCGTCCGGTTGAAATCCGACTCCGCTGTTTCGAGATCCACCGACTCCTCAAACCCCATGTCTGAAGTTTCCGGCGCAAGCTCTTTTTCGAGCTCTTCCAATGATGTATCCGCCGATTCTTCTTCGAAGGTTTTTCGCAATTCCCGTATCCGGTCGTCGAGCGCCCGGATCGAGCCGAGTGTTTCCTCCGCCTCATCCGTATCGGCGAAGCCGTGCGGAGCAAGGAAGTCATGAAGGAACTTTTCCGCCTTTTCGATTTCCTCTTCGAGCCTCTTCGCATCCTCTTCCCCGGCGGATACCGCGATCCGCCAGTCCCGGTGCTGTAGGGTGAGTCTCCCCTCCTCGGTGAGGACCACCGGCTCCCCGGGGCGTACGGTCAGCTTCCGGGCCCCCTCGTTTCCCGCCGCGGCGCTGAGTTCCAATTCCTTCCGCGCTTCTAACTCGATCCGTACCCTCCCCGATTCGAGTTTGCCCTTGAGGACATCCCTCCGCCTTTCGGCATCCCGGAGGTCGTTCACATCCTCCCGGTTGATCTCGGGGAGCCCCTTCCGCTCCTGTTCGAGGGCTTCGAGGCGGTCCTTGAGCTCCTTGAGCTTGGTGTAGCGGGACCGCCGGGTTCTTTTAACGGCGTTCCGTTTTGCTTCGGCGAGAATTTCCCCGGCCCTCCTCTTCTCCTCTTCCGCCTTGACAAGCTGTTTTTCGAGCTCCCCGTACCGTCCCCGGGAGGTGAGCCAATTGTTATAGTCTTCGTTCAAGCTCGCCTGATTCCGCTTCGACGCCTGGATTCGGGCTTCCAGGGTATTCCGCCGATCGATATCCTCGAAAGCCGACTTGTGTGTCTCGAGAAAAGCCCGATCTCTCCCCACGGAGCCGCCTAGAGTCTTTTCACGAGTAAAGAGCTCCCGGAGCCTTCGCTCCTGCTCTTCGATCTCCCGGGCCTCCCGCTTCCGGTCTTCCAGTGCGTAGTAGGCGGCGAGAATCCGTCCGACCTCCTTGCTCCAGCGGCCGGTGGAGTGTCCCTTCTTCTCAGCCGGACCGTTTCGGCGAATGTCCCAATTACTGAAATAGTCTTGGTGTCTGGCTTCGAGTATTTCACTGAACCGGGTGACCGATATCCCGTCGGCCTCGAGAAAGCCGGTCTGGAGGATATCGGCTAGGTCGTGAAGGGTATCCTTGCCTTCGGAACTTTCCAAGTCCTCCAAGGTCCGCTCGAGGCCGCTCTGTCCGGTAAGAAAGACGTTTTTGAGAGTACCTAAGCCGAATCCGAGGATTTCGGTCAGCCGCTCATGGACCGGTTCGTCTCCGGTCACTCGTCCCCCGCCGGGGAGGATGAGAACTGCAGCAGGGTCCTCTCCCCACCTCTTTTCGAGGCTGTATGCTCCGGAGGAGGTCTCGAACTCCACAGTCACGTCGATGGTGTCGCCTCCGGCAAGCGGGAGGTTTCGTTCGAGAAACCCCTTCCGGACCTTTCCCTTAGGCCGGCTCGGTACGGTGAATGCCGCTTCCAGTGCCGCGAAGACGGTCGACTTTCCCGATTCATTGGGACCGAGCACGATATTAAGTTCCGCCATGAAATCGAGGTCCCTGCCGGCGATCCCTCCGAAAGAGCCGATATGAAGGGCGGTTAACCTCATCCCCGGACCTCCCGCAGGAGCTCGTAGGCGCACTGTAATGCCCGGGGGTCTTCCTCTTCCGCGAGTTGGGTAAGAAGGCGGTGCGGAAAAGATCCTCGGGTAAACTCATCTTCGATATCCCGGGGAGTAATGATCTCGGAGAGCCGGGATTGATCGAGTTTTACGTAGGCATAGGCAGCTTCGAGTCGGTTCTTGAGCTCTTCCACCAGGGGAAACCGGTCCTTCGCGAGGGCGCCTTCGAAATCGATTCTCAGGAAACTCTTAGCCGTATTCACCTCTCCGTTGAGGAGTTTCGCCTCGATTTCCTCGATATCACCTTCTCCGCGTATTTCGGCGGTTTCATCGTAGA
Source organism: Spirochaetia bacterium (assembly GCA_046542935.1). Classification (GTDB taxonomy): domain Bacteria; phylum Spirochaetota; class Spirochaetia; order SPDA01; family CAZSGZ01; genus JBKHAJ01. The sequence continues at coordinate 1,802 of JBKHAJ010000046.1, read as the reverse complement.
ATCGATAGGTTCCTACGGTTTTAGGTTCTATTCCGATGCTCCTCTTCCCGTCGTCAGCGGAGAGGTCGACCAGCCAGGCGCTTCCGGCGTGGGTGCAGTCGAATCCGTCCGGTTCCGGGGTCCCCGGAACGAGCAGTCCCCCCTCTCCTAGGAAGCCCCCCTGGAGGGGGTGTTTCAGATGGGTGTGACCGACAATCCACAGATCGAGCCCCGCTCCTTTGAGCTCTTTCAGCGTCATGGGAAAGTATCTCCCCGCCGTATCGGGGGAAAGTCCCTCTACACTGCCGTGGGCTATACCGATTCGCCACGGGGGCTCATACCCGGCGGCGTGGGCCCCGGAAGCGGCGGTCACGGAATCTGCCCCCCCCTCCGTCTCCCCGGCGATCCAACCGATACGATTATCAGTTGAGGTCCTGGCATCGCAGGGACCGGGGTAAAAAACGATATTTAGTCCGAAGGAGGAAAGATCGTAGGGTTTTTCTTCGGCCAGCACGAGAATCCTCTCATCTCCGGCCCGGGTAAACCGCTCCCATAGGGAGGAACCCTTTCCGCTCAGGTAATCATGATTTCCGGGAAGAACGCAAACGCAATCTCCGGCGAAACCGGTCAAGATTCCGGCGGCCTCGTCGAGTAGGGCTGCGGGAACGTTCTGTTTATCGAAGAGATCGCCCGCGATAACGAAGAGCCGGCATTCTTCACGATTCGCCGTTTCGACGCACCCCTCGAGGGTTTCGAGCCGGGCACGCTGGAGGTCCGCCCCCGGCGGTCCGTAGCTCGAAAAAGTCATCCCGAGATGAAAATCGGAGGCGGCAAAGAGGGTAATCTCCATGCCGGACACCCTATCACACTTCGCGGGAAAATCCAATAAACCTGATGCGCCGAATCAACCGTGATGGACCCACTCAATGGCTTCCCGGACCAGCTCTGAGGAGGATGAAAGACCCAGCTTGACCTTGAGCCGCTCACGGTAGGTGTCCACCGTCTTGCCGCTTATCTTAAGCTGCTCGGCTATCTCCTTAGTCTTGTATCCCCTGCCGATCAGCTGGAAAACCTCGATCTCCCGGGTACTCAGCTCGTCGAAAGGATCGACTCTCTTAATTTGGGGACCGCTGTGGAGCCTCTCCAGTATGCGGTCTTTGGTTTGATCACTCAAATATATACGTCCCTCGAGGACGCTGCGGATAGCTCGAATCAGTTCGGTTCCCGAGGCTTGTTTCATAATGTATCCCCGGGCACCGGCCCGCAGCACCCGTTCGGCGAAGACCATCTCCTCGTGCATCGACATGACCAGTATCTTGATGGCGGGGACCTGGATTCTCAGATCCTGGATCAGATCGAGACCGCTGGAACCGGCTAAGGAAATATCCACGATCACCACATCGGGAAGGTCCTCGAGGATCGCATCCCGGGCTTCGGGGGCGTCCTCGGCCTCACCGGAAACCTTGAGGTCTTCCTCCTGCTCGAGGATCTGTTTGATGCCGTCCCTCATAACAGCATGATCGTCTACAACAAAGATCCGATGCACTTTTCTCATGATCGTACCATACCCTGATAAGTCCTTTCTAAACACTCAGGGAATCCTTGGAAGTTCCTGTAAGGAGTTTTACCTACATCAGAGCGGAACTACACACTCCACCGTGGTTCCCTTCCGGCCACTGGAAACCTCGAGTCTCCCTCCGATGAATCGACTTCGGTTTTTCATGGTCTTGAGCCCCATCCCCTTCCCGGTATTCCGGGGATCGAACCCTTTTCCGTTATCTCTCACCCGGATCGATAGCTCCGATTCGTTGCCTTCGATTTCG
>JBKHAJ010000045.1:0-16301 GCA_046542935.1 Spirochaetia bacterium | reverse complement strand
TAAATATGCAGTGGCATAAAATTCAGCTGTCTAGCATTCTTCGGTACTGTAAAAAAAGACTGCCCATGAGAATGGGCAGTGTAGTGATGAGTTTTCCGACTGAATAATGCTATCCGATTACCGCGAGTATATCGGACATACGGAGAATTAGCTGGTCTTCTCCGTCGGCCTTGATATTGGTACCGGCGTACTTGTCGTACATAACCTTCTGTCCGACTTTCACCTTGATAGCATCCTTGTCGTCGCCGACTGCAACAACCTTACCGATCTGGGTCTTTTCCTGGGCAGTTTGCGGGATGTAGATACCCCCGGCGGTTTTCTCTTCGGCGGTTTCCATTTTAACGAGCACTCTGTCACCGATGGGTTGAATTTTCATTTCTGATCCTCCTAATACGTATTGAAATATTGAGTGGGAATACAAAGGTTCTGCAAAAATATACGAATGATAGTAGACAAGGTCAAGATCACAAAAGTATATATTGTCAAAAAAATATACTCTTAGTATCTTGTATTTAGCGGTGAATAAGAATGGATACATGGGAACGCTACTTCAACCGGGGAAAAGACAGCCTATCCAGACATAATCCCCAACAGGCGCTCAAAGAGTTGCAGATAGCAATAGAAGCCTGTTCGCCCCAGGAGCAATCAAAGCTCGCAAAAATCCTTTTCTATACGGGAATCACATTGAAGAAACTCGGTGTGCCTAATGGGGCCGCCAAGAGCTGGATCGTCGCTCAAAAGCTCAAAAAATCGGGCAGGTACACAAAGATGATCAAGAGGTTCGTCAACCAGTACGGTATGGAAAAACAGCCGAATTCACGTCTCGACGATTGGAAAGCCTTCGAATCCATCCAGATCAAGCGATATCTCGACCGAAAAAAGGCACAGTATTTCGTTACCGAGGCCGAGAAAGACATGATCGAGAAGCTAATATTGGATCATTGGGAGGATATAACATATAAGGTTAATCTCGACGATCTCGGGAGGGAGAAGAAGCTCAGGCTCTTTCGGAACACGAAGATAATCTTTCCCTACTTTAACATTCCCTTAGAATCCGACCTCGAGAAAGAAATCCGGGTGGATTTTTCCCGAAAAAGGCGTATTGGGCCGAATGATAGGTGCTTCTGCGGAAGCGGTATAAAATATTCACAGTGCTGCGGACGCACTCTAGGGATGGACGAACTGCTTTCTGGTTCTAAATGATACACAATACGGGCGATCCGGAGTATATGAGTCACAATGACTCTATTTACTACTAAATAAATTAACAAATTTTTTCGGACTTTCAACTAATTGCTTGTCTTATAGCGAATTAGATGCATACGTATAATCCTTCGAGATTGGCATATCCTTTGCTAATGTATTGGTACAGGGGGAAAAAGAACGTATGGCTGAAAAGAAGAAACTGGAAACGACTAAGAAGACGACCCGGGACAATGAAAATGTTCTTTCGATGTATCTGAAGGAAATAAATCGAATTCCGCTTCTAACGCGGGAAGAAGAAAATATATATGCTCGAGCCGCTGCGAAAGGAGATCCGGCGGCAAAAGAAAAGCTTATCAATGCGAACCTGAGGTTTGTCGTTAACGTAGCGAAGAAATACCAGAACCAGGGATTACCCCTCTCTGATCTCATAAGTGAAGGGAATATCGGTCTCATGAACGCTATCGAACGGTTCGACGTCGAGAAGGGGTATCATTTTATATCCTACGCGGTATGGTGGATTCGGCAGGCGATACTCAAGGCCATTTGTGAAAAATCACGCATGATCAGGCTTCCCCTCAACCGGGCTAACGAGCTCGTTCAAATCGAGAAAGCACGAAAGTTGATCCAGTCGAGCAAGGGCAATGAACCCGAGATGAGAGAGATCGCGGATGCGGTCAATATGGACGAGGATCATGTGACCGACCTCATCAATATTTCCCGCGATATGGTATCTCTGGAGACGCCGGTCTACGCGGAAAAAGACAGCTCGAGCCTCGGTGATTTTATCGAGGATGACGGATATAAGCATCCCGAAGATTTCGCCATGGAGAAGTCCCTTAGGGAAGATATTGACGAGGTGCTTGATACGCTCACCGAGAAGGAATCGGACATCATCCAGCATCGCTTCGGCTTGAACGGCCGTCATCCGTTGTCCCTCAAGGAGATAGGCGACAAGTACAATCTGACTAAGGAACGGATCAGGCAGATCGAAAAGAAGGCCTTGAAGAGACTCCAGCATCCTTCGCGGAGAAAAATGCTCGAGGCATATACCGCGTAACGCTTTCTGATACGCGGATTATCATAGAGAAAGACAGGGGTTCCTCCCCTGTCTTTTTTTTAGTAAATACCTGGTTTCAATTATTTTATTACCGAGTAGGAACTTATGACGAACCGCATGTTGACAATGTTCGGGTATTATTTTAATGTAACGATGCTTGAATTGAAAAAGAAAATTCTATTCGGAGGAAGAAAACAGTATGGCAGTAAAATACGTGTATTTCTTCGGCGAGGGAAAAGCCGAAGGATCTGCAAAGATGAAGGAGTCCCTCGGGGGCAAAGGGGCGAATCTGGCGGAGATGACGAGCATCGGTATCCCCGTACCCCCGGGATTCACGATATCTACCGAGGTTTGTGATCTCTACTACAAGAACCAGGAAAAATATCCCCAGGGCCTCGAGGATGAAGTGGAAAAGAATTTGAGCCGCCTCGAGAAGCTCATGGGAAAAAAGCTCGGAGACGCTGAAGATCCCCTTCTGGTCTCGGTACGTTCCGGATCGGCAGTATCGATGCCGGGTATGATGGACACCGTGCTGAACCTCGGTCTCAACGACAAAGCGGTGCAGGGGATAGCTAGGCAGTCCGGAAACGAGCGGTTTGCCTGGGATGCGTACCGCCGGTTCATCAATATGTTCGGAAACGTGGTCAAGGGAGTGGCACACGAGCATTTCGAGGATGCCATGGACAAGATCAAGAAGAAGAAGGGTGTCGAGGAAGATATCGACTTGGACGCTGCGGACCTGAAAGAGGTGGTCGAACAGTTCAAGAAGATCTACCAGAAGAACACCGGCGAATCCTTTCCGCAGGATCCGATGAAGCAGCTGTGGTCGTCGATCAACGCGGTATTCGGCTCGTGGAACAACCCCCGGGCAATTAATTACCGAAGGCTCAACGACATCAAGGGTGTCAAGGGGACCGCGGTCAACGTGCAGTCCATGGTGTTCGGAAACTACGGCGACGATTCCGGTACCGGAGTGTGTTTTTCCCGGGATCCCGCTACGGGTAAGAAGATCTTCTACGGCGAATATCTGATGAACGCCCAGGGAGAAGACGTAGTCGCGGGTATCCGGAATCCCAAGCCGGTCAAGTCACTAAATAAGCAGAACCCCAAGATCTACAAAGAGCTCGTCGATATCAAAGACAAGCTCGAGACTCACTACAAAGACATGCAGGACATGGAGTTTACTATTCAGCAGGGAAAACTCTACCTCCTGCAGACAAGAAACGGGAAGAGGACCGGGGCGGCAGCCATCAAGATTGCCGTCGACATGGCCGGGGAAAAGCTTATCGACGAGGAAACCGCCGTCATGCGGGTAACCCCGGATCAGCTCGACCAGGTATTCCATCCGATGATCGATCCGAAGGCAAAGAAGCATTTCTCGGCCCTGACTAAGGGACTGAACGCGTCCCCGGGAGCGGCCAGCGGACAGGTCGTTTTTACAGCCGATGACGCCGAAGCATGGGTACAGGACGGGAAGAAGGTAGTCCTGGTGCGGAAGGAAACCTCCCCCGAGGACATAACCGGTATGCACGCCGCGGAAGGGGTACTTACCTCCACCGGCGGAATGACCAGTCACGCGGCGGTCGTTGCACGAGGAATGGGAACCCCCTGTGTGGCCGGAGCCAAGGAAATCGTTATAACCGGTAAGACCTTTATGGTTAAGGGAAAGAAGTTCAAACAGGGAGACGAGATAACTATCGACGGCACCACCGGCGAGGTATTCGGCGGCCCGGTCGACCTTATCGAACCGAAGGTCTCCGGCGAGCTGAACACTCTTTTGACATGGACCGATAATATTAGAAAGAAAGCCCAAAGGTCCGATATGAAGCAGAGGGGATTTGTCATCCGGACCAACGCCGATACCCCTAAAGATACCAAGAAGGCTCGGGAGTTTGGAGCCGAAGGGATCGGGCTGTGTCGCACCGAGCATATGTTCTTCGAAGAGGACAAGCTCAAGATATTCAGGCAGATGATCGTCGCCGAAGACCTCGAGGCTCGGAAGAAGGCGCTCAAGAAGCTCATGCCCCTTCAGAAAAAAGATTTCAAAGGGATCTTTAAAGCCATGGACGGGTATCCCGTTACGGTCCGACTTCTCGATCCTCCGCTCCACGAGTTCGTGCCGACGGACAAGAAAGAGATAAAGGAGATGGCCGCCGATCTCGGGGTCAAGGAATCGAAACTCAAAGACAAGATCTCATCGCTCCACGAGTTAAACCCCATGCTCGGACACCGCGGATGCCGCCTCGGTATAACTTATCCCGAGATATACGACATGCAGGTCGAAGCGATTATCACTGCGGCATGCGAGGCGGCTAAGGCCGGAATCAAGGTTCTGCCTGAAATAATGATTCCTCTAGTGGGTACCGAGAAGGAGCTCTCTATTCTGAGGGAGAACGCCGAAAAGGTAATCCGGAGCGTCCTCGAAAAGAAAAAGATAAAAATCGATTATCTGATCGGTACAATGATCGAGATCCCCCGCGCGGCTTTGACTGCCGACGAGATCGCACGGCAGGCGGACTTCTTCAGTTTCGGGACCAACGACTTAACGCAAATGGGCTTAGGCTTTTCCCGGGACGACGTGGGTTCGTTCCTGCCCCAGTATGTGGATCAAGGTATCTACGAAAAGGATCCCTTCGAGGTCTTGGACCAGTCCGGAATCGGACAGCTCGTTCAGATAGGCGTCGAGAAGGGACGCTCCACGAACAAGAATTTGAAGATCGGTATCTGCGGCGAACACGGCGGTGAGCCCGCGTCCATCGACTTCTGTTACCGGAACAAGATGAACTACGTTTCGTGCTCTCCTTTCAGAGTACCCATTGCACGGCTGGCCTCGGCGCAGTCGGTCATCAGGAATAGATAAAGAGCAAAACGAGCAAATACGGCTGTCCGGGGTAAGACCGGGCAGCTTTTTTTTCGATGAGGATATACGAATTATCGTACGTTACGGCAATGAGGCTTGCACTGTACGGCCCCGTCGCGGTCGGTGTATGCTTACTTTGCGATGTTTCAACTATCAAGCATCCGTCAGGTGACTAGACGATTCGCATTCATCCTTTCCCTCATTATATTATGCCTTATATCCGGTGCAGGAATTTTTGCCGAGGAGCTGGATAAAATCCAGGAATCGTGGAAACACGCCACGGGCGGGGCAATTACGGGAATCGCTCGGGACGAGGAAGGACGAATTTTCGCCGCATCGGAGGACCGATATCTCTACCGTTTCGACTCCGGAGGTGAACTTCTAAGTAGAGCTCTCCTTCGGGAGAAGCCCGCCGGGGGAATTGTCTTTCTTCCCGACGGAACCCTGTGTGTTCTCCTTCGCCGCGGTATAGCTCACGTGAATGCTCGAGGGAAGGAGATATGGTTTTATCCTACCGAAACCTCACCGGTGGGGGGGGTCTCCGCCGATCGATACGGATACATCTACTACACCACTGAATCTGGGAGGGTCGAATCGCTTTCCCACACCGGCCGCCTTCGATGGAGATTGGGGTTGGACGTACCGATGACATCCGGCTTCACTTTAGATCCTTCTTCGGGCAGGGGAGTTGTCGCGGCGGGAAATACGGTGCATTGTCTGAGCTTTACCGGTTCCGAGAAGTGGCGCAGGAGTTATACAGGGTATACGTTCTTTTCCTCCCGGGTGATCGGAGAAGGACTCTTCGCCCTCGTTGCTCCCGAGGGGATAGTCCTTGTAGACGACAGGGGAACGACGGTACAGGAGATTACCTTCTCTACCGTAAGGAACATTAAGGGGATATTCTCAACCGGGGAGAATAGTTTCTTTCTCTACTCGAGGTCCGGTTTCCTCTGGGAACTGCAGACGGACGGCGATACAGGGGGACGGTACTATTCCCGGGACGCATGGTACCTGGCCGATGCGGGAGGACTAACGGACATTATCCTCGAAGGGCGGGAATGCGTTATCGGAACCGAGAGCTGGCTCGTTCACGGATACGAACTCCCCTTCCGGGTGATCGGCCTCCGGGAGGGCCCGGGATACGATATCTATTCGTCTTTAGGGAATGAACCGGGGTTTCTCTACATCAAGGCTCTCGAAGAAACCGGATCCCGACGAAACGCGGTACGGATCATGGATGAGATCGAGGGGAGTCTCGATGTCCCCGCGGGAGAAAACGGGCCGGCCTATCTTTTAGCTCTCGAATCGATCAGCCACGGGCGTAATCCCGACACTCCCCTAAAAACAGGGGGATACGCCCGGGACGGGATCGCCCGCGCTCGGGCGGTCGACCTCTTGGGAATACTAGGAAACCTTTCGACAATCCGGATGCTGAGAATCCAAGCGGCCGGAGAAACCCATCCCGAGGTGATCCTCTCATTGATCGGGGCTTTAGGACGACTATCAAGCGATCCGGAGGGAAAGAGTATCGCGGTTATAGACGAACTCAGCGATCGAAATAACCGGGTTTTCCGCGATCCGCGTATTGCGGCGGCGACGGTCAAAGCTCTCGAGAGAATCGATCGCTATCAACCGTCCAGGCACCGACGTGAATTCGTATCGACCCTGCTCTCGATTTTTTACGGGAATTACCCCCGGGAGGTTCGAGAAAATGCGATGACCGTTCTGGAATTGTCACCCTAGTTTACACTATACTGAGAAGTGAGCGATGAAATCCAAGAGGGAGAGACCATGAGAATATCAGGAAAAGGGATAACAGTATGGGCCTTGATCGTGCTGGGGATGTTTTCATCCGCCGCGGCCGGTGCCCTCGATGTGGCAGAGTCGGAAATCCTCTCAGAGGAGATCCGGCCGGTGGAATTCGAGAATTATACAGGTCCCCATGAGATTATAAACACCGTGGAGGAGATTGTAGGAATAGGTAGACGCCTTGCCGCCGGCCGGTACGGTATCAAGTACCGGATTATCCGGGCCGTCGATCCTGAGGCCGAGGAGGGTCTCGATGCGGATATTCTCGTAATCGATGAGTCGGCCAGGGTAGATCATATCAGAAATGTTCGAAGAATTTTATCCGGATATCTCCAAGAATCCTACGACTATGGTCCCTCCGATGCTATGGTCCTCGCGGAGTTCATAACCTATTATAACGCGATACATCGGGCCGACATGGAGTATATCGGCGGAAAGTACACGCAGCTCGTCGTAAGCTCCCTCGTTCCGGAGAAAGCGGGGATAGCCCGGAGTTACCGTGATTGGCCGGGAAAAACGATGATCCTCATCCCCCTGACCGAACGAGCCGCGGAAGGAGGGCTCGGATCACTCGACTCCGAAGAGCTCAGCACCGAAGAGGTAATCGAGGAGATCAGAGAACAGGAAGACCGGGGTGTGGAAGAGCGGAAGGAGATGGTCGAGCTCAGAGAGCGTGAGATTGAGGAGGAGCGTCAGGCCCTCGAAGAGGAGAGACGCCGCCTTGAGGAGGCCGAGGAAGAGGCGGAAGCGGAAGAGGCGGAAGAGGAAGAGGAAGCGGAGAGCGACGAGGATGTAACGGATGAAGAGGCGGCGGAAGAACCGGAGGACGAAGCTGAGGAAGAGACCGAGGAGGACCGGGAAGAAGCCGAGGAGCGGATAGCGGCCCGGGAACAGGAGCTCGAAGAGCGTGAAGAGAGGGTACGTGAGGAACGGGAGCGGATAGCTCGGGATGAGCAGGAGCTCATCGAGGAACGAGAACCGGTGGAAGAGAGAGCGGCCGAGGAGGGGCTTCTCTTTCCTCGGGTACGAACTGAACGGGGAAGGGTGGTAAGCAGGCTCATCTCACTGGATACGGAAACGGGAACAATTCTCGGCCGGTCGGAAGCTGATACCGTCATTGGTCGGGAGTACCGCTCCTATGGGGAGAACTTTCTCGTATTGGCGGGCCCCATATCGGCGGGGGGGACGGTAACCCTTCTCCTTATGAACGGCGAGGACCTGTCGACCGTCGCGGAGAGCGATCGGGTTGTCTACGTCAATTCCTACGTCGAAACGAACGGCCGTGACATTTTCGCGGTGGTGGAGGAAGACGGGGAATGGTATATAGGCAAATACGACTCGAGGCTGAGCCTTGTTTTCAAGTCGGATCGTCCGGTTACCATGGATACGGTCATTATGACTCAGGGGAATCTCGTCTACGCCCAGGCGGCGGACGGAACGATTTTGAGCTTTACAGCGGCCGATCTGACAAGCGATGAATAGCGGCCGCTACACGATGTTTTTGAGCTCTTCTAAGCGGTCTATGGTATAGGTGGGGGCAATCTCGCCGTGATGAGGGAGTTTGCCCGGGTTGAACCAGCAGGTGTCGATCCCGTAGGAAAAACCGCCGAGTATATCCGAGGAGAGATTGTCCCCGATGATAAGACTCTCGGTGCGGCCGGGATTTCCGCTTCTCCGGAAGGCGATGTCGAAAAACTCCTTCTGCGGTTTGGCCGCACCTATCTCCTCGCTTATAAGAATCGAATGGAACCTGTCCGCTATTCCGGAGCTCTCGATCCTGGGCTTTTGGACCGTGGTGATTCCGTTCGTAACCAGTGAAATGGTCCGAGCGTTTTCAGAAAGATAATCGAGAATATCTTCCGCCCCCTCGACGAGATACACCGTCCGGGAGAGGTTTATCAGGTAGCGGTCACCGAATTCCTCGGGAGGCAGATCGATATTCAAGATTTTGAAGAACCTTCTATATCTTTCGGACTTGAGGTTCTTCTGATCGATTTCTCCGAGCTCGAGCTCACTCCATATTTCCTTGTTTATTTCGAGATAGAGAGGCAGATGCACATCCTCATCGTAGTCGGGAAAGCCGAAGCTCAAGAAAGTCTTTTCCAGCGCCTCCGATTCGGAGCGGCTGAAGTCGAAGAGGGTGTTGTCCGCGTCGAAGAGGAGGAAACGGTATTTCATGTCTTTCATAAATCTTACTTCCTGTGAAAGATCCTGCGGAAGAACCTTTTTACAGTCTCCCATAATCGGGCGAAAAAACCGGGGTTGTTAAGTTTTTCTAACCGGGAATACCCGTCGGAGAGCTCGTCGGCGGAAAGATTCCGTCTGTGGAGGTTTTCCTCGAGTTCGAGCTCGAGCTTTTCGAGTTCCGATTCCTTGTCCAACATGATCGCCTGGATGGTCCGCCACCCGAGCTTCTTGGCCGATTCAAGCCTTCGATGACCTGCGATGAGCTCGTTTTTTCGGTTGACGATGATGGGGTTTAAAAGTCCGTAACTCTGCATGCTTTTCATGAGAGGACGCAGATCACCTAAGTCCCTGCGAACCCGCTTTTTGATAATCACGTCCTCTACCCGTATTTGCAAGATGTACCCCCTGTTTCGATCATATCAATCCAAAAGTGGATTCTCCACGCCGGAGCTGCCGAAGAGAGAATCGAACTCGGAATCCATCCGGAAATCCTCGAGGATCGAATCCTCCAGACCCGGATCGGGAAGTTCGAAATCCTCGGCCGATACATCCTCGGTGAGGACCGAATTGAGCAGCTTGTCGAGGATCTCCTGTTCCTGTTTCTGCCGGAATTTATGGAGAGTGCAGAATTGATGGGGTTCGGTCCCGGTTAGGAAGACCTCCTCAACCGTACCGTCTGAGCAGAATTCGGTGGGAAGCATACCGGAAACGGCGCACACCTCCATTTCCGTTAGTCCGTTCTCGGGCCGAGGAAACTCTATAATAGGAAGATCCGCGTGAATGTCTTTCATGTATCCGGCCCAAATCGGACCCGCCGCGGTTGCTCCCGTTTGATTGACCCCCAGGGAATTGCCAGGCATATCGAAGCCGAACCAAATGGCCGTCGTCATATAGGGGGAAAATCCCACGGTCCAGGCGTCGGACCAGTTTTGGGTGGTCCCGGTTTTTCCCGCAATGGGCATTCCGTCGAATCCGCCTACGTTCCGTCTGCGGTTCGCTAGGGTCCCGTATTCGACCGTGCTTTCGAGCATGGAGACCATGATGAAGGCCTCCTGGGGTGTGAGGATCTGGAGATCGTCGCCGAGCTTCTTCTGCCTTGCCCTGAGTTCCTTTTCCGGCTCGAGGATAATATTTCCGTTCCGGTCCTCGACATAGACGATAGCGATGGGTTCGACTTCCCGGCCGGCATTGGCGAAGGTAGAGAAGGCCTTGGCCATCTGAATGGGTGCTATACTCACAATTCCTAATGCCAGGGGGTAGCGCCTGGGAAAGGTTCGGGAGATCTCGACGGGATCGGTAATTCCTAGAAGCCGAGAGGCCCTGGTGATAGCGGCATCGAAACCGACAGCATCGAGGACTTTTATGGACGGGACATTCATCGAGTGGGCCAATGCGTCCCGGAGCAGCACGGGACCTTCCCACCGCCCCATGAAATTAAACGGTTTGTACGGGGTGCCGTCATCGTTCCAGAAAACCACAGGGGCGTCGTAGAGCATTGTCGCCGCGGTAAATTCTCGAGACGATATGGCCGCGGAGTAGTACAGCGGCTTGAATGACGACCCGGGCTGGACCTTCGCCTGGACCGCTCTATTGAGTTTTGTCGTTGTGAAATCGCTTCCTCCGACCATGGCGAGGATCCGCCCGGTCTCGTTTTCCAGGGTCAGGAGAGCCCCCTCCACCATATTACGCTTGGACTCCTCCTCTTCCTTGGCGAGAGCCATATCGGTGAGGAACTTGATGTCCTCGGAGCCGAAGAGTAGGGACAGGACCTCTAATGTCGGACGCAGCTGTTCGTTAAATATCTCACCGGCGGCACGGATCTTCTTGGTCCCCGCCACCCGAATGTCCGGAAGATTAAAGGCGAGACTGAGCATCTCCACGACGGGAACGAACTGATCGTTGACGTACTCCATTCGCTGGTCGCTGTTGGCGCGGTAGGTACGATTTATCCGGTGGAGTCCCGTGTCCATGTATCGCTGTGCCGCTTCCTGATAGTCCAAATCGAGGGTCGTATGGACCACGAAGCCGTCCCGGTTGATGTCCAGCGATCCGTAGAGCATCTTTTCGAGCTCGCGACGGACGTATTCCGAAAAATAGGGCGCGCGGCTCTGGTTCTCGAAATAAGCGGAGGATGTGTTGGACCGGGTGTAATCGTAGCTACTCCAGTACTGCCGGTAGGAGATCTCCGCTTGTTCCGAATCGATATAACCGTTCTCAGCCATCTGCTTCAGGACGGTGAATTGGATCTCCTTGGCGTTGTTGGGATTATTGATCGGTGAGTATTTAGCGGGACTCGCCAGCTGAATGACGAGGATAGCCGCCTCGGCCGGGGTTATCTCTTGGGAGGGATGGCCGAAGTAGAACTGAGAAGCCGCTTCGACACCGTAGGTATTGTGGCCGAAGTACTCCTCGTTCACGTACATTTCGAGGATCTGATCCTTCGTCAAATAACGCTCAAGCTGGAAGGCGTACCACAGCTCTCTGAGTTTACGCTGGATAGAGAATTCGCTCCGGTCGGCGTAGTGGCGGCCCGCTACCTGCTGAGTGATGGTGCTTCCCCCGGAGATGTACTTCCCCGTCAGGATGTTCCATACCGCCCGAAGGGTCCCCCGTATACTGAAGCCGATGTGATCGTAGAAATCCTCGTCCTCCCGGGTAATCAGGGCAAAGAGGAGATGCTTCGGCAAATCGTCTACCGTAACGATCTGTCGCTTCTGATCGGCGAAGACCTCGGTAATGAGTTCTCCGTTACGGTCGAGAATCTGGCTCGGTAGTGCCGGCTTGTAAGTCCCGAGCTCTTCGGTGAACTGGATGTTATGGGATTGGGCTATGGCTATTCCCGTACCCGCACCTAGGGCCAGTGCGAAGAGGATGGTGACTCCGAGAAGTATTTCTATGACGATGCGCTGTTTCTTATTGAAGGTCATGGTTGATAGTAAGGTAGGGCGGCTTAAGCCTTTTGTCAAGATAACCCGGGAATACCGGAGTCCCGCAAGGTTCATACCCGAAGGGGAAAAAAAAGCCGGCTTTAAAAAAAGCCGGCAAAGGTGCCCTGGCAAAAATATAGTAAACTGGGAGGGGAACTATATCAGTTACCGGGCACTTTTATTATCGTCCTAATACCCAAAAAAATTAGTTCTCTTTAAATAAGATATCAAAAAACAGGGAAATTTTATAGCTTTTTCCGCTCTGAATCGAAAATTTTTTGCTTAAACTGTAATCTCCGATCTGAAAAACTACAATATGATCGCCCGGTTCGGTGTAAACCGGCTTTCCCGGGGCGTAATCGATTCTTTTACCGTCGAGAAACACTAGCGAACTATCCGGTCCCTCGAAGTAGACTCTAGGCCGGGCCGCTCTGAGAATCGCGGATACGGTCTGGACCGAACCCTTTTGAACCGCGAAAGATGATTCATAAGGCTCGTACCCTTCCACGGTTACTTCGAGGGAGTAAATTCCCGGCTCGAGACGGATATTTTCGGCGGGGAAATCAAAAGGAGAATCGTCTATGGATATATTAGGATCTTCGTTGATTGTCTCATCGTTTTCATCGGTTATCGAGATCGATACGAGTCACGCGTCCGCGAAGATCGCTTTTGCACGGATCGCAAAATCGCTCGTGTAGAGATCGGAGGGAATCCCCTTCATAACCGGAAGTACGGTCAAAGCGAGGGGGAAATCGGACGGTGTTACGTGTTCATCGACAACAACGGTATTGAATCCCTTAGAAATCGAAGCGGCCTCGGTTAAGGGAATCGAAATAAAAAATTTACTCGTCGAAGGGACTACCTCGAAGAGGATTTCTTTTCCGGAATAGGAACTTCGCTCGGCCGTAGGCGGGGGAGTCACATTCTTGTACAAATAGAAGGCGAAGCTGTCCCGGTAACGTCTTATCTCGGGAGGTATCGATATTTCGAGCTCGAGGCTATCGATAAGCCCGTTCTTCTCGGGGAAGTCGATGATGCACAGGGTTTCGAGCCGCATCAGGACGTTCGATTTCGTATTTTCGGCGTCGAGAAAGCCGGCAATCCTGCCTCGAAGGGGATTCGCCGCCGCGGGGAGGACAAGAGCCGAGAGAAATAAGCTTACAGCCAATAAACGCACGATCCGTCTATTCATTCATTTTAGGTCCTTCGGTAAAAGAGGAAGCGGATCTACAGGTATTCCCTTTTTGCGTATCTCGAAGTGGAGGTGCGGTCCTGTAGAGAGCCCTGT
The DNA here is from genome assembly GCA_046542935.1 of Spirochaetia bacterium. Classification (GTDB taxonomy): domain Bacteria; phylum Spirochaetota; class Spirochaetia; order SPDA01; family CAZSGZ01; genus JBKHAJ01. Next base: position 2,967 of record JBKHAJ010000045.1, on the reverse strand, counting down.
GTTTCCCAGTGTGCCTATACTATACCCCGATTCTACGGTTTGATTCAACTCTACAGTACAAGAATCGAGATGTCCATAGAAAGTTGCATAGTCGGATTCGTGGAAGAGGAGAACATATTTGCCGAACACTCCGTCTTCCCCGACTGCCGCGACTCTACCCCTGCGTGAGGCGGTAACGGGTGTGCCTCGCGGTGCGGCGATGTCGATTCCGTGGTGCTCGTGGAGCGACCCGGAAAAGGGACTCCTCCGTGGTCCGTAGTAAGAGCTCAGTTGAATGTAGGGGTCCTTGAGGGGAATGGTGAAAAGGAGTCCGAGGAACTGCGAAAATTCGTGCTTAGTGAACCTCTCTCCCGGATAGAAGAGAAACTCGCTCCGCCTGCCCCCGGTTCTAACGATCAAAGGAAACGCCAGATGGGCTGTTTCCCGCTGGACCGAGTTCATACGCTTTTCGAGCTCATTTTCGGGCTGCTTGGGAACCGAAAGCCCCGGCATGTTGGGAATGAGTAGTGTGGATCCCTTAGGTATAGGTTCGGAGGTGCCTAGGCGATTGACTGTCGCGATTGTCTCGTAGGTGAGATTGAACCGTGAGGCCAGGGCGAAAATGCTTGTCTCCTCCTCTACGGTAAAAGTAAAAAGCTGAAAGGCGGGGAATTCCGCGTTACCGGCGGCGGCGCGGTGAAACAGGTTTATATCCCTCTCGAGCTGGAGATAGAGGACGTCCTCACGGTTCAAGCGTCGGATCCGCGGATAATCCCCGAGGACGGGCATTGGTATTCCGCCAAGAAGGAGGATGAGGAGCGAGAGGCTGACGAGGTTAAATCCGGTTGATCGACCTGCCATATACGTAGTATCCCAGTGCGATTATAAGCCCCAGGGATAGGGGAATCCCCGCGGCGATATTTCCCCGCATAAAGAAAACAGCGATTCCGTAGATCCAGAAAAGGAAGAGGACGTGGATCAGGAAACGCACCGAACGAGCCACAAATCCCCTGAAAAAGCCCGCGTTTTCGTTTCTCGTTACATCCACGATCCGTCTTATAAACAGGAAGATTATTCCCGCGCTGATCAGCCCAAGAACTATGAACGTGAAGAGACGTGTATTCTGTACCGCAAGGAGCCATACCGGAAAGACCACCGCGGCTGCAGCCGCGGCGAGGCCGGCGACGAAGAGGAGGGCCGCGAGGAGTCGCCGACCTATCCTATAATAGATCCGGCCGAGGGCCCTCAAGGGGCCGAAATCGTTTTTATCCGTCATTGTTCCTTCAATTCCTTCAGACTATTCCGATACACTTCAGCCTCCTTTAAGGTCTCGTGGACTATTGCATTTTATACACCAGTCCGGCGTTATGGAGATGAATCGCTTCTTCGAGCAGTTTTTCCTCCCCTCATTCGCGATAATGCACAAAGTAAATCCCTGACCGACCGATTTTATTACGTGTTGGGGAATCTCGGTGGCGATAGCGGTTACGGACCGGTCTATGCGTTCAACCATCTTATATACTTATCGGAAATTTTTCGCCCCGCCGCGAATTCTCCCAGGCTCCGGCCTGGGCGGATCTCGCCGTGGAAATCGGATCCCGCGGTGATTACCAGATTGTACTTTTTGCCGAGCCTTTCGAGCTTTTTTCCCCGGACCGGTTTCACCGAGGGATGATAGGCTTCGATTCCGTCTAAACCCTTCCCCTTCCATTCGATAAGGCGTTCTTCGAGCTCGAGGAGATTCAGGTTCAAAGACCTCGGATGAGCGAGGACGCATATCCCTCCCGCTTCATGGATGAGATCGGAGGCGGTCTCCAATGGGATTGTCTCTTTGGCCTCGTAGAATGGCTTTCCCGGGGAAAGAAACTTCGAAAAACCCTCCGAAACCGATCCCACCACCCCCTTGTTCACGAGGAGCCTGGCAAAATGGGGTCTTCCGACGACATCCCCGGAGGCGATCTTCTTTACCTCGGTATAGTCGGTTTTGATTCCCGCCTCGAGCATGTTTTGAACTATCTTCATGTTTCGTCTGTCCCGGTTTTCCTGGAGCTTGACTATCTCCCGCTGAAAACCCTCCTCCCATCGGCGGATGTCGAGACCCAGGAGATGGAATTCTCCGTTCGTGTAATCGACCTCGAGCTCGATTCCGGGAATGAAGGTGATGCCGTGACGAGCACACGCCGCCATTGCCCGATCGAGTCCCGCCACGGTATCGTGATCGGTAAGTGCCAAGGCGGTAAGGGACCGTTCAGCCGCCAGATCGACGAGCTCTTCCGGCGTGAGCATTCCGTCTGAGGCGGTGGAGTGGGTATGAAGATCGATCATAGTAAAACTATACATGTAAGGGAGCGATGTGAAAAGTTTTTCCGTTAGAAATCCTATGGTCCATGCCGATATTGGAATTAATCGGCTTGTTGACACCTGAGTGTTAGGAACGTACAATTTTAACAGTGATTTAATACGTGCATCCATAAAGCCACAGGAGTTTCTATGTCGCCAAAGGCTATTCAGTTCAAGGCAAACTCGATTATTTACTTCCAGGGCGATCTGAACGAGAAGATTTTTATCTTGAAGAGCGGCAGGGTCAGTCTCAAATCCACGGATGTCGAATCGGGTCAAGAGATGCAGGATATGATCCAGACCGGGGAATTCTTCGGGGTCAAATCGGCCCTCGGTAGGTATCCCCGTGAGGAAACCGCAGTGGTCTTGACCCCCTCCAATGTCATCGAGTTTACCGTTCCGGAATTCGAAGCTTTAGCGTCGAAGAATACCCGTATTATCATGAAGATGCTCAAGGTTTTCTCCAATCAACTCAGGAGAATGCACAACCAAGTGCAGAATCTTCTGTCCGCGGATGCACAGCAGGAGGACCCAGAGGCCGGGCTCTTCCGTATCGGCGAGTACTACATGAGCGCAAAGAAGTACGCCCAAGCCCTCTACGCTTTTCGGAGGTATATCACCTACTACCCTTCAGGAAAGTTTGCCGAT
>JBKHAJ010000322.1:0-2960 GCA_046542935.1 Spirochaetia bacterium | reverse complement strand
CGGTGATCAGTTCGATATCCTCCGGATGTTCGGTGGTATGAAGAAGAACCGGAAGGCTCTTTTTCCCCTCGACGATATCGTCCCCCCTCGCCTTTCCGGGATTTCCTGTGGACAGATTGATAACGTCGTCTATGATCTGAAAACCGACCCCTAGGGTCTCGCATGCCCTACAGAGGAGCTCGAAGGTGGGGTCCTCCTCGGAAACTCCCGCGGTTATCATACCGACCTGCCCCGAAAAGCGGGCGAGGGACCCGGTCTTGAAACGGCACATTTGATAATAATCGGCGAGGGGGGGGAAGATCATGGGGTTCCTGTGCCAGTAGATATCCATCCCCTGTCCGAAGTGGAGGCGGCGCATATTTAAAGTGTAGGTCCGATAGAGCCTCAGCCGCAGTGAATCGGGGGCTTCGATAGAATCTATCGCTGAGGGGCTCATAAAGTAGAGAAAATTGCCCGCATTGATAGCGGTGTCGGTCCCGTAGAGGAGGTGGACCGTCTTTCGCCCCCTCCGCATGTCGGCGTTGTCCTCGATATCGTCGATGATGAGGCTTCCGGTGTGGGCGAACTCCACGAGAGGGGCGAGCTCCGCCGCCAGGGGGCCTTCTCCGAGGAGCTCGGCTATGAGGAGGGCGAGCATGGGGCGCCACCGTTTACCGCCCCTGTTCAGGAGATCCCTGCCCGGATCGATCAAGGAATTCAATGACTCTCCGGAGGGCCCAGTCTCCAAGGGGCCGGCCGCGCGGCGTACCCAGGAGGAACCGGGATTTTCCGGAAGCCATCGAGCGAGTATCTCTTCAATCTTTTTCAGGCGGCGGGTATACTGTTCGTCCATGGGATAAGCATTCACGTGATATGGGGCAGCGTCAAGGTATGAGAGACAAATCGGATCATTACACTCTTCGGGCCAAAAAAGAAGGGTACCCCGCGCGGTCGGTGTACAAGCTCGAGGAGATTCAGCGGAAGTACACCCTTATCACCCCGGGGATGAACGTCCTGGACCTCGGCGCCGCTCCGGGAAGCTGGTCCCTCTTCGTTTTGAAAAAGCTCGGGGGGAGAGGCTCCGTTACCGCGGTGGATCTCTGTCCGGCGAAGACCCTCGCCGGACGCGGCAAGGTGTTTCCGATCCGGGGAGATTTCACCGATCCGGAAATTCGGAAGCGTATAGCGGAGCGGGGACCCTACGACTGTATCCTGAGCGACGCCGCCCCGGCCACCACCGGAAACCGTACGGTGGATACCGGCCGGTCCTACACTCTTGCCGCGGTAATTCTCGATATCGTGGCCGGGATGCTTCGGCCCGGGGGGTCCTCGGCGATCAAAATCTTTCAGGGGGGAGACGAACGGGAGCTCTTAGAGAGGATGCGGAAGATGTTCGACTCGGCCCGGCAGATAAAACCGAAGGCCTCCCGAACGGAATCGTTCGAAGTCTTCCTAATCGGGACCGGTTTCACCGGAGGATGATTGTTTTCCCTTTTTCCGGCCCCGCCGGAATTTTCGGTACCGGTCCCTAATGTAGGCGAAGGAAAAGTTTTCGGGCACCGGATCATCCCCGCCGGTATAGAGCCCTCCGGCACAGCGGAAGATCCTGGTTATAGCGAGGGCGAAGCCTTTGAAGAGGCCGTGAGTCCTTAAGCTCCGAATCGCGTAGGTCGAGCAGGTCGGGGTATAGATACACGATCCCGGGAGAGCGGGGGAGATGATCTTTTGATAGAGAAAAATAAGACCGATCAGAAGATAGCGAAACGGCGCGGAAAGGATACTCAGGACCTTTTGTTTATCCACGGATACAGTGTAGCATATATAGGAAGTATGAAAAATGACGATAATAGAGAAGCGGACCTATGAAATTCGTCATTATGTGTATTCTCATTATTAGCACGGCCTACCCCGCCTTTCCCCTGGATCGAGAGATTATTCTCGGAAGGGAGGACAATTGGCGTGATATCGTCCACTCATCGGGTGTCCGGTTGGAAACCGGAAGGCGGGGGTACACCGATATTCTCCTCGCCGACGGAGAGTACCGGGCGGACCCCGCTACCGATTTTCTCCTCCACTTCAACCGGACCCCCTTACTCGACGACGCGGGGAATTATCTTGTCGAGGCTCCCGGAGCGGACGTGACCGGGCGGGTACGGAAACTCGGATCGGGGGCGGGGGTCTTTCGCCGTTCCAATTCGGTCAGCCTCGTCCCGGCAGAGCGTTCCCTGTTCAGCCGGGGGAGGAGCTGGGGTGATTTCAGTCTGGAATTTTGGCTCTATCCCGCCGCGCTGGAGGACGGCGAAGTAATTCTCTCCTGGAAGGGCGCCGAGGGGGAAAACGGGAGGATTATTCCTCAGATGATACGATGTTCGGTCCGGGAGCGCAGGCTGGTCTGGGAATTCAGCAATGTTTTTACCGATTTTCTCGATCCGAAACGGACAGTCAAGCTCGAAGGGTTGACCCGATTGATCCCGAGGGAATGGAACCATCACCTCATCCGCTTCGACGAGGAGACAGGTTTGATCGAATATCTCGTAAACGGAAATCCTGAAGCGGTAGCCTACGCCAGCAGGAGCGGCGAAGAGGACGGTTCGGTCTTACTCCCTTCCATCGGCACCTACTCGAACGAGCCGGTGGAGATAGCCCCCTTCTTTACAGGATTTCTCGACGAGCTCCGCTTGACCCGGCATTTTGTAGAGGAGCCGGCTCTGGATAGGTTCAGCGGGGCTTTGGGGACGGTGGTAACCCGCCCCCTCGATCTCGGGTACTCCGGGAGTCGGATCAAACGGATCGAGGTCGAGGTTTCAACCCCCTCCGACGGCGATATATACTTCTATTATATCCTCTCCGATAACGCCGCGGGGCACCACCCCGACAGCTCGGGATGGCGGATCTTCGAACCGGGAGAACCTTTCCCCCCCGAGGCCGAGGGAAGGTTTTTGACCCTCATGGCCCGCATATTTCCCGACGGGAGAGAACAA
>JBKHAJ010000321.1:0-2968 GCA_046542935.1 Spirochaetia bacterium | reverse complement strand
CGCCTCTACACCGCCCACCGGAGGGACAAGTTCATCACCGACGAGGACGTCGCCGAGGCGGAGGGGCTATAGCAGCCGCGGCTTATTTATATGGCCCCCGGGTTTGACAAAAACGGCTCGAGGTTGAAGACTTAGAATAATTCGCAGAATGCTTTCTTTGGGAGTCGTCTACCGAGTGCTCGTGCTTAGCTTGATACAGAATGTCGCAATCCTTCTGGCTCTCATAGTGGTCCATGATCAGGTCAACCGGGCGCTCCGAGACCGGCTTACTCTTTCCCGTATCATATCCGGTATACTCTTCGGCGGATTCACAATAGTGGGGATGCTCACGCCTATGGAATTCGCCCCCGGGGTCATCTACGACGGGAGGTCGATTATCCTCGGCGCCGCGGGATACATGGGCGGATGGATTCCAGCAGCGATTTCGGCGCTGATAAGCGGCGGATTCCGCCTGTACCTGGGAGGGGCGGGTGCTCTGCCGGGAGTGCTCGTTGTAGCCGAGTCGGCCTTAGCGGGGACGGCTGTCTATTACCTGCGTTGTCGGTACAGATTCTGGGAGACCAACTTAGGGGTATGGCTCTTCGGTGTAGCAATCCATATCGTGATGCTGGGGCTTCAGCTCCTGCTGCCCGAAGGTTTAGGACTCCGAGTACTCGGGACCATCGGAATTACGGTTCTTGCCGTTTTTCCCGTCGCCCTCCTGCTTATCGTGAGAATTTTCCTGAATCAGAGGGAATATCGGAGAGTGGAGAACGATCTGGCTGAGAGTGAGTCCTGGTATCGGGCCCTCTTCGAAGATTCCTTCGCTCCCCGGCTCATCATAGAACCGGAAACGGGAAAGATAAACGACGCTAATCAATCGGCGGTCGATTTCTACGGATGGGGCCTCGATGAATTGAAAGCAATGACTATTTTCGACATCAATGTCCTTACGAAAGAAGAAATCAGGGAGAATATGTCGACTGCCCGTGAGAAGGGTCAGAACTACTTCGAGTTCCGGCATCGGACGAAAGACAGGGGCATCCGGGATGTGGCGGTTTTCAGCAGTCCCGTATCTCTTGAAGAAAAAATCCTCCTTAACTCGACGGTTCTCGATCAGACGGAACGGAAAACACTCGAGCGGGAACTGTACATCAAAGATTATTCCCTCGAGAACGCCGCGATTTCCGCTTTCAGAATTCGGGATAAAGACGGGATGATCGAGTGGGCAAATAAAACCGCATGCAGCAAGCTGGGGTACTCGAAGGAAGAATTGACCGGTATGACGGTGTTCGATATCGACCCTACTTTTACTCAGGAAAGCTGGCGAATACATCGGCAGCGAATGCGCGATACCGGCGCCGTAACTATCGAGTCGACTCATCGGAGCAGGGACGGGTCCCTTTTTCCCGTCGAGGTTACCGTAACCTATCTAACATACGGGGGGCAATTTTACTCTCTCAGTTTCGCGAAAGATATTTCCGCGCGGAAGCGGGCGGAAGAACGGCTGACCGAATCATTCCGGCAGAAGGAGACCCTTCTTCACGAAGTTCACCACCGGGTCCGTAATAATCTATCACTCATCAACAGTCTTATTCTCTTGCCGCTTGATACTCTAAAGAGTCCCCAAGAAGCCGAAACCGGATTGAGAAAAACCGCCGACCGTATTCTCGCCATGGGGATGATTCACAATATTCTGTATGAACACGAGGATCTCTCCCGTCTCGATTTTATGATTTTTTTGCGCAGGTTAACACAAGAGCTGCAACGTATTTACTGCGGAAAAGACGGCTGCCGGACAGCCGTTGTCGGAGAGGTACTCTTTCTCGACGTAAGCATTGCCGTTCCCCTCGGACTGATAGCCGGGGAAATCATTTCAGGATTGTTCCAGCACACAGGGGTTCGGGGTGCCGGCGGCGGGATCAAAATTTCCGTGAGTCCCGCCGGAGACCGGGAATATTCCCTGGTGATCGAAATAGATTCGTCAACGTACGTCCCGGAATCTTTTAAGGAGGACGTCCATCTATATCTAAGCGATTTCGGGCTGGAGCTGATCGAGATTCTGACACAGCAGATCGGGGGAGAGGCGGAATTCGGCCGGCCCGACGGCATTCTCGTTACGATCCGGTTTTCAACCTCTGGAGCGAAGGAATGGGCAAGGTAAAGATATTGATTGTAGAAGATGAACTTCTCCTGGCCCTTGCGCTCCGGAGGACCCTGGAAAAGGCGGGCTACGAGTGCATTTCTCCCGCGGTCGATTATCAGTCCGCCGTCGATTTGGCCCTCGAGGAACGCCCGGACCTTATTTTGATGGATATCATGCTCAAGAGCGAGAAGACCGGGATCGATGCCGCCCGTACGATCCAATCCCGTGTTCCCGCGGGTATCATCTTCGTGACCGGGAATGCCGCTCTCTTGAAGGAAAACTCGACGGAAAACATCGACTATTACGATGTCCTCACTAAGCCTGTTTCCCCGCCCGGGGTTTTAGCTTCCGTCGCAGCGTATCTGGATTAATGTTTAAGACGGCGGTCGACCACGCAACCTGTATTCCGATTTCACGGCAATCTCGGTAAACCGGCCGATGCACTTCTGTATGCTCCCGGCCTTTGCTAGGACGACGTCGTTCATACCTCGCATGCCCTCCCGGGGCGGTAAAAATCCTTATTCCGAAACAGGTAATCTCTTTTTGGAATACGGTGGACACGGTCCGCAGGTTAACGAGATCGACCCTCCTTCCGAGCCGAAGAGGTACACCGCCTGTACCGCGGGATAAGAATCGAGGATTGTATCGATCGGGATCTTCACCATGGAAAAAGTATAGCCTAGGCGAACGCCGGGGTCTACACGGGGGTTTTACTTCCTTGGTCCTAATCTCGGGAAACCGGAGGAAATCTTCGGCGGTTAGCGGGGCGGAAAGTCCCCGGGATAGGTTCTCCTCTCCTTCCGGTAAGTATCTCTTTGCCGGCATCCTCAGCCCTGCGGGTGA
>JBKHAJ010000044.1:0-16382 GCA_046542935.1 Spirochaetia bacterium | reverse complement strand
CCGCGCTAAAAAGAGGTTTTGTACGATCTTTCGCGAATCTTCCGGACCGAGGAGATTCAAGAGTTCGGCGACCCTGATCAACTCGGTCCGTTCGGCGAACACCCCTGCCCGGTCTATCCCCTCCACCCCGCTCATGAGGAGGGATTGGTTGAGCGAAAGAAGACCAAGCAGCGCATCGGAGCAGGCCCGGCCGTCACCCTTGTCACCCTTCTGCTCCTTTTGGTCCGCGGTTTCCTCCGGTTTGTCGAGGGAGGCCGCGGCCGCCCCGATAAAGGAGGGTGTCACATGGATCAACACGGGAAAGGCTTTCTCCTCCATGTAGATCCCGGCCTTGATGCGGACGGAGTTTTCGAGGTCCGAATCCTTAGGGGGAGCGGTCGTTTTTCCTCCCGCCTTGATGGACCCTATCTCCCGCTGAGTGAATCCGGCTGCGTATTTGACAAGCGCGGAGAGGAGGACGGAAAAATATTTTGTGTGGGCTTCCGTCTTTGTCCGAAGAGGAACGGAATAATAGACCCGGCCGGACCCCGCGGCGAATCGGCAGGTGTATGTGAACCAAAACTCTTCTCCGGGGGCCGCGCCTGTCGGACCCGTGTATTCCGCCGCTTCGACGGATTCGAAGCGGACTTCGGCTGTGCTTTTCCCCACCGGAGCCCGACGGGGAAGCAGAGTATAGCCCGCCGGGAAATCGAGCGGCCGCGTCAGATCGATACGGCTCCTCCTTTCGGCGGAGTCCCGGAGTCCGAAATTTTCCGACTCGATCAATTCCCTCACATAGCGGCGGAATTCCTCCTCTTCATCGAGCTTCTTTCGGAATCTAACCGCCGTCATTCCTTCGACGGCGACGTAGATTTCTTCCTGTTTATCGGGGAATGCGAAGATCCTATACTCCGCCGTGATCCAGAGCACGCCCTCGTGCATTTCCCGGTCGAATCGGTTTTCTACGAGCAGGCAGGGATCGAGCGTTTTCGTTCGGTTCGATCTACTCCCCTCGAAAGAGAGCGAGACAAAAGCGGCGAGACGACGATGAGAAACCTGCCGTTTATCCGTTCCGGCGCCGTCCGAAGGCTCCGGGCCCGGCCGGACAACGGCGAAACGGAGTTCGTTGCTCCCCCCGTACCCGAAGAGGATGTTCCCGGGGCCGGATGTTTCGAGGACCCTCTGGAAATCGCCGAAGGATATTTCCCCGGCCGTTCCTTCAGAGCCGGGGAAGAGGGCCCGGAAGAGTGCCTGCTCGAGGGAAAGAGGAGGTTCCGAGGGTTCGTCTTTTTTCTTTTTGCGGCGCAGTAAGGGCATGATTATGTCTCCGGTCCGATCGTGTCGAAGAGTGCGTCCGCCCCTGCTGCCCACCTTGCGAAAACCGCCTGATCGTACTCTCGGGGATAGGAAAGATAGTGCCGGTATATCTTTCGACCGAGAGAGATCGCCCGGCTCAGATTCAGGAGGAGCCCCGGGCGGGTAATTCCGCGGACGAGGGCTTTGACGTTATCGGCGAGGCCCGGCTCGAGGAAGCTGCCGTTAATAGATGCGGTCAGCATCCGGGAATCGAGGATGTCCTTTCCAAAGAGGTAGGAGATTTCTCCGTGGCTCAAAGTTTGAAGGCTGTTTCTCAGAGCGGTCAGTGCGGCGTAGGAAGCGCCCCGCCCCGACTCCACGAACCATCCGTAGCAGTAGGGCCACAGGGCGGCGATGTCGTTTCGGCCCGCCTCGGCGGCGCGGATGAGGACCGCGGCGGCAAGCCGAGCCCCGGCCATGGCGCCGCCGGTTCCGCAGCCGGTCATCGGTATCGTCTGTCCCGCCGAGTCCCCGAGGGCGAGAAATCCGGAGGTAACCAGGCTGTAAGGGGATCTTCCTACGAGGCACCGCCCCCCTCCTCCCCGGACCTCCCGGTTCGATATCGAGGGATGCCGGGCGATAAATTCTTCGACGATTTCCCGGGGATCCGGATTCGCGGGATCGTCCCTGACCCCGGCGCCCACGTCTATTTCCCGGTCGTTGAGGTACTGTACCCACTGATAGCCGGTTCGGTATCCATACCGGTAATGGTCCCGGATCTCGTCCGCAACATCCCCGAGCCGTATGCGTACGGTGCGGAAAACCCGGGCGAAATCTCCGGGCCTGAAGGGCCGGCGGAGCTCCGCCGCGGAGGGGAGGCTCCCGGGAAGACCGAAGCGCAGGGCCCCGGCGAAACCCGCCGCATCCACCGCTATATGGGCTTTCTCGGTACTCTCGGATCCGTCCTCCAAGTTCCTGACCCGGATTCCCGTTATTTCGGAATCGGAATGGAGGAGTCGCTCGGCTTCACGGCGATAAAGAAACTCGGCCCCCGCCTCCTCCGCACTTCGAGCGAGGAGCTTACCTAAACTCCTCCGGTCGGTGGTGATGTAGCGGAAATGTATTTTCTTCGCGCAGGAATAGTCGGGGGCCCATACCTCCATCTCGGGATACCCGTGTTCCTCGAAGATCTCCTCGGCCGATCCGTTTCCGCGGGTTCCGCCGGCGTCCGAGGTCTTTACCAGGGGACCCGTGTGGACACTCCCTTCCGGGGGAAGCGGGAATCCCGCTTCCTCGAGGGCGGACCTTTCGACGGCATCGGACCAGTCGTGGCCGAGCTCTTCGTAGATACCCTTTTCAAAAACCGTTACGTCCATACCCGCCCGGGCAAGGTCCCGTGCGAGGATACAGCCCGCCGGCCCCGCACCGGCGATTACAACGCGATATCGATCCTTCATTGCTTAAGTGTACTATCTGAGGCGCAGTTTCGCCAGGTGCGGGACACGAGTGGGGACTGCCTGATGACGGCTTATTCCCCCAAGATAACGTTCGGGGGCGAGCAGGATTGGAGCAGTTCCTTTCCCTCCTGTGAAGAAACCTCTATCAGCTCGTTTCGCGCAACCCAGACCCCCATCCTCATGGCCTGATTGATGTAGTAGGCTTTCCCCCGCTGGATCGAAAGATCTATGGAATGGTCGACTTCCGCATGGCCCGTTATGGTGATCATTCCGGGAACCGTTTCCCAGCAGAGATATCCCCCGCCTGTTGTTGTCCCTATCAGGGTCTCATCGGCGGTAACATTCATTTTGACCGCACTTCCGAGGAAATCGGGACGAAGCACATAGATCCTTCCTTTTTCGGGATCCTCCACTTCTACCGATTGGTCGGGAAAGGGAACGTACTGTTCCGTGGTGGCGCATCCTGCAAACGCAAGGATGATGACGACGACGATAACAAGAAGCCCTCTGTTCTTCATCATAAACCTCCTGATTTGCAGTATAACATGAAGGGTAGAATATTTTAATAACAAAAAAATATATCGAATTATCGGTTCATCGGAAAACGGTATCCCGCGGCATGGACGGTGGTAATGATCGACGGGTTTTTCGGGTCCCCTTCGACCTTTCGCCTGAGCTGCGAGATGTGCTGGTCTAAGGTTCGGGAGTCGGGCATCGAGGGTTCTCCCCAACCGGCTGTGTAGAGGGTGTTCCGGTCTAAGACCCTCCCCCGGTTTTCCGCGAAAGTGATCAGGAGCTTGACGTCCCGAAGGCTCAGGTCGATGGAATATCCCTCCCTCTCCGCCCGGAGTTCCGCGGGAAAGACGGTAAGATCGTCCATAACGAAGGGCTCCCTCTCGGCTAATATCACGATATCGGGCCGCTCCCCGGGATTACGTGCAAGGCTCCGCCGGGTTACGGCACGAATCCGGGCGATTACTTCTTTGACTCCGAAAGGCTTTGAGATATAGTCGTCCGCTCCGAGCTCGAGTCCTAATACCTTGTCGATCTCCTCCGACTTCGCGCTTAAGAATATGACCGGGACTTCGGCGTCGTCCTTCCGGATGGCCCGGCATACATCGTATCCGTTCCGGCCGGGCATCATGATATCGAGACAGACGAAATCCGGCCGCTCGATACGGAAGAGTTTGAGTGCCTTTTCCCCATTGTCGGTGGCGATAACGGTATACCCCTCCTGCTCGAAAATATCGGTAAGGCCCTTCCGGGTAAACCGGTCATCCTCGGCTATCAGTATCTTCATTTCTCTTTCTCCTCGCTGACTTTCGAAACGGCGGGGGCGTGAAGGCGCACCTCGAACTCGGCACCGATATTCGTCGGAAGGACCCGGGCACCGCCCCCATGCAGCCGGGCCAGGTTCCTGACGATGTAGAGGCCGATGCCGGTGCCGGCGGTCCCGTCGGTGAGCTTATTGCTAAGCCGGTAGAAGGGGCGGAAGATCCGTTCCCGTGCCGCCTGCGGAATTCCCGGACCCTTGTCCCGAACCTCCAGGATATAGCTCTCCCCCTCACGAAGGGTCCGGATACCTACATATTCCCCCGCGGCGGCATACTTCTCGGCATTGGTTATCAAGTTGCTCGCGATCTGTTCGATGAGATCCGGATCGACCAAAGCGGTCCCCGGCGCGCCAAGCTCGATCTCGGTCCGGATACCCGCCGTCTCGAGGACGGGAGTAAAGGTCTCACAGACCTTCGTTATCACCCGGTCGGGCTCGGTCTCGACGGGCCTAAAGGGGAGGGTCCCCTTCTGCTCTTTTCCGAAGGTGAGAACGTTGTTTATGAGTCTGCTCAATCGGTTGCTCTCCGAGACGACCACCGACAGGTAGTTTCGCGCCGAAGGATCGTCCCCGGGCATACGGTCTTCTAAGAGTTCCGCGTACATGCGGATATTGGTCAGCGGCGTCTTGAGCTCGTGGGATACCTGATTGACGAAGCTCACCTTCTTCAATGCCTCTCTGCTCTCCCGGGTGCTCTCCCGGTAGAGAAAGGCGGCAAGTCCCGCTACGGCGAGGGCGAGGGCCGCGAACGGGGAGGCGAGGGCCGCTTTTCGGGCGGGAGCAATCCTCCCGTCGTAGGGACCGGAGAACGAGCGGAGCCTCCAGGCCGACACCGGGTACGGCGCGGGAATCGCGGCCCGGGGCTCGTCATCCTCCTTGGGATCATAGCCGCCCCATTGATAGACGGTCTGTCCCGAGATATCCTCGAGCACGATCCGGTACGAGCCGCCGCTTTGTTCGGTATCCACTCCGTTCGGCATTTCATGGGGAAGGGCGCTTATGATCCGCGCTATGACCGCCATCCGGTTGAGCTCGACCCCCTCGATTCCCCCCGCTTCGGTTCTTCGCCAGAAGATAAAGTTGATCCCCTCGCCCAGGTACCAGGTGTACCAGCCGTGACGGACCGAAGCCCGGTCTTCTCCCGCCCCACGGAAGAGCCCCGGTGACAGTCCGATTTCCCGGGTGCGCTCGAGGAACCCGATTTCCCGAGAGCTTAAGGGTTCGGACTCCGAGGGGTAGGAGAGGGTCCCGGCGGGGGTGAAGACGAAAACCTGCCGGACCAACGGCTGCTCCCGGGTCACACCTCGTATCTCGTCGGAGGATAAACCGCTGAAGGCCGACAAGGCAAGGAGCTCGTTCTCGAGCCGCAGGAATTCCGATTCAAGGGTCCTCCCTAGGAGCTCCAGGTTCCGGTATGATAAAACGGTGCGCTGTTGCCGGTTCCGGTCGTGTTCTTCTCTCACACTCGCCACGCCGAGCCGGATGATGAGTCCCACCGGGAGGATGGTGAAGATCAGAAAAATGATAATCAGCTTTCCATTAACCACCAGTTTCCACCTTATAAGATAAGCCGGCCGCGGTCATGAGACCGAGGCCGGCAGTGTGTACCGGGCGTCTCTATCCGTCAGTAACTCTGCTGGCTCTGGACCTCGTAATTCTCCGCCTTCATCCGCTTTCGGTTGGCGTTCCATTCGGCTTCGTCTTCGATAACCGAGGCGTCCGCCCCGCTCGAGGCACTTAACCCTTTGAGCTCCTCGCTGTCGAGCCCCTCCGCCTCTTCGGAGAGGAACACGGCGTTCTTTTCCAAGAGTTCCCGGGCCTCGCCGACCCTGCCCTCGTCACGGAGCCGGATGGCCTGCTCGGCGGTCTCAGCGGCGATCTGCTTGACCGCCTCTACGATGGTAGGCGCGTCCTTCGAAGTTTCCACTACAGCGTCGGAGCGGGTGAAGCTTATCGAGCCTTTTGCCGCCCGCCGCTCTCGGCGCTGTGTTTCGATATCGTTGTACTCGATGCTCACATCGGCGACGTTCAGTCTGTTCCCCTCGTCCCGCGGAAGGACCTCGAGCTCTACTAAGAGGTACCGCTCTTTCGAACCGTAGAGCTGGCTTATGGAGGTGTAGACACGGTTCCCGATCACTTCGGCGTCCCTTCCTAGGACCCGAATCGGCCTGACCCCTTCAGAGCAGGTTATCTCGATCCGAATGTCCTGAGCGGAGACCGAGAGGATGTCTTTGAATTCGTACTGAAAGATCCTCGCGAGATCCGCGGTATTCTCGACAAAGGAGTGGTTCCCGTCGCTCTTTTGGGCTAAACGGACCATCAGGTCCTCATTGTACCCGAGGTCCGAGCCCGATTGTGGTCACCGAGATACCGGTGCGCTTCAAGGCCTCGCCGAGGTTCCCGAGGGCCATCGGAGAATCGGGCCCCACATTAGCGAGTCCGTCACTCAAGAGGATGACTCGGTTGACGTTCCGGCCGTCTAAGAACTTAGAGACCTCGTCGGCCCCCTTGCTCACCCCGGCGAACAGGGCGGTGGATCCTCCCGCATGGATCGATTCGATTCGCCTTCGGATGTATCTCCGTTCGGAGACCCGGGTGGCGGGGACTAAGACTTGCACAGTGTCGTCGTAGGTGACGATGGAAACAATATCGGTGTCCTCGAGCATATCCACGGCGAGGAGGGCCGCTTCCTTGGCCCGGCGGAGTTTTTCCCCGTCCATCGATCCCGACCGGTCTAAGACGACGGCCACATTGGCGGTGGGCCTGACTAGTGTATCGGCGGGCTCGGTTCCGGTAAGCCCCACTTTCAAGTATACGTTCTGCGTCTCTCCGACTAAGAGATACGGGTTGGATACCGATACCTCGAGATCGACGTTTCCGCCGTAGACGATACCGTTTCCGAGAACGAGAACGGTAAACAGGGTAACGAAAAATGCAATCTTCTTCATTTCAAGACCTCCAAACTTCGATTGACTTTACGCTTCCAATCTACCGCTCCCGCCGCCGCGGTGAGTGAAACCAGTGTAAAACAAATGTAAAAATTGTGTAAGAACGGAAAATTTTCGTTGGCCGGTTATCCCCGGCGGTGTATACTTTCCCCAATGAAAAGCGGAACCGACCGGGGAATGAAGGCGTACTACGGGATAACATTCTTGATCGGCATGGGGTTTTTTACCATGGGGCTCATGGACCCCCTCTACGATACCTACGTGCCGATATTCTTGGGCAGGTTTATCGGGTCGAAGGGATTGATCGGTACGGTCATGACCCTGGACAACATCTTCGCGCTTTTCCTCATCCCTATCATCTCGGCGGCATCAGACCGGACACGGAGTAGAATCGGGAGGAGGATGCCCTACATCATCGTGACCCTTCCCTTGACCGCGGTTTTCTTTTCCATGCTTCCCTTCGCGGCCCTGAAATCGCTGGCCTTTCTCGTCATTGTGATCTTTCTGTTGAACGTCTTCAAGCAGGCCGCCCGGGGGCCGGTGGTAGCGCTGATGCCCGACACAATTCCCGGCGAGTACCGTTCCGAGGCGAACGGGGTCATCAATACCATGGGCGGGATAGCCGCGATCTTAGGCACCGTGGGGCTGGCCAAGCTCATGGACGTCTATGTCGACTGGCCGGGGATCGGCCGGATCAAGGACGTTCTCCCCTTTCCTATCTCCGGGGTCCTTGTGGTCATCGCCGCAATCCTCCTTTTCGCTTTCATCCGGGAGAAGAAACCGGAGGATATCGAGGGAGAAAAGCGGATCCCCCTGATCCGGTCGTTGAAGACCATCTTCGCCGAATCGGACAAGAGCGGTTTCTGGATATTGCTCTCAATTCTCTTATGGTTTTTCGGATACCAGGGGGTTCTTCCGTTTATCGGTCTTTACTCTGTGGAGATCATCGGGACCACCACCGGGACCGCCGCCTTCGCCGCGGGGATGGTTGGAATCGCTTACGCGATCTTCGCGATCCCTTCGGGAATCCTCGCCCACAGGATAGGGCGGAAAAAGCTCATCCGCATTTCCCTGATCGCGCTTACGATAGTCCTTCTCCTCGTCTACTTCCACGCCCCCGTGGTCCGGGGTATGGGGCTGACCGGGACCCCGGTCCTTATCAGCTTCTGGTTTCTGATGTTCCTCTTCGGGATGTTCTGGGTCGCCGTTATTACCAACTCCTTCCCCATGCTGTGGCAGATGGCCACCTACGCCGATATGGGGATCTACACGGGCCTTTACTACACCTTCTCCCAGGCGGCGGCCATACTGAGTCCCCCCGTCACCGGCGGGCTTATCGACCTCTTCGGCTACCGATCCATTTTCTTGTTCGCCGGGGCATGCATGGTCATCGCCTTCGTCATAATGGGTCTGGTCCGCAAAGGCGAGCCCGAGGGAACGCCCCTGCCTAAAGCCCCGCCGCCGGAGTAGGGAAAACACCCTAGTAGGGTCCGGCCCCGGGCGCCCTGGAAAAAATCATCTCCCTCTGGTATACTCTCGGCAATTTTAAAATATGCCGTGGTCGGGACACCCGGTACAATAATTCCGGAGGTCGTATAGGATGAGAAGTATAATGAAAAGTCGCAGGAAACAATTACGAAGAGGGTTCCTCGGTGCTGTTCTTCTCCTCCTAACTCCGTGCCTCGGAGCACAGGAACCGACGACGGTAAGCCTGGTTCCGGTAGAGGAGAAGGAAGTCTTCAACCGCATCTACTACGGGGCCCGGTCCGAACCGGTACGGGAGGTCGATCATTACGCACCCATTTCCGGGGTAGTCGAATCGATCCTCGTAAGTCCGGGAGACCGGATTCGGGAGGGGGCGGTTCTCGTTACTCTCAAGCGGGATGAGGCGAGCCGGAGTTACCGTCCCGTGGAAATCACCGCCCGGACGTCCGGGGTGGTTACGGAGGCGGCGCTGGAACCGGGCGATCCCGTCAATGCAGGCGCGCGGCTGCTCACTGTGGCGGACATATCCGCGGTCAAAACAGTCATAGGGGTTTCGGACCAGGATATCGGGCGTATCCGGGTAGGGGAACGGGTCACCGTACTAGGACCCGAGGGCTCCGCGGAAGGGAGAGTCCATGGTATCGCGGTCCTTCCCGACTACTCCACCGGCCTCTACGATGTGGAAGTCCGCTACACCGGCGGCGCCGCCTTCCGCCTCGGCAGGTTCGTCCGGGTGGAACTCCGGGTCGACTCCTTCTGGGGAATCGTCATCGACCGGCGGTATATCGAAAGGAAGTACGGTAAGCCCCATGTCTGGATCTACCGGGACGGCCGGGCTTCACTGCGGGAGATAACGGTCGGTGGTGAGTACGGAGAGGAAGTCTCCGTACTCGAAGGACTTGCGGCGGATGAAAGGTTGATCGCTAATTCCAGCCGTATGCTGAACGACGGCGACCCGGTAGAGATCGAGGGAAACTGAAGAGTATGATGAACCTCATCTTTACTCGGAGAAGGGGTATCCTCTTCTTATTCGTCCTGCTCGCGGCGGCGGGAGCCTTCCTGGTGCAGCGTCTTCCGGTCAAGCTCTATCCCAATACCCGCAAGCCCATGGTCGCGGTGTTTATCTCTCACCCCGGCTACACCGCCGAGGATTTTCACGACAGGTACAGCAGGACTATCGAGGAGCGGCTTTCCGGAATCCGGGACGCCGACCGGATCGAGGCGGAGTATGGAAACGGCCGCACCCGGTTCATCATCGAGTTCGACTGGGAGATGGACGGGGAGGAGGCCCGCACCCGGGTGGACAACGCGATGTCGGCGATCGACTCCTCCCTTCCCGAGGAATCGAGGGACTACAGGATCTTCCACTGGAGTTCCGAGAACATGGGTTTTCTGGCGGCCTCCATTACTTCGGACGAGATCGGGACGAAAGCCCTGTATGATCTCGTGGAACCGGTTCTCCGCCCCCGACTGTCCGGCATCGAAGACGCCGAATCGGTGGAGATTGTCAACGTCGAAGAGCTCAACGCGAGCATCACCCTGAAGCCCCTCGCCCTGCTGGGCTATGGGTTGACGGCGAACCAGGCTGCCCAGGCGGTCAGGAGCAGCTATAAGCCGGTTCCCGTAGGCTCCTTCCAGGTTGACCGGGAGCAGTACAATGTGCGGATTAAGCACGGGATCGAGTCGATTTTCGATATCGAGAACATCGTCGTCGATACACGGGAGAACCAGAAGATTCTTCTCAAGGATATCGCCGACGTAACAGTGGAGTATGATCTTCCCTCTCAACTCTTTCGGAGCAACGGGAGCAGGGCCGTCCTGGTCTTCGCCACGCCCCGGTCGGGGGGCAACATCAGGCAGATGTCGGAGGATGTCAAAACGGCCATGGAGGACGCCCGGTCGAATCTGCCGGAGCACGTGCGCTTCGATTTTCTCGTGGACCCCGCGGTGTTCATCAACCGGGCTATCCGGAATGTAGTCCGCGCGGCCCTCCTCGGGGCATTCCTCGCGGTGTGCATCATCATCATTCTCCTCGGGGAGCTCAAGAATACCCTTATCATTGCCCTGTCCATCCCCCTCTCCATGGTTTTCTCTTTCATTCTGATGCATCTCTTCGATGTATCCCTCAACCTGATCTCCCTCGGGGGAATGACCCTCTCGGTGGGAATGATCATCGACAGCTCCATCGTGGTGATGGAGAACATCCACCGCCATAGAAAGGAAGTCCAGGAGTCGGGAAAAAAAGCCGCGCTTAAGGAGGTTATCTCGGAGTCGGTGGTCGAGGTCCGGGGGGCGGTTATCGCGGCGACCCTGACGAGCATCTTCGTATTTCTTCCCCTCTCCTTTACAGCTCCCCTGACCAATGCGCTGTTAGGGGACCTCGCGAAAACGGTCATCTTCGCTCTCTCCTGTTCCCTGGTCACCGCCCTGGTGATCATCCCCATCATCGCCTATTATCTATTCCAGAGGAGGAAATCCCCGGACACCCTCTTCCGGGAGTCCCGGTTGAGCAGGATTTCAGACGGATTCATGGCGGGGATATCCCGGGGATACGTTTTCCTCCTCCGACGGCTCCTCCGCTCGAGGGCGGCGTCGGCGGTATTCATCCTCTTCTCCTTCGCCCTCCTCGCGGGCGGGGTTATCTTCGTGACACCTCGAATCCGGCAGGAGATCATCGCCGAGCCGAAGAGCGATAAGATTGTCCTCGGATACATGAAATACGATTCCGAGTCCAAGGAGGAGCTCCTCGAGGCGGTCGCTCCTATCGAAGAGGACCTCCTTACCAATTACCCCGATACAATCGAGAGCGTGTTCGCCGAGATCACCTCCGAGAGGCGGGGGAGCTTCATTATTGCCCTTACCAGCAGCCGGGCGACCGACGAGATGCAGGAGATCCTCAACGAGAAGTATCAGTCCTCCACCGCCTGGAGGTATTTCATCATGCCCTGGGATCCCTCCCGGCTCCCTCTGCCCCGGATCCTGGATCTGCAGATCAAGATCACCGGCCCGGACAAGCATGAGATCCTCAATCTGATGGAGCGTGTCTCCGATCTCATCCGGGGGGAGGATCTCTACCGGAATGTCTATACCGATCCTTCTACCGGTACCTCCGAGGAGATCGTCCTATATCCCCGTTTGGAGGTGATGGAGGGATTTCCCGAATACGGGGTTTCCAGTCTTGCCTCGATAGGGCGCACGGCCCTCCACGGTTCATCGGTCATCGAGATGAACGAGGGGGGTGAGCTCGTTTCGGTCACTATGAGTTTCCCCGAGGGGAGTATCCGGAGTGAGGAAGACCTCCAGTACTTCCTCGTTCCCTCCCGGGGGAGGGCCGTTCCTCTCAAGCACTTCTTTACGGTGAAGCGGGAGCGGGGGGTTCGAAATATCACTACCCTGGATGGACAGGAAAATTTCAACATCTACGCGCAGATGAACTTTGATACCCCGGCTCATCTGAGGGAGGAATACGAGAACCGGATTAGAGAGCTCTTGGACGAAAACCTGGAGATTCCCTCCGGGTACGCAATGAGCTTCGAGAATACCCAGGAGCTCATAGATGATTCCATCCGTTCTCTCCTCGTCGCACTCGGGGCGAGCGTACTCCTGATCTTCCTGATTCTGGCGATACAGTTCAATTCACTCCGCATCCCCCTGGTTGTGTTGGTCACCGTTCCCCTCGGGTTCATCGGGGTCATCGCGAGTCTTTTCATATTCGACTCGACAATTAGTCTCAACTCGATGCTGGGGATGATCCTCTTGGGCGGTATCGTCGTCAACAATGCCATCCTCATGATCGATTTCTACTTCCAGTCCTTGAGCAGGTTTCCCGACAAGCTGGAGGCGATACTCTATGCGGCGCGCCTCAGGCTCCCTCCGATCATTATAACCATGATGACCACGGTATTAGGAATGCTGCCCATAGCCCTCGCCTTGGGCGACGGAACCAATATCATCCAGCCCTTAGGGATTGCCGTATCGGGAGGATTGGTCGTATCGACTCTCTTTACCCTCTTCATCGTGCCGACGATTCTCAACTCCATGGATGTACGGGGTAATGCCCGGGAGCTGTATCCCGCCCTCTTCGCCAAGATAAGGAGTACTTCATGACCCAGGTATCCCGCCGGCTTTTTTCTGCGGCCGGCTCGCTCTTCGGCATTATCATTTTAGTGTTCTTCTCCGCCTCCTCGGCGGTCGCTCAAAACGCCTTCGAACAGGAAGGGGCGGTCCCGAGGTACGGACGATCTGGACAGGAGCTGCGTGCCCCTGCCGGACCGGCGGAGATTCAGGAAAGGTACCTTACCGTCGGCGAGGCGGTGGATCTTGCTTTAGAGAATAACCTGAGTCTCCGGAGCGCCGAGCTCAGGCAGAGGAAGCTCGAAATAGAGACCCGGCGGACCTTCAACGATTTTCTTCCCGGCTTGTCCGGATCGGCATCGTTGACCTATCAGGATACCTCGGCGAGTGTTGCCGGTTCGACATCACCCCTCACCGCGGGCTTCGGCTTTCAGGCGAGGCTCGACTTGAGCGGCGAACTCTTCGCATCGATTCGTCAGACCCGTCATGCCTTCGAGACGGGCAAGCTTTCTATCGCCGAAGCCCGGGAGATGATGCGACGGGATGTTCAAAAGCTCTTCTATGGACTGATTCTTACCGAACGGCGGATTGTCCTCTCCGAGAGGAAGCTCGAGGCCGCGCGGAAGAGGTACGTCCTGGCCGAGCAGGATTGGGAGATGGGACTTGTATCGGAGTACCAGGTCCTGAGCGCCCGAGTCAGCTATGAGAATCTCAAACCTGAACTGAGACGGCTCCGGCGGGAGTACGAGACCCGGATCGAGGAGTTCAAGCTCATGCTCGGTATCGATAAAGCGGAGACTCTCGACATCGAAGGGGAAATCGGAATATCCGAGGTGGTCTTGGACGCGGAAGCCCTTATCCGCCGCCACCTGGAGGGAAGGTTTGACCTGATGAGGAAACGGTCCGAAATCGAGGGGCACCGGCTCCTTCAGGGCTCCAGGAGGGCGGGTATGGCCCCGGATCTGAGTCTGTCCTTTTCATTAGGCGGCTCGGTGAACGGACCGTTTTCCAATCCCTGGTTCGGGAGCTCCGGCGTGTGGTCCTCATCCTACCCGCGCCTCAGCTTGAGCCTCTCCCTTCCCATCGATCCCCTCCTCCCCGGTTCCCGGCTCAGAGAAGAGATGGCCAAGACTGATGTGGAAATCGAGGCCGCGGAGCTGGAACTCCTGGAATTGCGAAAATCGGCGGAACTCACCATCGAATCTCTCGTGGAGAACCTCGAGGAAAGGATGGAGTATATATCGGTCTTGAGGCTTAACGTGGAGCTCGCCGGGAAAGCCGCATCCATTGCCGAGGAGGATTACGAGCTCGGCCGCGCCGATCTGCAGACGGTAGAGGAGGCGGCCCTCGAGCTCGAGCAGGCGGAAGCGGCACTCCTTGAAGAGGAATACAACTTCGTCATAGCCCTCTTAGACCTGGAGTACGCCCTCAATACGGATTTGTGATCGGCCGGCGGCACCGAGTGTTTCGGCTACGATCCCTAATCGGGAAAGCCGTATCCCCGGAGCGTTTCTTTGGCCTGGCGGTACCCTATCTCTATAGCCTCTTTTCCCCGCCAGAACTCCCACAGAGCTATGTCGCTCATATCCAGGCTGATGAGGAAATCGGGGTCAGCGTATTTGATTTCGTACTGAGATATCTGAGTGGTGACGATCATGAATAACTGCGTCAACAGGGTGGTCAGGCTTACCGCCTCCGGCTTCATCTCGGTTTCTTCTTCTTCACCGGTTATCCGGTCCCATATCCGGGCCCAGAAGGGGTCCTTATTGTCCTCGTTCTTGTTTCGCTCGATCCGGGCGGTTTCCCAAGAGGGATCGAGCTGCTGCTTGGGAAAGACGTCCACTCCGATCAATGTCTTTACCTTGTAGTCTTTGAGGATGGAGAGGGGAATATTCTGCCGCACGCCTCCGTCCACGAGGAGGCCCCCGTTTGCCCGCACCGGCTCGAAGACCCCCGGGATGGAGATGCTCGCCCTGATGGCGTCCACCAGGGAGCCTTCGGTAAAGTAAAAGCCCCGCCCGGTCTTGATATCTACCGCGGTTGCTATGAAGGGAATAGACAGATTTTCGATTTTCTTATCACCCAAGATCCCGTGGAGGAACTCTTCGACCTTGTTGCCCGCGACCATGCTGCCTCGTGCCCATGTCAGATCGAGGAGTCTGCGGAAACGGGTCCGGTCCATGGACATGGCGATTTCTTCGAGCTCGTCAGTCCCGATACCGGCCGCGTACATGCCGCCGATAATGGATCCCGCGCTCGTACCGGCGATGACCGCAGGACGGACCCCCACCTCTTCCAGGGCCTTGAGGGCACCGATGTGGCCGAGCCCTTTGGCGGCCCCGCCGCTCAAGGCCAAACCGATCTTTCCGAGTTTCTTGACTGAGAGTTTTTTATTATTTCCCCGCTGTTTCTTCATTACAGAACCTCGCGCCGCAATGCCGGAAAGAATGAGCTCAGACTAGAGCCGGCTCCCGTTCGGTCTTGAACTCGCTGGTAAAGTGGAACCGGATGTCCGGATTCTCCTCTATCATCCTATCCAATATCCACTCCGATTCCGCCAGGTACACCGGGTTGCCGCCGGTGTCGTAGGCGATGGAGGAATCCTTGTATCTGATGAATTCTTTCAGTTTTTTCGGGTCCTGTGAAGTGATCCAGCAGGCCTTGGAGAAGCCGAGCCGT
Source organism: Spirochaetia bacterium (assembly GCA_046542935.1). Classification (GTDB taxonomy): domain Bacteria; phylum Spirochaetota; class Spirochaetia; order SPDA01; family CAZSGZ01; genus JBKHAJ01. The sequence goes on along the minus strand of JBKHAJ010000044.1, from coordinate 1,131 downwards.
TCGAACCGGCAGGCCGCTCCGTATTCGTTCTCCAAACGGTAGTTGATAACTTCGAACTGGAGGTCGCCGACAGTGCCCACAATTTTTTTACGGCCCTGGTTTTGGATAAACAGCTGGACCACCCCCTCCTCGGTGAGCTGACGGATTCCCTTGTCGAGCTGCTTCGAACGCATGGGATCCGTGTTGACTAAAAGCTTGAAGATCTCCGGGGAGAACTGGGGAATACCCCGGTATGAAAAGCTCTCACCCTCGGTGAGGGTGTCTCCTATCTTTAAGTCACCCCGGTCGTAGAGTCCCACGACATCGCCGGGGAAGGCTTCGGTGATGTTGCTCTTTCGGTGGGCCAAGAAGTTATAGGGATTGGCGAAGCGCATTTTTTTGTTATGCCGCACATGATGATACATCTTGTCCTTTTCGAATTTTCCCGAGCATACCCGGAGAAAGGCGATCCGGTCCCGGTGACGAGGGTCGAGATTTGCGTGGATCTTGAAAATAAAGCCGCTGAACTTGTCCTCATCCGCCTCGACAAATCTTTGGTCCGATTCCCGTTTCATGGGTTCGGGAGCTACGGACAAGAATGTCTCCAAGAGCTCCCTGACCCCGAAGTTGTTCAAGGCGCTTCCGAAGAAAACCGGTGCCACGGCCCCCTCGAGATACTCCTCGGGTGAGAAATTGTCGTAGACCCCTTCGATGAGGGCCACGTCGTCCCTCAGCTGCGACGCTTGAGAATAGAGCTTCTCGTCGAGAACGGCAGAGGCCAGGTTGTCGATAAGAAGGCGCTCTTCCTCGATTTGGGTCTTACCGGGATTGAACAGATACAAGTTCCGCTCGTAGAGGTTGTAAACTCCTTTGAAGCTCCCGCCCATCCCCACCGGCCAGGTCAGCGGCCGGACCCGGATGGATAGCTTTTCTTCGAGCTCGTCCATGAGCTCTACCGGATGCCGACCCTCCCGGTCGAGCTTGTTTACGAAGATGATGACCGGAGTATTCCGCATCCGGCAAACGTTCATGAGCTTCTCGGTCTGTTCCTCCACGCCCTTCGCCGAATCGACCACCAGGATGACGCTGTCCACCGCGGTAAGGGTCCGATAGGTGTCTTCGGCAAAATCCTTATGCCCGGGGGTATCCAGG
>JBKHAJ010000320.1:0-2995 GCA_046542935.1 Spirochaetia bacterium | reverse complement strand
AGCGGAGTTTCTCTGCCCCGGCGGGGGAATCGTCGGTCTTCTCGGCGAGAACGGCTCCGGTAAGACCACCCTTTCGAGAATACTCACGGGAAACTTTCCTCCCACCGAGGGTGAAATCTACTTCAAGGGCGAAAAGGTCCAGTTTTCCTCGCCTAAAGAAGCGGAAAACGCCGGGATCAGTATGATCCACCAGAACTTCAGCCTCGTTCCCGATTTGGCCGTTTGGGAGAACCTCTTCTTAGGTAATGAGCCGACCGGCGCCGTCGGTGCGCTGGACAACAAGCGGATCAAGGAAAGGGCCAAGCACTATCTCGACCGGTTGTGCCCTTGGCTTGACATGGAACGGGAGGTGAGGACCCTCCTCGCCTCGGAACAGCAGCTCGTGGAGATCGCCAAGGCGCTGACGAGGGACCCGAACCTTCTCATCCTCGACGAGCCGACCTCGGCCCTCGAACGGGAGGAGGTGGAGATCCTCTTTAAGCTGATGCAGGAACTCAAATCCACCGGGGTCTCCATGGTGTATATTTCCCATCGGATGCACGAGGTAGAAGAGATCTGCGATTACGTGGTGGTCCTGCGAAACGGCAGAACCGCCGGGACCGTGGACCTCTCCGATCCCGAGAATGTCGACTACGACGAGATAGTCCGGCTCATAACGGGAAAGAGGGCGGTGGAGGCGAACGAGAGGCTCGCCGCCGGCCGGGAGCTCGGAAAGGAGCTCCTTAGGGCCGAATCGATCGGAGACGATGTCAATGTCAAGGATGTGAGCTTCACCATAAGGGAAGGGGAAATTGTGGGGCTCGCCGGCCTTCAAGGGCAGGGGCAGGAGGAGCTGATGCTCTCCGTCGCGGGGTACAATCCGGTAAAGACCGGGAAAATCTATCTCGAGGACAAGCCGGTCGACCTCAAGCACCCGAGGACGGCTATTGGAAAGGGAATAGCCTTGGTTCCCGGCAACAGGCAGACCGAGGGGCTTTTTATGGGGTTGTCGGTCCTTCACAATGTAACGTTTCCGAAGAATATCTCGAAGGGGCAGCCCTGGTTCCTGCGGTGGAAGAAGGTGAACAAGCTCGCCTCCAAACTGGTGAAGGACATGACTTTGAAGACCGACAGCCTGAGCAATCCGGTTTCGGCCCTGTCCGGGGGAAATGCCCAGAAGGCGGTCGTCGCCAAGTGGCTCCCCATCGATCCGAAGCTCCTCCTCTTGAGCGACCCGGCCAAGGGTATCGACGTTCAGGCCAAGTCGGATCTGTACAGACTCATCGGAGAGATTGCCAAGGAGGGTAAATCGATCTTCCTCTACGCGTCCGATCTGAATGAGCTTCTCAATATCTGCGACCGGATCCTCATCATGTACGAGGGAAAGATCGTGGATGAGCTCGAAAATACCAACATCGACGAGGAGACTCTCATGAGCAAGTGTATAAAGCACGGGGGTACCGGCTGCGACACCGTTGCGGCCCCTGAGGATCGGGAGGAATTGCCATGACCAATATAAAATCGGCCTGGACCGCGGCGGTTCGAAAGCCTATTTTTCTCCCGGCTATTCTTACGGTCGTTCTCTTTATCATCAACTGGATGCTTCAGCCGAATCTCTTCAACCCGGCGGTATTCCGGATGAATATGCTGACCTTTTCGCCTCTTATTCTGATAGCGGCGGGACAGGCGATTATCATGATAAGCGGCAATCTCGATCTGTCGGTGGGGTACGGAGTATCCTTGATCAACGTTATCATTGCCACAAAGATGACCGATGTCCCCGGACATAATGCCCTGATCATCATCTTCGCCCTGGGGGCGGCCGTCGCCATGGGGCTGGTCAACGGGACCCTGGTGGCCTATTTCAACGTCCCGTCGTTCATAGGGACTTTCGCGAGCTCCTTCGTGTGGCTGGGGATTGCTATAATGTTCGCACCCATACCCGGGGGCGACGTTACCCGTAAGTTTATCAACTTCTTTAAAGCCAGTTTCGGACCGTTCAATGTGGTTTTGATTATCATCATAGCGGCCCTCGTGTGCTGGTTCTTTATCAAGAAGTACAAACTCGGACGGTACATCTACGCCACCGGCTCGAGCTGGGAGGCCTCGTTTAGAAACGGAATCGACGTCAAGAGGATTACCCTTGCCGCCTTTGCTATCGGCTGGGTGCTGATCTTTTTAGGCACCCTCGCCTTGACCGCCCAGACCCGCTCGGGAGACGCCCGGATCGGCGAGCCCTTCGCGCTGAACTCGATCGCAGCGGCGGTCGTCGGAGGAGTGGCCATGTCGGGAGGACGGGGAAGCCCCTTGGGGGCCGCCTTGGGCGCTGTCAGCTTGAGCATCATTATGAACATTATCTATTTCGCGGGAATTCCGACCTCCTGGCAGGTCTTTGTAAGGGGAATCATCATCATCCTCGCCCTGGGAGCTACGGTATTCTATAAGCGGAAATACGACTAAGGGGACGAACTAATGAGTGATCAAATAAAACTTCTTCCGTACAGGAAGGGATTCGTCGAGTTCTGGAGAGACCAGGGAAAGAGTATAACCCCCTTCATCATCGCGGGACTCATCCTGATAGCGGGTACAATAGCTAATCCCGGATTCACCGAGGCTACCGCCCTCCTTATACGGATTAAGGTCGCCTCCTTCGTTGGTATTCTCGCCATCGCCCAGACCACAGTCATCTTGAACGGCGGAGGCGGAATCGACGTTTCGGTGGGGACCATGGCATCCATGGGGGCCCTGTTCAGCGCGACCATCATGAAGGGCGGGGATAATTCCACCATCTTGGCCATGCTCGTGGTCGCCGCGATGGGGCTTACCCTGGGGCTGATAAACGGATACTTCATCGCTTACCTCAGAATACATCCCCTGATCATGACCCTTGCCATGAGTTACGTGGTGACGGGAATCATCGTGGCCTTCGCCCAGGGAAGACAGCTCTTAGGCGGCCCCTCCCCCGCGATCCAGGCGATAGTCAACGGAAAGATGTTCGGATGGCTCCATGTCGTCA
>JBKHAJ010000043.1:0-16495 GCA_046542935.1 Spirochaetia bacterium | reverse complement strand
CCAAGTCTTTTCCTTCGAGGAGGACCTCACCGCCGGTGGGCTCGTAGAGCCTGGCAATTGCCCGGGCGGCGGTCGATTTCCCGCATCCGGACTCACCCACGAGGCCGAGGGTCTCTCCCCGGTTCAAGTAAAAATCTATTCCGTCCACGGCGCGGATGGCGCCGATTTGCCGCTTGAATAAAAACCCCTCTTCGATGGGAAAGTGCATAGTCAGATTCTTTACGTCGAGGAGCATATCGTTCTTAGACATCACTTTTTCTCCCTGTTCTCATCGTAGAGCCAGCAGTTGACCTGCTGGTTATCGCCGGCGAAATACGTGTCCGGATACTTCCGCCGGCAGATGTCCATGGTGAATTCGCACCGGGGATGGAAGGGACAGCAGTCGGGCAGATCGATGAGATTCGGCGGCTGTCCCTTTATCGAGTACAGGCGCTGTTCATTTTCCTGATCGAGCCGGGGGACCGACTTGATGAGTCCCCGGGTATAGGGATGCTTCGGATCCGCGTAGAGGACGTCCGTTGGGGCCTTCTCTACGATCTTGCCGGCGTACATGACGCAGACGTTCCTGCAGGTTCCCGCGACCACCCCTAAGTCGTGGGTAATAAGAATGAGCGCGGTGTTGAACCGGTCGACCAAATCCTGCATCAGGTCGAGGATCTGCGCCTGGATGGTAACATCCAAAGCGGTGGTAGGCTCGTCGGCGATCAGCACCTCCGGATTACAGCTCAAGGCCATGGCGATCATCACCCGCTGCCGCATCCCTCCCGAAAACTGGTGGGGATAGTTGTCGATCCGTTTTTCCGGGGCGGGAATTCCCACTAATTTGAGCATCTCCACGGCCCTGTCCCGGGCATCCCGCTTGTCGAGCTTCTGATGGAGCCTGATGGTCTCCATGAGCTGGGTGGAAATTCGGAGGAAGGGATTGAGCGAGGTCATGGGGTCCTGGAAGATCATGGAGATCTTGTTTCCCCGGATTCTTCGGATTTCCTCTCCCGGAAGCTTGAGGATGTCCCTGCCGTTGAAGAAAATCTCCCCCTCCACGATTTTGCCCGGGGGGGAGGGGATCAGCTTCATCACCGAGAGATTGGTTACCGACTTCCCCGAGCCCGATTCTCCCACGATCCCCAGGGTCTCCCCCCTGTAGATATCGAAGCTCACTCCGTCGACGGCCTTGACGATCCCGTCGTCGGTGGAAAAGTATGTTCGTAAGCTCTTTACTTGTAGTACCGGTGTATCCTGCATCGGATTTTTCTCCTGAATTACAGCCTGTTTTTACTCTGCGGATCGAAGGCGTCTCTGAGCCCGTCCCCTAGGAAGTTCATGGCGAAGAGGAAAAGGGTCATGGCAATTGCCGGAAAAAAGAGCCTCCACGGGTAATGTGCCATTCCCTCCACGGCGTCTCCCACCAACGAGCCCCAGGAGGCGTAGGGAGCCGAAATGCCGAGGCCTAGGAAGCTCAAGAAGGCCTCCATCATGATGAAGCTCGGAATACGCAGGGTGGCGAATACGATGATAATACCCAGTGTATTCGGCACCATGTGCCGGAAAATGATCCGTCCGGTGCTCGCCCCTATCGACCGGGCCGCCTCGACGAACTCCGAGTTCTTGAGACTTATGATCTGTCCCCTCACGACCCGGGCGACGGTGAGCCAGCTGACGACGCTCAAGGCCAGGAAGAGATTCAGGATGTTCCTCCCGAAGATCGCCATAAGAATGATGACCAATAGCATATAGGGCAGTCCGTACATGACGTCGACCACCCGCATGATGATGTAGTCCACCTTCCCGCCGAGGTATCCGGCGAGAGAGCCCATGATGATCCCGATGAGGACCGACATCAGCGCCCCGAGGATACCTATGGCGATCGAGATCTGCCCGCCGTAGATGGTCCGCGCGAGCATATCCCGGCCGTGGTAGTCGGTCCCGAAGAAGTATCTCCGTTCGTGGACCTTGACCGTCTCGCCCCTGGACTCCATTGTCTCGTTCTCGATCTCGCCGCGGAGCTCCTCGAGGGCCTGTTTTTCGTTCTCGTTGAGGGTGATCTTCCCTTCCCTCCCGAGCTCGCCGTAGAACTCGAGCTGCTCGTTCATACTCATGCCCTTGACCTCAGCGCGCTGCTCCTCGGTCAGCTCGGCGCGGCCGTCCCGGGCCGCTAAGAGGTAGGTCTCGTTCATCCGCTTCTCGATGAGGAGCTCCCCGGCGGTCTTGGTCAGGCTCGGAGGAAGGTGCTGATGGTCGAGGATGATATTCTTGTACGAGTAGATCGGCAGGACCGGAGCGAGTATCGCTAAGAGAATGTAGATGACCACGACAACGAGCCCCCCCATGGCCATCTTGTTTCGACGCAGGCGCCTCCAAGCGTCCCGGGTCAAACTGACGCCCTTGATTTCCTGTTCGAGCTCGCTACGAATTATCTGTTTCGGTTTTTGTCGTAACTGTATCACTTTAAAGGCTCCTACTTGTAGGTGACCCTCGGGTCGAGGAAGGAATAGAGAATGTCCACGAGGAAGTTCATAATCACCAGTATGACCGAATACACGATGACCGTTCCCATGATGAGGGTGTAGTCCCGGTTGAAGGCGGACTGCACGAAGAACTTCCCGAGGCCCGGAACCCTGAAGATGGTTTCCACCACCACCGAGCCGACGATAATACCCGCGAAAGCGGGCCCGAGATAACTCACCACCGGAAGCATGGAGCCCTTTAAGACATGCTTGAACATGACCACCCTTTGCCTCAGCCCCTTCGCCCGGGCGGTCCGGATGTAGTCGCTCCGGAGCACCTCGAGAATGCTTGCCCTCGACAGGCGTGCTATGTAGGCGAAGTAAGGCAGGGTCAGGGTCACCACCGGCAGTATTATTGTCTGCCAGCCGTAGCGGCCGGTGATCCACCCGGAAGTAGGCAGCAGCTGCCACTTCAACGCGAAGAAGTACATCAGCACCGGCCCCACAACGAAGAGCGGTACCGATATCCCTATAACCGCCACGGACATGGAGGCGTAATCGGCCCAGGTGTTCTGTTTGAGCGCCGATATCATCCCCACGCCGACTCCGAGAACTATGGCGATCCCCAGTGCGAGGGACCCCAAGAGAAGAGAGTTGGGAAGACTGTTGAAGATGAAAAAATTGACATCGTGGTCCTGGTACTTGTAAGAGGGACCCAAATCGCCTTTGATGACGTTGAACAGGTACCGCCCGTACTGCATGATCAAATGCTCGTCCATGTGATACTTCTTCTCGATGTTCTCGATGATCTGGGGCGGCAGGGCCCGTTCCCTGTCGAAGGGGCCTCCCGGAGCGACACGGATAACGAAGAAGCTTATTGTAATGATTATAAAGAGCGTAGGGATCAGCCCTATGAATCGGCGGATAAGATATTTTGTCATAGCATTCCTCGGTGGTGGAGCTGGTCTTTCATATTACACGAAAAGGCCATTTTACTCAAGAGAAATCGCAGGAATCTCCATTCTATGCAAAAAGGGCCGCCCGGAGGCGGCCCTGTACAGACAAAGCTCGAGAAGCTTTTACTTCTTGTAGATATCCTTGACCGGATGGTAATCCATGACGTTCTCGTGCCAGCCGCCCCACACGTCGGTGTCGATCATGTTGAGGGTAACGTAAAAGTACAAGGGGATTATACCCTGGTCCTGGGTGATAAAAATCTGCTCGGCCTGCTCGAGGGTTTCCATCCGAGCGTCGCCCGCTTCCATGGTCGCAGCCTCTTCGATAAGCCGGTCGTACTCCGGATTGGAGTACTGCCCGCCGTTCATGGCGCCGCCGGTAACGAACATGTCCAGGAAGGTGTTCGGGTCCTGATAGTCCCCGACCCAGCCCGCTCGGGCGATCTGGAAGTCGTGGGACCTCCGGGATGCGAGATAGGTGGCCCATTCCTGGTTGACCAGCTCGCATTCGATATTCAGGTTTTCGGCCCACTGCTGCTGAATGAATTCGCCGATCTTCTTATGACCTTCCGAGGTGTTGTAGAGGACCTCGAAGGCGGGGAAACCCTCACCGTCCGGGTATCCCGCGTCGGCCAAGTGCTGCCGGGCCGCTTCGACGTCGTACCCGTTGCCCTCGATGCCGGGATATCCGGTCATCGGAGGTGCGATGCTGTTCGCGGGGATCTGCCCGCCCTTGGTGACCTGTTCCACGAGAGCGTCCCTATCGATGGCCATGGTCAGGGCCTTCCGGACCCGGGGATCGTCGAAGGGCTCTTTCTCGTTCTGGACAACGTAGTAGTAGGAAGCAAGCTGCGGGTTGACGTGATAGTCCTCCCGGAGTTTCGCGCTCTCGATCTGATCGAGGGGCACGGTGGTCATCCAGTCGACTTCGTTGTTCAGGTACATGTTGTACCCGGTATTGTTGTCGTCAACGGGCAGAAACACGACCCGATCGAGCTGAACGGCATCGGCGTCCCAGTAGACTTCGTTGGGCACGCAGGTAATCTGCTCCTGGGGCCTCCAGGTTTCGAGGACGAAGGGTCCGTTTCCTACGAAATTCTCCGGTCTCGTCCACTCGTCGCCGTACTCTTCGATGGCGTGCATCGGAACCACGGCGAAGGAATAATGGGCAAGGGCCCCGATTACGTAGGGAAGGGGTCCGACTAGGGTAACCTCGAAGGTATAATCGTCTACTACCCGGATACCCACATCTTCCGGCCCGGCTTCACCGGCGTTGAAATCGGCGGCTCCCTCCAGAAACATCGAGGGGAACCAGGCGTACGGGGCGGCCGTCTCGGGATCGAGTACACGGATCCACGAGTCGTAGAAGGTCTGGGCGGTAATGGGCTCACCGTCGCTCCAGGTGGTCTCCCTGAGATTGAAAGTATACACCTTCCCGTCGTCGCTGATGTCCCAGCTCTCGGCCATACCGGGGATTCCCTCGGCGGTCTCGGGATCATAGATGGTGAGACCTTCGAAGAGCGCTTCGTAGAGTCTGTGCTCGGGAACACCGGAAATCAGGTGCGGATCCAACGATTCGGGCTCCGCGCCGTTGATGAGGGTAAATTCGACGGGTTCTTCCTCCGCGGCCGTTTCCGCTTCGGCTTCGGCTTTTTCACTCTTCTTGCAGGCAAAGAATGAAAAGGCAAGCACGAGGACGAGAAGTACGTAGAGTGCTTTCTTCATATAAACCTCTCCTTTTAAAAAGTTTTATTGTTCTTTTCAGTTTACTCGAAAATATTGGTATTGCCAAGAGAAAATATCACCCGTATAAATATCAGCCGGCCCCGGCGGGGTTCCAGTCTTTCAGATCGAGGGCCATATCGTAGCGGACGATTCGGAAACCCTGACGCTCGCAGTGTCCGGCGAAGCCCATCCCCGGGCCGGAGACGGCGAAGGACGCCTCTTCTATTCCCTCTTCCTTGAAAGCGGCGAGCTCAGCATCAAGGAGGACCGAGGCGATCCCTAGGCCCCGCATTTCAGGCACCACGAAGAGCTGGACGATCCTTCCTCGTTCTCCCCCCTCCTTGACGCCCCAGACGAACCCGGCGATCTCCCCCGACGGGTCCTCCGCGATCCTGATGACCGAGGCGGGGCTCTCCAAAAGCGGCAAAAGCCCCCTTTCGCCGGCGTACGCCCTCAGCGCCCTCTCGCGGGGGTATTCGGCGTGTGTTTCCATGTACCCCCGGCGGTCGAACTCTTTGAGGACCCACTCCCTTCCTTCCACATTCGAGGACAGGGTAAAATCCTCCAACACGAGCCCCTCGGTCTCCTCCACCGCCTCGAGGTCGGTTTCGAGCTCTTCGAGCCCCCAGCTCTCCCGGAGGCACTCGTACCACTCGGCGACCTCCCGGCGCATCTCCTTCTCCTTGAACTGAAACCACAGCCTCTCGATTTCCCGCTTCTCCTTAAGGACATTCTTGAAGTTGCGGAAGACCCCCCGTCCCGACTGCAGCGCCTCTTTCAGGGCGGATCGGTAGACCGGATTGTTAAGCGTTCCCACGAACCGCTCCATGAGCTGGAATCCGAGGAAGGAGTTCCATTCCGGGATGTCTATATATCGGTCGGGCCCGCCTCGAGGCTCGGCCTCATCTTTTCCCTCTCCTGATTCATTTTCCATTTCCTCCACGGGAACGATGAGTCTTTCTACCGTATCGAAGAGAAATTCCTCCGACTGGTTCTCCATGGCGAAGATGATCTGGTCGACGAGTTCCGCGTCCAGCTCGAAATACATTTTAACTCCACGCCCCGATGATATCGCTGATCTGATCTATCCCCACCAGCCAGGTCTCCCCCGTCTTCCGGTCGTGGAACTCCACCCTTCCCTCCTGCAGATACCTGCCGGACACGATAATCCGCAGGGGAAGTCCGAGAAGATCGGCATCCTGGAACTTTACCCCCGGGGATTCCTCGCGATCGTCGAAGAGGATAGCGTCGGGATAATCGGCATGGAGCCTTTCTAATACCTGGCGAACCTTGAAGGACCGCCCGATTCCCATCAGGAATACCTTGAAAGGGGCCAAGCGCACAGGCCACACGATCCCCGCCTCGTCGTGATTCGCCTCCACCGTCGCCGCCATGAGCCTTCCGACTCCGATACCGTAGGAGCCCATCTCCGGATAGACCTTGTTGCCGTTATCATCATCGAAGCTCAAGTCCATAGCTTCGCTGTAAAACTTTCCTAATTTGAATATATTCCCGAGCTCCATCGCCCGGATCTCCCCTAAGGTCTCCCCGCACTGCAGGCAGGTATCGCCGTCGACGATCCGGGAGATATCGGCAACCGTTTCTACCTCGAAATCCCTCCCGAAGTTGACCCCGACATAGTGCCGATCCTCCGTGTTCGCCCCGAGGACGAGGTTGGAAGAGTTGGCAACGGTATCGTCCACCACGAGCTCGATCTCTTCGGCTGTTTCCAAGGGGAGATTGACCGGTGAAAAGAAATAGGGGACCAGCCCCGACTCCCGTATTTCGGTTTCAGTGGCCAGACGGAGAATCGGCCGCTTCACAGCGCGGGCGAGCTTTTCCTCGCTCACCTCGTAGTCGCCCCGAACGACCGCCATAACGTATTTGGTCTGAGTCCGGTAGAGCATCGCCTTGCCGAGCTGCCGGCGCGGCAGATCGAGACGTCCCGATAGCTCCTCCATGGTGGTGCATCCGGAGGTCTCGACCTTTTCCATGGAAGCCGGATTTTCGGCGTAAGACTCCTTGATTCCCACCGCGACATCCCGGTTTGCCGCGTAACCGCAGGAATCGCAGGTAATAATGACGTCTTCCCCGTAATCCGCGGCCATCAAGAATTCATACGACTTGATGCCTCCGATGTATCCGATTCCCGCCTCGGCGGTAAAGAAGGGAATTCCGCATTCCTTGAAGACCGACGAGTACGCCGCGAAGATCTTGGGAAAAAAATTATTGAGATCCGAGTAGGACCTGTGGAAGGAGTATGCATCTTTCATGATAAACTCTTTGGTCCTGACCAGACCACAGCGGGTGCGCTCCTCGTCCCGGAACTTCTGCTGGAACTCGTAGAGGAAGACCGGAAGGTCCCGGTAGGACTTCATACTCGATCTCAAGAGCTCGACCGCGGCCTCTTCGTGGGTCGGGGAAAGGACCAAGCTCCTTCCGTTCCGGTCCTTGAACTGCACGAGCTCCCGTTCTACCAAATCGAGCCGGCCGCTGGCCTCCCAGATGCTCAAGGGATTGACCATGGGAATCTGCACCTCCTGACCGCCGAGATCGTTCATGGCTTTCCGGAGGATCGACTTGAGGTTTTCCACGACCCTGAGACCCAAGGGGAGATACGAATAGAGGCCGTTCCCGAGGCCCCGGATGTACCCTCCCCTGAGAAGGAAAGCGTGGGCCTTGGAGCGCATCTGGGCGGGGGCCTTTCTCAAGGTTTTCCCCAGGACCGCGGAATATTTCATTAAGAACAGTGTAAATACTGTGACCGGCGGGGTCAAGAATGGTTTCCCCCAGGCACCGGCGGCCGCGCCTCCGGCCCTCTTCGGCCTTGACACTCGCCGTCGGTTATCTACATATTCACCATATACCTTTGAAAGAAAAACAGGAGACAGAGAATGAGTATTATCGAGTACATTGAAGCGCGGGAAATACTGGATTCCCGGGGCAACCCCACCGTCGAAGTGGACGTCATGCTCGAAGACGGATCCATGGGACGCGCCGCGGTCCCCTCGGGCGCGTCCACCGGCGTGCACGAAGCGGTGGAGCTCAGGGACGGAGATAAAAAGCGGTATATGGGCAAGGGGGTCTTGAAGGCCGTGGACAACGTCAACAATATCATCGCCGCGGAACTGGTGGGTCTCGACGCGCTTGACCAGGTCGACATCGACCGAACCATGATCGAGCTCGACGGAACCGAAAACAAGAAGAAACTCGGAGCCAACGCGATGCTCGGGGTGAGTATGGCGGTGGCCCGGGCGGCGGCGGATTTCCTGGTGGTACCGCTGTTTAGGTACCTCGGCAGCTTTCACGCCTCTTTGCTGCCGGTCCCCATGGCCAACATCATCAACGGGGGGGCCCACGCGGACAACTCCGTGGACTTCCAGGAGTTCATGATCATGCCCGTCGGGGCTGAGTCGTGCAGGGACGGAATCAGGATGATCACCGAGGTCTTCCATACCCTCAAAGCGGTCCTCAAAGAGAAGGGGTACAGCACCTCCGTCGGCGACGAGGGCGGCTTCGCGCCGAACCTCAAGTCGAACGAAGAAGCGGTCGAGGTGATTCTGACCAGTATCGATAAGGCGGGCTATAAGGCGGGCGAAGACATCTTCATAGCCCTCGACCCCGCCGCCTCGGAATTCTACGACAAGGACAAGAAGAAGTACGTCTTCAAGAAGTCGGACAAGAGGGAACTCTCTTCCGAAGAGATGGCATCCTACTGGGCGGACTGGAGTAAGAAGTATCCCATCATATCCATCGAGGACGGAATGGACGAGGACGATTGGGACGGCTGGAAGGCGTTGACCGATAAAATCGGCGACCGTGTACAGCTCGTCGGGGACGATCTCTTCGTCACGAATACCAAACGCCTCAAAGAGGGGATCGAGAGGGGAATCGGCAACTCCATCCTCATCAAGGTCAACCAGATCGGTACCCTGACCGAAACCTACGAGGCGGTGGAGATGGCCAAAAAGGCGGGATACACCGCCATAGTCAGCCACCGAAGCGGCGAAACCGAAGACAATTTCATCGCCGACCTGGTGGTGGCCCTGGAAACCGGACAGATCAAGACCGGATCACTCTCCCGGTCGGACCGGCTCAGTAAGTACAACCAGCTTATGCGAATCGAAGACCTTCTCGAAGAGATGGCATCTTATCCCGGAATGGACGCCTTCTATTCGATCAAGCGCTGACCGGCCCGCGGGTCCAAAGACAACGGGCTGCCTGAGTCGATCTCAGACAGCCCATTTTTATATATAACACCAAAGTGAAGTGAGTGTCTGCTAGAACTCGACGCCGAAATCGGAATACTTGCCGGAATAGGCTTTTTTCTCCATCCGGATATCCTCGACCCGCGCGCCCGGAGGCCCTTTCTTTAACCAGGAGATCATCGATTCGAGCTTATCCTTGTCACCTTCGGCAAGGACCTCGACACTTCCGTCGGGATTGTTTCGAACCCAGCCGGTAAGCCGTAAAAGCCGTGCCTGCCTGCGGGTATTGTAGCGGAATCCGACCCCCTGCACGCGGCCGGTTATTCGAGCGTGGAATCCGCTTCGAGATGAATCATCTTTCATGGGGCCGTTCCCAGCTCCGCGCGGATCTCCTTCTCCAGATCATCGTATTCGAAGGGCTTGTAAATGACCTTAAAGGGGATGGAAAACTCCGGATTCAAGAATCCGCTGGTTATAATCACCTTCTTGTCCGAACAGAACTGTGCCAGGAATTTGATCCAATAATCGCCGCCTAATACGTTCATCCGGTAATCCGTAACGATTATGTCCACTTCCCGGTCGAGGAGTATCTTGATTGCACCGACCCCGTCGGAGGCGACATATACCCGGTACCCCTTCTTCATCAAAAAGTCGCGCAGGGTAAGCCGGATAGAGTCTTCGTCTTCGACAATCAAGAGTACCGGGTCAGACATGGGTTATTCCGCTTCCCTTTCTTCGATAAACGCCGATATTTGATCGAAGTCGAGGGGCTTGGGAAAGAAGGCATCGGCGCCTTCTTTAAGCATCGCCACCTGTACCCGGGAGTCGTCGAGTCCGGTAATGGCGATGACGACCGGATTCCCGAGGTTTTCATCGGCTTTTATCTTCCTGCACAGTTTATAACCGTCGATACCGGGGAGATCGATATCGAGAATAATATACCGGGGCCGCTTCTCCGAAATAGTTACGCCCGCCTCGAAGCCGTCGAAAGCCTGAAAAATTTCTCTGTCCTCGAATTTCTTTTCGAGAAAGTCCTTTAAGAGATTGTTCAGCTCTTTGTCGTCATCCACAATCATCATCGTGCTTGCTTCGTCGTAGGCCTCGGCGACATCCGCGAGCTCGTCGGGAATACGCATTCCCCGGGATTTGAGGAATTCGACCAAGTTCTCCGCATAGACCCTGTACTGCCCCCCCGGAGTGGTAAAGGCCTTGAGGTATCCGTTCTTGATCCAGTTGATCGCGGTCTGATTGACGACCCCGCAGATGTTCGCGACTTCGAGGGCGGAAAAAATTCTAACCTTTTTATTTTTCTTCGGCATCCTTCTGTTCCTATCGTTGATATGATCTTCTCTCTATAATTATAGTAAATACATCCAATAGGTCAAGAATATTTTTAGTATTTTCAGGTTTTTTGAAAATTGTTTTCAACATACCGTCTTACGAGTTTCGATTCGAACCCCCGGCGCAGGAGCGCCGAATACAGCTTATCCTTCGTCATCCCCCGTTTGTTCAGGAGAACCCTTCCGGCCCGCTCGAGGGCCGCGAGCTCCTCCTCGGCGCCGATATCGGATAGGAGATCGTCGATGATCTCTCCGTTTATTCCCTTGTCGAGGAGCCTCGAGCGGAGTTTTCCGCACCCCTCTTTCCGTTTCCGCCGCTTTACTTCGAGGAAGAGCTCGGCGAAACGTTCATTGTCAATATACCCCTTTTCTTCCAATTTTTCCAAAATCTCCCGCACAAGCTCACCGGAAAATCCCCTCTTCAGGAGTTTGAGGCGAAGCATCTTCGAGGAGTGTTCGCTTCGGGCGAGAAGGTCTAACGCCTTTTCGGTTACCCGAAAACGCTCGTCCTCCGTGCGGAGCGCTTGGAGGAGCAGGTCATCGATTTCTCGTCCGGGGTACAGCTCCTCGGCAAGAACGGAGGAGGCGAAGATAAAAAAAGAGGAACCCTCCGAGAGGCGTACCGTGTACACCTCTGAGAAGGCTCCTCGTGGTTTGATCGATTGGACGCGGAGGTTATCGTTTCGAGAACTGAAACTTCCGTCGCGCTCCCCGCTGTCCATACTTCTTTCGTTCTACCATACGCGCGTCCCGCGTCAAGAACCCATTGGCCTTGAGGGGATCGTGGTTTGTGGGATCATCCTTGATCAGCGCCCGGGCTATACCGAGGCGGCACGCTCCCGCCTGCCCATTGGGACCGCCGCCGCATACGTTGATCAGGAGGTCGTATTTTTCCATGCTGTCGGTCACCGCCAGGGGCTGACTGACGGTATTCACATAATCGGGATTGGGAAAGTATTCGTGGACTTCCTTCCCATTAACGGTTATCTTACCGCTTCCGCTTCGGAGAAAAACACGGGCTACCGCGGTCTTTCTTCTTCCGGTCCCTGTAGCAAGATTATCGGCCACTTTATTCTCCTTCTTCCTTATTCGCTTATTCGATTTCGATTGCCTGAGGCTTCTGCGCCGCATGGGGGTGGCTGTCTCCGGCGTACACCTTTACGTTGCGAAACAGCTTCCTTCCCAGCGGTCCGTTGGGGAGCATCCCCTTGATGGCCTTTTCCATGGGAAAAACCGGCTTGCGCCGGATTACCTTCTCGAAGGTTTCCGACCGGATACCCCCGGGATAACCCGAATGGCGGTAGTAGGTCTTCTGTTTCCGCTTGTTTCCGGTAAGCGCGGCTTTTTCGGCATTGATCACTATCACGTAGTCACCAATCTCTTGGTGGGGTGTATACAGGGGCTTATGCTTCCCCCGCAGGAGCTCGACCACCTTGACCGCGGTCCTTCCGAGGCTCTTACCCGCGGCATCGATCAGATACCATTGTCTTTCAACTTCCTTCGGCTTTACAAATATCGTTTTCATTATGTCTTCCCGTTTTTAATAACTATATAGCAATACAAAGCGCACAATATACAAACGCAGAGTGGAATAATTTCATATATCCGGAATTATGTCAAGGGAGCCGAAAAGCTTACTCCCCGGTCGGTTCGGTTTCCGTCTCGATTTCCTTTTCCTCTTCCTCTTCTTCCTTCTTCGCTTCGATCTTGTCCTTTATGTCGGCAATACCTATGAATACGGCGATCAAACCGATGAATACTGCAAGAAGAGGAATTCCTCCCTTTAAGACTTCCAGGACAGGCTGCCACCAATTGAGAGACCATGAAAACGGCAGCACCGAATATACGGCAAAGAGCACAAAGATCAGACCTACAATCAACGCAACCATTCTAGCCTCCGACGTGTTTTGATACCCTTACGATAGTCATATTTTTAGATCTGTCAAGCGCGGCAGGATGCCGCTCAGGAAGTCTCTTCGTCCTCTACTTCCTCGGCTTCTTCTATCTCTTCTATCTCTTCGGCTTCTTCGGCTTCTTCAGCCGGCTCCGCTTTTTCGAGCGCCTCGGCCTTCGCGGCCCGTTCCGGAGCCGCCGGCGGCCCGCTCAGGGTCCGGATACGCACCCTGCTGCGCAGGATCATAACGAGAAACGCCGCCGCAAAGGCGATGTAGGGAAGGGCCAGGAGGACAACCTTTCCCACCGCTACACCTTTGATCACCAGGAGGCCCGGCCGGACGATACCGAAGAGTTCGAAGGTAGTATACATCACCTCGCCGAACTTGAGGATGATGCCGATGATGACCAGCATCCAGGCGCTGTCCCGGGTATACGACCACAAGAGAATCGCGAGAAAGGTCGCCACCGCTCCGAGTCCGAGTTGGGTGAGAATCTCCACCGTCATTCCTAAGTCCATACTTCTTTTCCTTCGGCAATTCGGGAGAAAATCTTGATCTCCCCCCGGGTGTACTCGGCGGGGGCGATACTCACTCCCCGGTAATCGGGGTTGAGAAGGACTCCTCCCTTTTTCAGGTGCTCGACGAGGGGGCGGTATTCATTCTCGCCGCATACCGGAAACAGGTAACACCCTCTCCGGTTCATCCCGGGAAGGTCGAACTCGGGATATTCCCTCCCCCGGTTAGTATCGATAAACGGTATAAGATCGTAGATGCTTCTTGTCAGTGCGGCGCACAGTACCGGAGAGCAGATATCCGACTCGAGGCTTTCGGGAAGGGTCCCCTCCCGACCGCAGATGAGCTGCGGGACGAATTCACCCGGCAGGGGCAGAATGGGAATAATCACATCGGGATAGCGGCTCTCTTCGGCGAGGAGGGGCCGCCAATAGCTTATCGAGCCTCCCGCGGGCGGGTCGGCGTCATCTTTGACCTCCGCTGTAAAAAGCCTCACCGGCTCGAGTATCTCATCCCTGCCGAGTCCCAGGGCCTCCCGAAGCCGATGGTGCGAACGATAGACCCGTATTTCGGGATGCCCGGGGAGGAGTTCCGCCGCGGCCTTCAGAAGTCTCGAAGGATAAATCGACGGATATTCCCCGAGGGTGCTCTTCTCGAGCCCGTTCTTGAGCGCCTTTATCGTCCGCCCGGGGTCGTGTCCGAGGATGGCCCGCCCGTTGTCGAGGTACATATCCAGGTACCGGTTTCCCCGGGTATCGTAGAGCCGGTACCCCCGGGCGCGCCGGATCCGAGGAAAGTCCCGGACGCTCATACTATTCCTCTCATATAATCCTCTCGAGGGGGGTATATTCGGGGAGGAAACGGGCCTTCCTGCCGGTATCGAAGACCACCTCCACGGTAAGCTCGGTTCCCGACATCCACTGCTTGAAGACGGTACCCTCGCCGTAATCATCGTGATACACCCTCGTTCCCCGGGGATAGGCGCCCTTCTCGGTGCCGCCGGTGCCGTCCGACCCGCCCTTCCCCGGGTATCCGCCTACGATGCGGAGATACTCCCGGGGGATTTCTTCGAGGAACCGGGAGGGATACATTACGTGGGTCTTCCCCCACAGCCTCCTCCGCCTGCAGGAGGTAAAGTAGAGCTCCTTTTCGGCCCGGGTAATGCTTACGTAAAAGATGCGCCGTTCCTCCTCGATATCCTCCTCTTCTTCGCTGCGCAGGGACGGAAACAGTCCGTCCTCGAGCCCGGTGATGATTACCCGGGGGAACTCGAGCCCCTTTGTGTTGTGCATGGTGATAAGAGTCACCCGTTCGGTCTCGAAGTGATCCTCCTCCATGCGCCGGATGTCCAGCTCGATGTCTTCGAGGAAGCGGACCAGCCCCTCGGTTCCGCGGGGATAATCGGCGGAGGCGCTGACCAGCTCTTCCAGATTGCCGATCTTGTTGGTCCCCCCCTGCTCGTCCTGAAGACGGTGATACTCGAGGAGCCCAATCCTCTCCAGCCCCTTTCGGAGAAAGGCGTGCAGCGGCTCCTCGGCAAGGAGGCGGCCGAGCTCGTTCATAATCGATAGAACCTCCTCGGCCCCTTTCCGTGCCTTGCCCCGAAGCTCGGGTCCCATCATCTCCAGGGCACGAAGGAGATCGCCCTGTACCGCGGGAAGGGCCTCAAGAACGGTTCCCAGCGCGGCCTTGCCTATCCCCCGGGCCGGCTTATTGACGATGCGTCTGAAGGCTACCTCGTCGGCCGGGTTGATCAGGAACCGGAGAAGCGAGAGAGCGTCCTTTACCTCCTCCCGCGAGTAGAAAGAAACGGTTCCCACCAACCGATAGGGGATGTTGTGCTTGGAGAAGAAAATCTCGAATTCCCGCGATTGGGCGTTAGTCCGGTAGAGGACGGCCGTCCCCGCCAGATTCCCGTCCCCGAGCAGCTCGGCGCAGTAACGGACCTCGTCACGGCTGTCCTCTAAAAGAGCGAAGGTCCCGGGAATACCCGCCTCCTTCCGGGTCCACAGACTCTTCCCGAGACGGTTCCGGTTATTCGCGACCACCGCAGAGGCGATATCCAGGATGGTACCGGTAGACCGGTAGTTTTCCTCGAGCTTGATGATCTCGGTGCCGGGAAAAATCTCGGGAAAATCGATGATATTCCGGACTTCGGCGCCGCGAAACTTATAGATGGATTGATCGTCGTCTCCGACCACGCAGAGGTAGGTCCCGTCTCCGTAGAGTTCCTCGAGAAGGCGGAACTGGGCCACGTTGGAGTCCTGATACTCATCGACGAGAATGATGCGAAACCGCTGTCTGAGCCTCTTCCTGATCTCTTCGTTATGCTTCAACAGCTCGACCGGTTTCAAGATAAGATCCCCAAAATCGACGTTACCGATCTCGTCGAGCCGTTTCTGATAGGCCGCGTAGGTCTCGGCAAACCGAGGATCCCCGGAGATTTCCATCAGATCGTCGTCAGGCTTCAGGGCGTAGTCCTTCGCCCGGCTTATCAGGTGCATCATCGACTTGAGCTGCTGCTTAGGCTTTCCCTCGAAGATAGTTCCGAGGAGCGATATCGAGTCGTCCTCGTCATAGATGGAGAACCCCGAGTGGAGGCCCGCGGCAGAGGAGTTCCGCCTCAAGAGCCACGCTCCGAAACTGTGAAAGGTCCGGATCAGCATTCCCCGGGCACCGGGGACCATCTCCCGGACCCTTTCGACCATCTCCCCGGCCGCCTTGTTCGTAAAGGTGACCGCGAGTATCGACCGGGGATCAACACCCCTTTCGTCGATGAGATAGGCGATTTTGGTGGTAATGACCCGGGTTTTTCCCGATCCCGCCCCGGCGAGGATCAAGAGCGGTTTTCCCTCATGGAGTACCGCGGCCCGCTGCCGCTCGTTCAGTGACTCGAGATAGGGAGGAACGTCTCCGGTCAGACCAAAAATGTCGGCGCTACCCTGCTCTTCCATCTGCTTGCAATAATACTGGAATCCCCCGCCCGTGTGTAGACGCCCGCGAAATTACCGTCGTACGAATAGAGACCGAGCACGTTTCGGCAGGGGATCTCCTCGAATCCGTCGGGGGTGCAGTCGAGGAACGGCTCGACACCGAGGTCTACGAAATCCTGAAGGACGTATCCCCCCGCCTCGGAGGCTCGGCGCAGGACATCTTCCCATTCACGGGGATTGGAGTCCCTTCCCGCGGCCACTCCCTCCGCGGCGTACCGGTCCTCGGGCTTGACAATGAACCTTTCCCGCTCCTCCCGGGCCCGGTCGAAGAGCTCACCCTCCTTGGAGGCGGTGAGGCGGGCTGTACGAGGGACCCGGGCCCTCAGGAAATCTTGCTCTCCGGCATCGAGGAACCCGTCGAACCGCCCCTCGGAGGCGAGAACGAAGAAGAGTTTGGAATGGAGGAGCTGGGATCGAAACC
>JBKHAJ010000319.1:0-3021 GCA_046542935.1 Spirochaetia bacterium | reverse complement strand
ACCCGATACAGTACTCGATACGGTAATCCGTGATATTGATGAGCTCGGTTTCGGCTCCCGTTGATTGCTACTATCCGAACCTGCTCCATCTTACTGCTGCTTACTGCCGCGGCGCTACCTTCCGGAGAATTCCGATTATTACGAGGATCGAGGCTACCCCGAGGAGGCCGAAGCCGGCGATAGGTCCGATAATCTCCCCCGGAGTAAAGAGGACTCCCGCCCTGAGCTGCATAACCGTTCCCGCGGTGATACCGGGGAGAAGCATGAGGATGAGTCCTAAAAGGGGAAAGGTGAGGAGATAGCCGAGGGGCGCCCGCTTCAGGATGAGTGCCCCCACGACGAAGGTCGAGGGGGTTATAATCGCCAAATCGAAGGCCTCGGTGATAGTCGTAGTGTAATGATCGAGATTCGCCGGCACTCCTCCCTCGAGCAGATTCTGGACGATGGGAAGGAGCCAGACCACCAGAGTCACCCCTCCGCTTACGAACATGAATACCGCGGGACCGACCCGCGGAGCATCCGCTGCCAGACCCCTCTCTACCCCGCCGGGAGAGATCGAGCGTGTGAGGAGGACAAAGGCAAAGAAGGAGAGGGAAAACACAGCAACTCTTCACGCAATCCTTGCTAAAGGGACGAAGACGAAGGAGTATCCTAGATGTATACTGTCTTACGACGGGGTAATACTGATGATAACGGTACGTATTCTAGGCAAGGCGGGTTTCATTAACGAAGGATATCCCTTCAACTCCTTCCTCGCGGACGGGGTATTTCTCGCGGAGGCACCCCCGGACGTGATATCGTCCCTCAGGAGGTCCGGAGTTGATTTCAGGGATCTTCGGTACATCTACATATCCCATCTCCACGCGGACCACTGCTGGGGAATGCCCTTTTTCACCCTGAACCTGTTCATGCATTATGCGGAAACGGGTGAGCAGCCGCGGCGGATAACCCTCTTGGGTCCGAAGGGGGTACGGGACCACCTGCGAAGGCTGCAGATAATCGCCACCTCCGAGGAAAACCCCGCGGTCGACTGGATAGACGTGATCTACGATTTCATTGAGCTCGACGAATCGACTCTTTTCACGTACAAGGAGGACTATGACTTCCGATTCTTCCTCTCGAAGCACGGGAGGGAGACCTACGGACTGGCCGTGGAAAAAGATGAGAGACTCCTCTTCGTCTACACATCCGATACCCTCTGGGACGACCGATACGTTCCTCTCCTCGAGCGGAAACCCCTGTACTTCCTGTGTGATCTGAACGGAAGCGACGAAGATGCGTCCCGGAACCACATGAGTGAGGGAGACATCCTTAAACACGCGGCGCCTATCACCGGGGAGAGTACCCGCTATCTCGGGACCCACATCGACGTCGAAAAGACGTCGAGCGACCTCCGTCTCGAATATGTGGAAGTCGGGAACGAGTACCGTCTTCCCTGATTATCCTGCGGTATCCAGTATCGCCTTTACAAATACAGGGAGATCGTCCGGGGTCCGCGAGGAGACCAAGCGATTATCGACAACCACCGGTTCATCGACGAAGTCGGCGCCGGAGTTGACGAGATCGTCTTTGATGGCGGACACCGAGGTGACCTTTCGCCCCTTGGTAATTCCCGCGGAGATAGGGACCCATCCGGCGTGGCAGATCATCCCGACGACTCCTCCCTTGTCATAGACCCCACGGACAAGGTCGAGGATTCCGTCGTAGCGCCTGAGCTTGTCGGGGGCGTATCCGCCGGGAACGACGAGAACGTCGATGCTCTGAATATCGATCCCTTCGGGCGCCGCCTCCGATTTCACAGGATACCCGTGCTTGCTGGTATACACCCTATTCTTCTCAGGGGCGACCACGGTTACCGCGTATCCTTCCTCGAGAAGACGGTAGTAGGGATACCAGAATTCCATATCCTCGTACATATCTTCAACTAATATAACCGCTTTCCTTTCAGCCATGGGACTACTCCTTCGTCTGGTGGTATCGTAGATATCGCATTTGAATATCACATTAAAAGTACGGATTCTACTCCCGGGAGTAAAGCGGCCGTGGGGGGGTCCAAAGCCGCCCTTTTCGACGGAAAAGAAATTGAGTATCTTTGAGGTACAAGGAGGATATTATGAAGAAAATCCTAATAATCATGATCATACTCATGATCCCCGCGGCGGCCTTCGCCCAGCTGCAGATAGGGCCGACCGCCTTCTACAATTTTCCCCTTATTGGAGACAGCACACTGAATCCGCCGGAACTGAGCGGACTCAACATCTCCGACTTCTCCTTCGGGATGGATATCCGGGGAAAGATAGCCTTTTTTCAGCTGAGCGGAATGGCGCTGTTTACTCCCGGATTTTCATCGGGCTCTGTAACCCTCCCGGCGAGTACCGATATATTCCTGGACGCGGGAGTCGCCTTCGACATTGCCATAATCAGGCTGGGCCTCGGGGTAGGACCTAACTTTACCTTCTTTTTCGGAACCGGAACCGCCGCGAGCGACATCGTTTCGTCGGGGATGAATATCAAAGCGACCTTGGAGTTTCTGCTCGGGAAGGTAGCGGTAGGACTGACTTATTTGACCCAGTTCGATTTCGACCTGCAGCAGATCGGAAGCGTTCTGAGCGCCGACAAAACCCAGGGACTGTTCGGACTTTCCGTACTGTTTACCCTATAGAGTGCCCGGAGACCGACGAAAAACCGCTTGGTTTTTTCGAAAATATTTAGTATAGTCTCTTTGAAAATGAAAGAAGGCCCGATCTAGGCATCCCTATATCCAAATCAAAGAGACAATATTACATGACTATAAGAGAAGAAATACAGAAAAGACGCACCTTCGCCATAATAAGCCATCCCGACGCGGGAAAGACCACCCTGACCGAGAAGCTCCTCCTCTACGGAGGGGGTATCCACACCGCCGGGGCGGTCAAGAACAACAAGATCCAGCGCTCCGCTACATCCGACTTTATGAGTATCGAGAAGCAGCGGGGAATTTCGGTTGCCACGTCGGTTATGACCTTCGAATACGGGGGAAAG
>JBKHAJ010000318.1:0-3035 GCA_046542935.1 Spirochaetia bacterium | reverse complement strand
CGCTACGAATGTCGCCACGAAACTGGTCGGGGAAGAAGTTGTTGCCGTTATCGGTCATATATGTTCCGGTGCTACCAAGGCGGCTCTGGGTATCTACACGGAGTCCAATATTCCCGTTATGTCTCCGTCGGCGACGAATCCGCCGCTGACCCAAAGCGGTGATTATCCGATCTTCTTCAGGACCATCGCTCCGGACGATGCACAGGCCCGCCTCCAGGTGGACTTCGCATTGAACGAGCTCGAATTGTCCAAGCTCGCGGTACTCCACGACAAAGGAGACTACGGAAAGGGGCTCGCCGAGTTCGCCCGGCAGTACCTCGAAGAGGATTCCCGAGCCGAGGTAGTTCTCTACGAGGGAATTACCCCCGGCGCAGTCGACTATACCGCGGTCATCAACAAGGTCAAGAACTCCGGGGCCGAGGCGATTATCTACGGTGGATACCATCCGGAAGCCTCGAAGATCGTCACTCAGATGAGAAGATCGGCAATGGACACCCTGTTCATCTCCGACGACGGCGTCAAGGACGAGACATTCATCAAGGTCGCCGGCGAATACGCGGAGGACGTCTACGCTACCGGACCGAAGGACACCTCCAACAATCCCTTAGCGATCGCGGCGGTCCAGGCCCATCGGGACGAGTACGGTGAAGATCCCGGCGCTTTCTTCTTGAACGCCTACGCCGCGGCGCTGGCCTTTACCAACGCCATCGAGCAGGCCGGTTCCACCGACTACGAGGCGATTACCGAAGCCCTGCGCAGCAACTTTGTCGAAACCCCCCTCGGCAACGTCAAGTTCGACGAGAAGGGAGACGCCATCGGTGTCGGTTTCTCCATGTACCAGGTACAAGACGGCGTGTACGTGGAAGTAGAAGAATAGTACGCACATACTGTCGAGAGAGGACGGGGTCATCCCCCGTCCTCTCTTTATGTCTTATCTTTATATCTTGCGTCTAGGTGACAAGAGGGAAGGGCTAATTGTATGAGTCTTGATTTTTTCTTGGGTTTGTTCCTCGGGGGATTGACCCGGGGCAGCATCTACGCGCTCCTCGCCCTGGGGTACACTATGGTGTACGGGATCATTCAGCTGATCAACTTCGCCCACGGTGAAATCTACATGATCGGGGCATTTACCGCGCTGATCGTAGCCGGAGTCCTTACATTCGCGGGTATGCCCGTAATGGCGATCTTTGTCATCGCTCTGGTCATAGCGGTCATTTATTCCATGGCATACGGTTTTACCCTGGAAAAGGTCGCCTACAAGCCCCTGCGGACCGCACCGAGGCTTTCGGCTCTCATAAGCGCCATAGGGATGTCGATGTTCCTGCAGAACTATGTTCTCTTAGCGCAGACATCCGACTTTCTTCCGTTTCCCTCCCTGACCCCGGTGTTCGGATTTATCGAGCCAATACGCCACATTTTAAGCTCCAGTCAGCTTATCATACTCCTAACCACCTTAGTGGTCATGATTTTCCTGACTCTGCTTATAAAGTTTACCCGGACCGGGAAGGCCATGCGGGCCACCTCCCAGGACAAGACCATGGCTGTGTTAGTGGGGATCAACGTCAACAAGGTCATATCGGTGACCTTCTTGATAGGATCGGCCACTGCGGCTCTAGGCGGGGTGCTTATAAGCTCCCATATCGGGCAGATAAACTTCTACATCGGCTTTTTAGCGGGAATCAAGGCTTTTGTCGCCGCCGTTTTGGGCGGCATCGGAAGCATTCCAGGCGCCGTATTGGGGAGCCTCGTTCTCGGGTGGACCGAGAGCTTCGCCACCGGTTACATCTCGAGTGATTATGAGGATGTCTTCGCTTTCGCCTTTTTGATCATTATCCTCATTTTCAAGCCCGAAGGGCTGCTCGGAAGATCAACCAAACAGAAAGTATAACGGGGAGGCTGCTATGCAAGCGTGGAAAGAAATACGGAAATCCCTGATAGTCTCGGTCTGGTTCATGTTCCTCACATTGCCCCTCATGGTTGTCCGGGTAAATACAATCGAAAATAGTGTGAAATGGAGATGGCTGAACCTTGTCTTCGTCGGAGTGGGAGCCTTCGCCTTGAGCTTCGTATGGCGGTATATGTTGGAGAAGAAACACCGGGGAGAAAAGATAGCCGATTTTTCTAAGCTGAACCTTCCGCGGAAGAAGCTTCCCCGTCTGCCCCTGCCCCGGAAGGAGGGACAGGTGTTCTCCGTCATCGACACCTTCAAGCAGAAAAAGGTGATGCTTCCGAGTATCGGGGCACTTCTGGCTCTTGTTATCATATTTCCGTTCATCAGTTCGATGTATCAGACCAACATCATGAGCACCGCGCTGATGTACGTTATGCTGGGTTTGGGACTCAACATCGTAGTCGGTCTCGGCGGTCTCCTGCATTTGGGATACATCGCCTTCTACGCGGTCGGCGCGTATACCTACGCCCTGCTCAACCATCACTTCGGGGTCAACTTTTGGGTTGCCCTTCCCCTCGGAGGGCTCGCAAGCCTGACGTTCGGACTTCTCTTGGGCATTCCGGTGTTGCGGCTACGGGGGGATTATCTGGCCATAGTCACTTTGGCCTTCGGAGAGATTGTTCGGATCGTTCTCGAGAACTGGAATGAGTTCTCCTTCGGCCCGAGCGGGATAGCCAATATCCCCCGGCCGGGGTTTTTCGGCATCGATTTCAGACTCAAGGAGGCGACCATCTATATCTACTTCTTGATGATCGCATTGACGATATTCACCATCTTTATAGTCGCGCGGCTCAAGAACTCGCGGCTCGGCAGGGCCCTCGAAGCTATGCGTGAAGACGATATCGCCTCGGAAGCCATGGGAATCGATATCATGAAATCGAAGCTCATCACCTTCGGTTTGGGCGCCCTGTGGGCGGGTTTTGCAGGGGTCATGTTCGCGGCGAAGACGACCTTCATAAATCCGGCGAGCTTTACGGTTTGGGAATCGATCTTAGTGCTGTGTATCGTAGTCTTAGGCGGTATGGGCTCGATCGTGGGAGTCGGGATCGGTGCTCTGGTCCTGATACTCCTTCCCGAGTATCTA
>JBKHAJ010000317.1:0-3046 GCA_046542935.1 Spirochaetia bacterium | reverse complement strand
TTTACAGCCTCCGGTGGTCAGCCACCATATGAATACACCATGCACAGCGGGAGCGGATCGGTGGATCGCGATACAGGCGACTATACCGCCCCTGGAACCGCCGGTACGGATAAAGTCAAGGTAACCGACGATATAGGGAATTCAGTTATAGCTACGGTCTCGATTGCCGTACCCGCGTCGCTTGAAATCAGTCCCTCGAGCATCGAGGTATACGTAAACACGTCAACGACCTTTTCCGTGACGGGAGGGACATCTCCGTACAATTTTTCCGTCCCATCCGGATCGGGGAGCATCGGTACGACAAGCGGAGTATACACCGCTCCCTCTTCAGCCGGAACCGCGACCGTACAAGTAGAGGACTCCACAACCTCAACGAGCGACGCCGTCGTTACCATTCTCGAGCATCTCCGTATAAGCCCTTCTGCGGCCACCGTATCCACCGGCGGAAGCACGACTTTTTCCGCCTCCGGAGGAAAGTCTCCCTACACCTTTAGCATGCACAGCGGAAACGGATCAGTGGATTCCTCCACAGGAGACTACACGGCCCCCGGAAGCGCAGGGACGGATGAAGTCAAGGTAACCGACGACTCGGGTAATTTCGATATCGCCACAGTCACCGTATCCGCCCCGTCCCCCTTTCAGATATCTCCTACCTCGGTAACCGTCAGTGTGGGAGAATCGATCACCTTTACGGCAGCAGGCGGGACCACGCCGTACGAATTTACCCGTTACTCCGGAGTGGGAACCGTAAATCTCACAACAGGCGAGTATTCGTCTCCAAGCCCGGGCACCGCCGTAGTCCGGGTTACTGACGATGCGGGAAACACCCGGGACGCAACTGTTACTGTTACCTCGACGGGCCCGTTAACCATCGATCCTTCTTCCGCGGTCATCGAACAAAACACCGCCTTCAATTTCTCCGCCAATGGGGGATCGCCTCCTTACAGTTTTTCGGTGGCTTCCGGGCAAGGGTCGATCAATTCCTCGAGCGGAACCTTTTCGGCTCCTTCGAGCATCGGAACATCCACCGTCCGGGTCACCGACAGCCTGAGCAATATCAACGACGCATCGGTACAGATCGCACCCGCCGCGCCGACTGAACTCGTCGCCGACGGCTCATTCGGCGGTCCTCATGTAATTCGTCTCACCTGGGCCGATAACTCATCGGGAGAAGACGGATTCAAGATCGAGAGGAAAACCCCGGGGGGAGATTTCTCCGAGGTTGCAACCGCGGACCCGAATACGACCACGTACGATGACGATTCGCTAAGTCCGAGTCAATTCTACGGCTATAGGGTGCGCGCCTACAGCGGTTCAGTTCACTCTGGTTTTTCCAACGAATCTTATGATTCACCCAACTAAAAACGACAGGATTGAGGCCGATGGAAATATTTTTTCACAGCGAGGAAACCGAAAAACACTACCGGAAACATCGATACACCGAAATACCCTTCGACTCCGGGACGAAATACGCCCTCGGATTGATTGAAAGGGATATCTACCTTATTTATAGGAAGAACAGATGGAGCTGCCGAATCAAAAAAGCCGGGATGAGCGGCGCGAAGGTCCTTGTTTCCCTGAGCGGAAAAGACATCACTCGACTCGAAAGTGCCGGGGAAATATCCCTCAACTTTTCGTTTATCGGGTATAATTCCTTCCTCATTCCGATCTCTTTGAGCATTCCTTACATAATAGAGGACATCGAACTTACGAGACCGGAAGAAGAGGGAACCTACCTGGTTTCATTGAGCAATAAGCACAAGCCCCCCGACTACCTTATCGGTATGTTCGCGGACTTCATCGAATCCATAGAAAAGGAATCCAAGAGGAAGGAACAGAGAATTTCCATCAATGAAATTTCCCGATCCGTTTTGGGGCTCAAATCGAAAAAAGCCCGGTTTACGATTAACGGAAAAAGATACACCTGCTGTATAGAGGATCTCTCACTTTCAGGAGCTGGTATTACCCTTCCTCACCCCATAGACCCGGACCCTGGCGAGGTAAATCTCGAGCTGGTACTCCTGGATCCGGATATGATTTTAGAGATTCCCGCCTTTGTCGTGAAGTATCACGCATCTCCCTCAGGAGAAGAAGTTTTCGATCTCGGGGTACGCTTCGCCGCGAGTACCGTTCCTCCGGAATACAAGAAGAGGATACGCCGGATTCTCGTAAAAGAATGACTCTACTCGAGCAACGATTCTACCGTATTCAAGAAGGGCTCGAAGAGTTCGCTTTCCAGGGGGAACCCCTCGAGCGTTTCGGAGATTTCCTGCCTCGAATATTGGTCCGGATTATTGAGGATTTCCAGGATTTCCACGACCTTCATGACAGCGGAAACGCTTCCTTTTTCCCATTGCTCCTCGCCGTAGGCTGTATAGTAATTCTGCATACTTTCGTAGAGTTCGGGGTAGGAAGCCCTTATCTCGTCGGAGTTCATAATCTTCCGCATACGGACTTTCGCCTGCAGGAGAGAGTAAACCTCTTCCCGGGACCTCTCGTCCGAATTACTTGAAGATATTGTAGTATCCCCGAAGACTTTCCTCATCGTGCGGAGAGTTTCGAGGGCTTTCGTATTACCCGAGGCGGTTCCTGGGTTTGCCGCGGTGAGGGAAGCTTCCCGTGCGGAAGCTTCAGCTGAGGCTAACGCTCGATTCCGCTCTCTCCGCACATCCGCTATATCATCTTCCAGTTCCTCGAGAAGAGCGGAGACGGATACTTCTATCTTTCCTATAACCGCCGGGATACGAATATTATCTAGTGAGATCTCCACGGCATCCGTGTACGCTTCGAAAGCTCCAAGGTAATCCCCCGAGGCGAAGAGGGAATCCCCTTTCTCGATGAAAGGAGAGATTTCGGCATCGGAAGCTTCTTCCCGCGGGGACTCAGCGGAAGCTGTATTCGTAGCCGGTGTCAACCCGGCTTCGATAAGCTGTCTTAAGGCGGTAATTATCTTAAGGTCTCCCTCGATACTCTCCCGCATATAGGAAAGAGAAGCTATCGAATCCCGGGTGATGTAGTCCTCGAGTGCAACCAGCGTTTCTAGGGC
>JBKHAJ010000316.1:0-3051 GCA_046542935.1 Spirochaetia bacterium | reverse complement strand
CCCGGATACAGCTACTTCCCGCACCCCGGCGGCGGCCTCGCAAAAGAAAGTCTCCGGGTGGAACCCGAAGATCCGCTCATATTCGTCGAGGCGCTCATAATACGCATCGAGGCCCCGCTCGCGGATAAGGGTCACCGTGCACCCCCCGAATCCTGATCCGGTAAGCCGGGCGCCGAGGACATCTTCGATCTCCCCCGCCCTCTTGACCAGCCAGTCTATCTCCGGACACGAAACTTCGAAGTTGTCCCTGAGACTCTCGTGTGACTTCGAAAGAAGCTTCCCGAAACCGGACAAATCACCCCGTTCCACCGCTTCCCTTCCTTCGAGAACCCGCTCGTTCTCCTCGGCCACGTGCATGCAGACCCGGCGGGTGTTTTCGGGCACTAAACCCATGCTTCCTTTGAGATCTTCCGGAGAGTAGTCCCGCAGGGTCCTGCCCGGTTTCTTCCGGTTCAAATACTCCACGCACTTTCGGCACTCCTCTTTCCGAAGCGTAAACTCCTTACCCACCGCCACTTTAGGGACATTGGAGACCGTCACTAATATCTTAGCGTCTTTCAAACGCAGGGGAACGTAGCTGTATTCGAGCTGACGCATATCGATGAACATAGCCCTCCCTCCTTTGGCGAGGGCGGAAGTCATAGGATCCACAAGGGTCGCCTCGATTCCGAAGAAGCTACGTTCGGCGCTCGATGCGATTTCAACGCACTCCTTGTCGGCGAAGGGATAATCGAAGAGCTTCTTCATGCCGTAGGCCGCCGCCGTGCACATCGCGGCCGAAGCCGCGAGCCCAATATCCGGAGGAATATCTCCGTAAATCGTGAAGTTGAGCCCCTTGAACCCCATTTTCCGCTTGCCGATTTCGAAGAGAACACCCTTCAGGTAGTTTGCCCACCTGTCCTCCCGCTTGTATTTGATATTGGCCACAGTGGTCCTTTTCCGTTCGTTGAAGTTGCCGGTAAAAAAACGGAGCGAGTTATCCTTGCGCCTGGATATGGCGACCTCCACTCTCCTGTCCAGCGCCATCTGGAGCACATACCCCTCATTGTAGTCGGTATGCTCGCCCAGAAGGTTGACGACTCCCGGAGCCGAAAAAGCCACCTCGGGGTACGTGCCGTACTCCTTCCGGTGGAGAGTAATAGAATCCGCCATTATGTGTCCTCAGAAGCTATAATAGAAGAAAAACCCCTTATTTGCAATAAAAATATGGGGTATATTCGGTAAGGAAATCATTATGAAATTGAAGTGTTTAGTCCTTACCATTCTTGCCGCGGGATGCACATTTCTCGCGATTCCCAATGAAATCTTTTTATACGGAAATCCCCTTTTCGGGAGTTTCTGCCTGGTTCCGTTTTTTCTTGCGGTATACCTGTCGCCTACCAGGCGGTACGCTTCGTTGATGGGGCTTCTCTTCGGGGTCCTTACCACCCTGTTTTCCTACTATTGGCTCGCCTACTTTCAGGAATTCTCGGTGTGGACCATCACCGGAACGACTCTCGGATACGCCCTGTACTATACGGTACTGGCTCCCTTCCTGTTCCGGTTCAAGGAGGCCCCGGCGGCGTATCGGCCCCTTCTGCTCGCGGCGGCCTTTACCGTCTTCGAGTATTTCAAGGCCATGGGTTACCTGGGATTTCCCTGGGGCCTAATGGCCTATCCCTTCGTGAATCTGACCCCCTTTCTCCAGATTGCCGATATAACCGGAGTGTGGGGAGTAAGCTTCCTGGTCCTCCTCTTCCAGGCGACCTTGACCGAATCGGTCTATGGAGGTGTTTACCTGCAGACCGTCCGGCGAGGTCATGTCGGTATCCTCCGGAGGACTGCAGCCCAAAGGCTCCGCTTTATCCGGGCTCCCGGGACCTTCACCGCCCAGGCGGTGGTTGTCGTAAGTCTCATTGCCCTCGCACTCATCTACGGACACTACCGGATGGGTACGGATATACAGGTGACCAAAAACGCCCGCATTCTCATGGTTCAGCAGAATATTGACAGCTGGGTGGGGGGAAACGAGGTGGAGAGTCTTATCCGGGGGCAGCGGCTGACCCGGGAGGGGATACGGCAAAGCGATGAGCCGGTGGATCTTGTTCTGTGGAGTGAGACATCCTTCCGCAGACCCTATCTGGAATACCGGGAATTCTACGAAACCCGACCCGCCGGGGATCCCTTCGTAAGCTTTGTACGGGAGATAGGCGCCCCCTTTCTCGTGGGGAGTCCCTACCTTCTCGAGGACGACGGAGCGCTGAATGCGGTCATCCTGGTGGGTCCGGATGGAGAAATCCGGGAACATTACGGAAAACAGCACCCGGTCCCCTTGGCCGAACACGTCCCCTTTTGGGAGATCGAATCGGTGAGGAAATTTTTCCAGGATGTTATAGGTCTCTACTCAGCGGGATGGACGGTGGGAAACCGGTACACCCTGTTTACCGTACCCCTCCGCGGGAGCGGCGAAACCCTCACCTTTGGGGCGCCCATATGCTTCGAAGATGCCTTTCCCTATATTAACCGTCGCTTCGTAAAGAGGGGAGCGGAGATCCTGGTCAACCTGACTAACGACAGCTGGTCCCGGCAGGACTCGGCCCAGACCCAGCATTATGCGGCCGCTCTCTTTCGGTCCGTGGAAACCAAGCGCACCATGGTGCGGAGCACCAACTCCGGAGTCACCGCGGTCATCGATCCCTACGGGAGAAAAATGGCGGAGCTTCCCTTCTTCGAAGAAGCGGTCCTCGTATACGATGTACCGATTTACGAGGAAGAACGTCTCACCCCCTACACCCTGTTCGGGGACTATTTCCCCTACGGGCTCATGATCCTGCTTACGGGAACATTGATCGGAATGCGGATAAGGAGAAGATGATCGGTTTTTCGGTGGGGATTATTCCTTGATCCCGTACTTCTTCTTGAACCGCTCGACCCGTCCGGCGGTGTCGACGAGCTTCTGCTTGCCGGTGAAGAAGGGGTGGCAGGCTGAACAGATTTCCACTTCGAGATTGTCGACGGTGGATCGGGTCTCGATGACGTTTCCGCAGGCGCACTTGATCTCCGTCTTGGTGT
>JBKHAJ010000315.1:0-3073 GCA_046542935.1 Spirochaetia bacterium | reverse complement strand
ATAAACGGTTAGACCAAATCGACAAACGGTTCGACCAAATCGACAAACGGTTCGACCAAATCGACAAACACTTCGACCAAATCGACAAACACTTCGACCAAATCGACAAACACTTCGACCGGGTATACAAGCGGTTCGAGATGGGGGACGTACGGTTTGAATCCTTTGAACGAAGGTTCGAGCGGCTCGATACGAAATTCAACAGGCTCTTTGCTCTTGGGGTGAGCGGAATCACCGTTCTAGCGGGACTCCTCTCGCTTTACCAGTTTCTCGGCTGATCACCGCATCAATTAATGCCTTCGCCGGAGGGGACTCGAGGGGCCTGCCGAAGATGAGGTTCCCCGCTGTTCCGCCGGGGGAACGCTTGCTCAAGCCCGCCTTTTTCTGATAGCGTCTTTCAGTCGAAACTATGGTACGATTTACGGCCCTCGTGATTCATATAGCCGCGTCTCTCGTCTGGGGAGTGGGGATGTACTTTCTTTGGCAGCTCCCCGGGCGCAGACGCCGTCGGAGCGGACCGGACCTGGGCCGCGGTGAATCAGGGGAGAGGAAGACCCGCGAATGAACGAGCTCTCCTCCTTCCTCGCCCCGGAGTTTTCCGCCCACCTGAGCGGCCCCGGGTTCTACGCAATTCTCGTCCTCCTCGGCTAAGTTATCGGGCTTATGACGGGGTTCTTCGGCGTCGGAGGCGGGTTTCTTACCGTGCCCTTTTCAGCATCGCCGGAGACGTCATCCGGGACCTTCTGTTCCATTCCGCCGCGGGAGGGAACAGGGACCGGTTTACCGTCATTATGCGCATTTCGTTCATGATACTCCTCGCGGCCTTCGCCGAAGATCAGCCTGACCAGGCCGGACCTTTCCTCTCTCCACGGGATCATCCTCGAGGGTATGGAGTTCAGGTTACGGGAGTTTGCCGATGGCCGATAAGGAACTCGTGCTTACCACGGGTTCTGTTGTTTTTATTTGTCCCGTCTAGCCCTGTGCAAGGTTTCTTGTACATATACCCGAACCTCCGCTTTCAGCAGCTTTGAAGCCTTTTCAGGGAGCGGTTTCCATCCCCCCGTTCAAACGCGAAGCCGTTTGTGCTGTCGACAATCCCTTACGAGGGTACCGTAAAGTGAGTGCTTTACACGTAGGAAAAGCAGGAGTATCCTATAGTTGACGGAGATGGAGGTGTCTTATGGATTCGTTTAAAAGAATTGTGTTTGATACGAAAAAGATGGGTGGAGTTGCCTGCATCAGAGAAACAAGAATACCCGTATCCGTGATTGTAACTTTTATTGCGGATGGTTATTCCTTCGAGAAAATAAAAGAAATATATCCTGATATTGAGGACGAAGATATTCGCGAAGCACTTCATTATGCAGCTTCACTTACCAAAGAGCGTGAGATAAAAATCGAAAAAGCATCATGAGGTTTTTAATTGACAATGCTCTCCCCATTGTTATCCGCGCTGTTATGTGAACAGGGTCATGATTCAAGACATGTGCGTGACTTTGGAATTTCTCGCGCCACCGATGAGGAAATATTTGATTTTGCCGAGAGAGAAGAGAGAGTAATCGTCTCCGCGGATACAGATTTTGGCTATATATTGAAAACAAGAAAGGCAAAAAAACCGTCCTTTATTCTATTTCGGAAGAGTACTGCCCTGGACCCAAAAATAATTGTGACCGACATTTTATTTGTTTTAACAAAGAGTAGTCACGATTTACAAAATGGCTCCATAATCGTAATAGAAGATGAAAGGATTCGGATTAGAGAACTTCCCCTATTAAAATAACGTGATTAGTACAGGGCCTCGAAATCAAAAACGGCCCTCTCGCCTTTAACGCGGCAATGTCCCTCCTACTGATACACAAGTCTCTGCAGGTACTCGAAGATCTCCTCGTTCTCCATCGGGCCGGTGGTGTCGGGGGTATCGGGTAACAGTGGGGCGTCTACGTAGAGGCTGACGTTCACCCCGGTGTGCCCGCCGGTGGACCAGGAGAGGTTGGGGAGGTTCCCCGCCCCGTTGCCCGAGGTTACGTTAAGCCCCCCGGTTTCATGGTCCGCGGTAACGATGATGCTTATCCTCGAACCGGCGGGCTGTGTGTCGGACCATTGGATAAGCTCCCCGACGACGGTGTTGAGCTCGAGGAGTTCGTGGAGGGCCCTGACTTCGTCGTTGTCGTGGGAGGCGTGCTCGATCCGGGCGGCCTCGATCATGACGATCGATTTTCTGATCCCTGAGCCATCGAGGTGGTCGAGATAGGCCGAAACCATCCCGGTCAGGGCCGGGTCGGAACCGGTCCGGTCCGTTACGTAGGGGATGTGGGTGTTTCCGTAGAGGAAGGCGGTCTTGACGGCGTACCGCCCCCCGAGGTCCGCGGTTCCGGTGATGACCTCGTATCCCGCCGACCTCAAGGAAGCTTCGGAAAGTCCGTTTCCGCCGCCCCCCATTATCCAGTAGACCCCGGAACTGAGGATGCCGGTCCCGATAGCGGTATAGGCGTCCCGTGTCGAGGCATGGGACAAAAAGGCCGCCGGTGTTGCGTGGGTAAGGAACGATGTGGTTATGACTCCGGTCAGAAACCCGCGGCTCCCGGCTAAGTCGAGGATCGTCACGAGGTCCCGGGAATCCCCGGGAATTGCCGTCGAGATGACACCGTTGTCGACACTTGCCCCGGTGGCGTAGGCGGTTGCCGCCGCGGCGCTGTCGGTGACCGCGCTGTCCGCGGAGGCGGTCGAAACTTCGCCCTTATACGGAAAATCGTGAAAGACCAGCGAATCGGGGACGCCGGTCAGGTAGTAGGAGGCGAGCTCCTCGTGCTCCGGGCCGAGGCCGTCTCCGATTATAAAGAAGATATGGTTCTCCGGGGCGCCCCAAACGGCGCAGCCCGCGAAGACCAGGAGGGAGAGGAGAAGCGGGACGAAATACTTGTTTCTCATAGAGTAAATATACCGGTAAATAGAGGTTTCAACAATTTCCGATTACGTATTGATTAATTCCAGAAACATGATACTATTATATTGTTCATTCCATGAACAATCATACCTGCTTTTTCTATCTTCGGAGTACGTTGCGGCTGCCCGG
>JBKHAJ010000314.1:0-3075 GCA_046542935.1 Spirochaetia bacterium | reverse complement strand
GAGGAGCCAGCCTAAGGCGGGGACCCCCGACGGGATGTGCCCCTGCGTCGGGGCCCATCCCGAGATCCCGTGTTCATTAATAAAATCGGGTATAGAACTCCGCTCTATCTCTTTCTTCATCACCGCCATGGCTGCTATCATCTTGAGGTTTGCCTCGGTTACGTTTCCCGCACCGGCATTCTCGGTGATCTCCGGGTTCTGGAGCTCGGGAGCGTAGAGATCCACATCGGAAAGACCGAATCCGCCGGAGGCGAGGGGGTCCACCACGAGGTCCTGGATGACCGCCTGAGGAGAGGCGCCCGATCCTATCCGGTGCCTTCCCACCACATCGGTCCGGATGACCAATCCCCGCCCCTCACGTCTCACGAGGACCGCGAAGCCGGCCATGCAGTCCTCGAGGACCGGGAGTCCCTTCTCGATGTGTTTTTTGGAATTCATCCCCAGCTTAGCGGTGGTCCCCCCGGCGGTGACGACGACCGATTCGAAAATTCCCGACCGGACCAAACCCGCCGCCTGGAGAATACCGTGGATCGGTCCCGCGCAAAAGGACCTGGTGTCGCTTCCGGTAGCCCGGGAGAGGCCGGAGAGCTCTCCTACGGCCTTCGCGAAGTTGCCTCCTCCCCGCTGATTGATGTCTCCGCAGGCCTCCTCGGAGGTCTCGATGATATAATCGATACTTTCCGGATCCACCGAGTTTCGGTTCAGAAGCTCTCTGACCGTGTAGACCGCGGTCGCCTTGGCGGTCAAGTTTTCGAGAATCGTGTGGGCATGGAGATTGATGTCGTCGGGATGGGCCGACCGGACGCATCCGATCACCTCACCTTTGGATTCGAGGGGCAGCGCCCCTTCGTCTATCTCCTTCTCGAGGGAACTCTTCTCGATCCCCTTCCTGTGTTTCGGTGTGATAAGCCCGGATAAGACCGGATCTTTCTCGAAAATCGAAAAAATTTTATCCGAGAAATCCTGTCTCAAGGCCACGAGATCGAAGACGTCGGCACCCCTCACGAGACCGTAAAGAAGCTCTTCCGACAGGATCGATCCGAACCTACCCCGGCAGGCACCGCCCTCCATTTCGAATTCGCCGCCGGGTCCCGTCTTTTCGTACCAGGGGCGCGGAGGAAGCTCCCTCGGGTCGATGTTCCCGATGTAGGCCTGATTCGGTAGATATCCGGCAGCGTCTTCGAAACTTCTCAGCCGGCCGGCGAAGAGCTCCGCGAACTCGGCGCCTCCCTCGGTCCGTTTCGTTTCGGCGTGAGGGGCGCTCCCGTAGGCAGCCGTAAAAAAGGGCGCATGAAAAAGGGTGTAGGCGGCCGCTGTCAGGAGGGGAAAACTATCAGGCACCTAAAATCTCCTCGAGTTTGGATTCCACCTCATCGATTTCGAACTCTTTCGAGAACGAGGCTTCCTTTGTGCCGTTCCGGTAGATAAGGATAGACGGAAGTCCCATCACCTTTTCCCGAATGGCGAGCCTCCGGTTCCCCTGAATGTTGACCTTAGCGAACTCCGCCTTGTCCTCGTATTTTGAGGCGAGGTTCTCGAAATCGGGCATCATCTCCACGCATTCCTCGCAGCCGTCGCTCCAAAAATCGACAACCACGACCCCGTCCGACTCGAGTACCGCCTTGTCGAAGGTGTCTTTATGTAGTTCTTTCATACCGTTTCCGTCCTTTGGATAGGCCGGTCCCGCTATGCGGGACCGGCGGACTCCGTAAAACACTCTAGAGAAATTGACCTCGGATGGTCGAAACTTCCCGAACGATCTCGTCCACATCCAGGACCATCTCCATCATTCCGATGTTGTCCCCATAGACCGATTCGTCCAAATCGTCTTTAATCTCCGGTTCGAGCACGTGATATGCGGGGAGTCCCAACTGGACTCCCGTCAATGGACCGGCATAGGCGGGATCGCCGTTCATGACCGTTTCGGCGATGAGGCCGCTTGCCTCAGGGTCGGCTCCCCCTAAGAGCACCAGGATGTTCTCCTTACCGTGCTCCTCGGCGAGCATCTTTACCCGCTTCTGGTTCTCCAGATCCATTGCCCCTGCCGAAGTTCAAACAAAGCACTCGGTTGTGGAAAAAATGATCTCGACATTCTTTCCCTCGAGACAGGCTTCGATTGCTCCGCCGGGGATTCCGTCTCGATCGCCTAAAATAATTATCTTTTTACCGTCGAGCATGAGTGCATCACCTCCTTCTTATGATATGCGTATAGTTTCAGTACGTTTTCCGTCGGTCACCCGAATCAGCTCAGGCACCCGGTCCACTCCGAAATCCGCGGCAATATTCCGGTACCGGGATCTATCGAGCTTGACAAGGTTCTTCCCGTCCTCAGCGGCTTTCCGCTCGACAACAGGAAAGAGCTCGAGGGATTCCGCCGCCGGCGGGAAATAAAAATAAAGATAGAAATCGTCTCCCGCCTCCGAGGCCAGCCGCTCATATCCTTCTATTTCGCTCAAACCCCTGTCGGCGAAGAAGGCCGCCGTCGCCCCGTCGGAAGCCGCGGTGACGACCTGCCTCAAATGTTTCTTTCGCGCGTCTCCCGCGGCAAAGACCAAGGAACGGTCGGTCCGCATTGCGTCGTCGGTTACGATGTATCCTCCGTCGAGCCCGATGAAACCCTCGGCGAAACCGGTTAGAGGAACGGTCCCCACAAACATAAAGACACCGTCGCAGTCTTCATCCGCGGTGGTCCCGTTCTTCAAATTCTTGAGTCTGACCCGTTCGACGATCTCATCGCCCTCGATAGCTTCCAGGGCATGGTTCCACATCCATGTCAGCTTGGGATTCTCCATCGCCTCGCAGGCCATGGAGGAGTTACAGTCTAAGGTCCCTTCGTCGTGGACGACGACCATTACGACTTCCGCCGCGAAGCGGCTTATGTAGACCGCTTCTTCGACCGCAGTGTCGCCGCTGCCGATGACGACCACCTTGGCGTCTTCGTATAGCTCGGCGTCGCAGATCGCACAGTAGGAGACACCCGAGCCGGTGAGCTCCTCTTCACCGGGAATGCCTAAACGTCTCGGTTCGCACCCCGGAGCAAGAATCAGAGCGCGTCCCTCGATAAGGGCTCCGGAT
>JBKHAJ010000313.1:0-3083 GCA_046542935.1 Spirochaetia bacterium | reverse complement strand
CTATGGGAGACAATCCCAACGATCTCCTCGACCGGCGGGACCTCTTAGTGGAGAAGCTGAGCTCACTCATCGATATAACCGTGGATAACCGGGACCCGGACGAGTTCGTGGTCCATTCCGGAGGGATCCACATCGTCCAGGGGCGGATCCACCGTCCCCTGGAAACGGTGGTAGATCCCGAGAACGAGGGATATTCAACGGTGATATGGAGCGACTGGGACGAGGAGGCCCACTTCCGGGGCGGAGAGCTCGCGGCCCTCTTAGAGCTCCGGGACGAGGATATCCGTTATGAGATCCAGAATCTCGATCTGATGACTATGAACTTAGTGGACATGGTCAACGATATCCACGGCCGAGGGTACGGCCTCGACGGAGAGACGGGAAGGGACTTTTTCGTCGAATACCCCTTCGTGACCAATGTTGCGGGTAATTACGATACCGACGGAGACGGGGAGTTCGACTCCACCTACCTCTTCCGGATTACCGGTTCCAACCGCTTGAATCCCCAGGATCAGGTGGGGCTCGAGGGTGAGATGACCCTCTCCGGGCCGGAGGGGCTGATTACCGTGCCGTACAACCCCACCGATACGGTGGAGGATATTGTGAAGAGAATAAACACCTCCGGCGCGGAAGTCGTGGCGGGGTTCGACATGAATAACAATCTCTACGTCAAGGCGACCCCCGCGGCGGTTCCCGATAATCCGGACTTCGTACTAGGACACCTCGAGGATTCGGGACAGTTCCTCGTAGGGTACGCGGGAATCTTAGCGCAGTCCGGGACCGAAGGGGGTTTCGACCGGAACGAAGCGGACGGGGTTACCGCCTTAGCCGGAGGGGACGTCACCTACGCGGTGGCGCCCCTCTCACACCCCTCCGGGTGGGTAACCGTCAACCCGGCCCTCGAGCGGGACGTGAGCAAGATCGCCGCCGGATTCGGCATCCACGGCCGACCCGCTCTTCCGGGAGACGGAAGCGCGGCCTTAGCCGTTGCCGAGCTTCGAAATACCGAGGTTATGATCGGAAGGCTTAACAGCTTCGACGAGTACTTCGCCGACGCGGTGGCCACAGTGGGGCTCAAGGGCGAGGAAGCCGAAACCGCCTTGAAGACTCAGGAGCTCATCATGAAGGACTTGAGGGACATGCGGGAGTCCATATCCGGGGTCAACATCGACGAGGAGCTTTCCAATATGATCAAGTTCCAACACGGTTACTCTGCGGCCGCGCGATTCGTTACGGCCTATGATCGGCTCCTCGACACCATTATAAACCGAATGGGAGTATAGAACGATGAAACGGATCAGTACGAACATGCCCAATGACAATATGCAGTTCCACATGAAGATCCGAGAGTGGAAAATGAACCAGATCCAGAACAAGATGGGCAAGCAGCAGCGGATCAACAATCTCCGGGACGATCCCATGGCGGCGGCGCACGGCATCCGGTACGAATCATATCTTACGCGGCTTAAGCAGTTTTCCACCAATGTGGAACGGGTCAAGTCATCGAGCAGGGTAGCCGAGGGGTACATGCAGGAGGCCCTCTCCATTCTCCAGCGGGTCCGGGAGATCAGCATAGCCGGAGCCAACGGGACGTTTACACAGGAGGAGACCGCCTACATGGCTGAAGAGGTCAATCAGCTTCTAAACGAGCTCGTTGAGATAGGAAACGCCCGGGGCCCCGACGGGACTATGCTCTTCGCGGGGACCCGGAATATGAGCGAACCCTTTCGGGCGGTCGAGGGGCACGTATCCGGCAGTGATCGGCTGGTATTTACCAACGTGGAGTACGTGGGGACGGTTCAGGAGGCCCGGGCGGAAATCAGCGAGAACAGCTTTATCGAGAGTAATTTTCCGGGAAACCGGGTGTTCTGGGCGGAGCATCAGGCGATACTTTCCGACGTCAACGCAACGGAATACCGGGTGCCCCAGGACGGAACCGTCTACGTCGATACGATGCCGGTGGAGCTCAGGGCCGGAGATACCATACATGCGGTGATTGCCAAGATAAACGATTCCGGAGCGGCGGTTAAGGCTAAACTCGATCCGGTCCGGAATTCTCTGCTCTTAGAAACCACCGAGCCCCACCAGATCTGGCTCGAGGAAGGGGAGGGGAGTAGTGTCCTCGAGGATCTAGGAATCCTGAGTGCCGCCGGGGGATATCCTCCCCGGAATTATGCCTCCGACGTCGAGGTATCGGGAGGCTCCCTCTTCGATATGGTCATCCACGTGAGGGACACGCTCTACGAGGGAGATCAGTTCCAGATCGGGGGAAGCGGCATACGGGGAATAGACAATGCCATAAGCAGCCTGACCACCTCCCTAGCCGATTTAGGAGCGCGGGATGAACGGCTCCAGATCGCCGGGAAACGGCTCGATTACGTAACCACCGAAACCACGGGGAAGCTTTCCAACGAGCTCGATTTGGATGTCGCCAAGGCGGTAACCGATCTCAAGATGCTCGAATACACCCATAAAGCGTCCCTTCAGACGGCCGCACGGGTCTTGAGCCCCACACTTCTCGATTTTATGAGGTAGGCATGAAAATCCATACCAAACCGTACGGTACGATAGAGGTTGACGACCGGCAGTTCATCGAGTTCCCCTTCGGTATATTTGGATTTGAAAACCTTAAACGGTATGTGCTTCTCGACGCGGAGCAGCAGCCTTTTTACTGGCTCCAATCGATGGACGTCCAGGAGATAGCCTTCATCCTCATCAATCCCTACCTCTTCAGGCCCGACTACACCGTTGATGTTCCCGATGAAGATCTATCCGAAATAGGTTTAGACGATCCCGACGAGGCCCTCGTGTTCGCCATAGTCACCATCCCCGAAAAACAGAGCAGGATGACCGCCAACCTTCAGGGTCCGGTTATCATCAATAGGGCGAACCGGAAGGGAAGGCAGTCCATATCCACGGGGGAAAAGTGGAAGACGAAGCACTATATTCTCGATGAGCTCAAGGCTCTAGGCGGGGAGGCCGCATGCTGATCCTCGCCCGAAAGGTCAACGAAAGCATTATTATCGGCGATCAAATCGTTCTCTCGGTCGTCGACATAAAGGGAGATCAGGTCAAGATCGGAA
>JBKHAJ010000042.1:0-16935 GCA_046542935.1 Spirochaetia bacterium | reverse complement strand
CAGGGTCCATTACGAGACCTCCAGCAGGAGGGACGCCCCCTGCCCCCCTCCGACGCAGAGGGTAGCGAGACCGGTGTTCAGGTTGCTTCGTCTAAGCTCCTTGAGGAGAGTCAGGACCAGACGGGAGCCGGTTTCCCCCACCGGATGGCCGAGGGCCACCGCCCCGCCGTTGACGTTCATGATATCACGGTTCAGTTCACCCACCGGCTCGTTCCGGTTCAGTTTTTCCCGGGCGAACTCGGCGGAGGAAAAAGCGATTTCGTTGGCGATCACCTGAGCGGCGAAGGCCTCATTCAGCTCGATCCGCTCGAAGTCGCTCATCTTTGCTTTTGTCTTATCGAGAAGAGCCGCGGTGGAATACACCGGACCTAGTCCCATCCGCGCGGGATCGAGAGAGGCGTAGGCGTAATCCCTCAAGTAGCCCAAGGGTTCGAACCCCCGCTTCCGGGCCTCCTTCTCGCTCATCATGATAAGGGCGGTGGCCCCGTCGGTTATAGGGCAGGAGTTACCCACCGTTACCGTACCGTTTTTCGGATCGAAATAGGGCTTGAGCTTAGCCAGCTTCTCCATGGTCAGTCCCTCCCGGGGCCCCTTGTCGACTTGTATCATATTCTCCGATCCCGTTTCCTCGGGGATGGGAACGATCTCCTCCTGGAGGATTCCCTTTTCGATCGCCTCGAGGGCCCGCCGATGACTCATGAGGGCGAACTCGTCCTGCTCCTCCCGGGTTATGTGGAAATCCCGAGCGAGGACCTCCGCGGTCTCTCCCATCATGAGACCGCTGACCGGATCGGTCAGCCCCTGGGTCACGGCGATCTGCGGCTTCAAGTATCTGAGCTTAAAGCTGAAAAGGACTCCCAGCTTCCGAAAAAAGCTCTTCGACTTCTTCAGTCGGATGAAGAACGATTTCATTTCTTCGCTCATGAGGAAGGGAATGTTGCTCATCGATTCGGTCCCCCCTACAAGAAAAACTGTACCGTTCCCCCCGGCGATCCGCTCCGCGGCA
The DNA here is from genome assembly GCA_046542935.1 of Spirochaetia bacterium. GTDB lineage: Bacteria > Spirochaetota > Spirochaetia > SPDA01 > CAZSGZ01 > JBKHAJ01. The sequence continues at coordinate 15,929 of JBKHAJ010000042.1, read as the reverse complement.
TCGGTAACCGACTGCATCCCGGATGCGCAGTTGCGGGCCACCGTATAGCCGGGCACCTCATTCGGGAACCCCGCCTTCAAGGCTATGACCCGGGCGACGTTCGCCGCGTGGGACGGCTGGGCCACGTTACCGAAGATCACTTCGTCGAACTCGGCGGGACCGATTCCGGTCCTGGCTAAGACCTCCCGTACCGGAAAAACGGCGAGGTCGTCGGCCTCCCATTCCTTGAGCTCCTTTCCGGCCGGAGCCATAGGGGTCCTTATCCCTTCTACTATCGCTATTCTCTGTTTCATCTGTGTTCCTCTTCTTCGTATAAACGTTCTATCTCTTTACGGTACTTGTCTTCGATGACCCGCCTTTTTATCTTCATGGTGGGGGTAAGCTCACCGGTTTCCACACCGGGCGGATCAGGGACGACCGTGAACTTCTGGACCTCCTCGGTATGATGGAGGTGCGTGTTGGCTTCGTCTATACACTTCTGAATTTCGTTTCGCAACTCATCGCTTTGTAAGAATTCTTCACGGCTTAAGCCCTGCATATTCCATTCGTTCTGCAGCCGGTCGGTCTGCTCGAAGTCCGGGAAGACGACGGCGGTCACGAACTTGCGCCGTTCCGCCACCACCATGGCCATGTCGATACACGTACACATTCCGAGTTTCTGTTCGATAGGGACCGGGGCGACGTACTCGCCGGTCGATTTCTTGAAGAGTTCCTTCTTCCGTCCGGTTATGGTCAGATACCCGTCGTCGAGGGACCCGAGGTCTCCGGTGTGAAGAAAACCTTCCTCGTCGATAGTTTTTGCTGTCTCTTCCGGACGGTTGTGATATCCCTTCATAACGTTCGGCCCTCTCGCCAACACCTCGCCGTCCTCGGCGATTTTCACCTCGACTTCCGGAAAAAGGGGACCTACCGTTCCGAGCCGGTTGTGTCCGGGATAGTTCGCGGCGACCACCGGAGAAGCCTCGGTCAAACCGTACCCCTCGAAAATGGGAAAACCGACGTTGAGAAAGAATTGTCCCACTTCCGCCGGAAGTGGAGCCGCCCCGGAGATAATAAGGCGGAACCGGCCGCCTAGAGCCTCTAATAACTTTGGAAAAACCATCTTCCGGTAGAGAAAGTCCTTGAAACCCGAAAAGGGCTCGTCCACCGGTTTAGAAGCGGCCCGCCGGAATCCTCCGCGGGCGAGCCTGCCCCGGATACCGGTTTCCTCATGGGCGCTCTCCCGCATCCGGTCGTAGACCTTTTCTAAAAGGCGCGGGACCACTGTCATGATGGTGGGCCTCACTTCCCTGATCAGCTCGCCGATTTTTTCTAAATCATCGACGAAGTACACCGGCGCACCGGTGCTCAAGTAAAAGTACATAACCATCCGCTCGAATATATGGGCGAGAGGCAGAGAGGAAAGGGCCGTATCCGATTCACGGTAGAGGGTAAATCTCTCTCCCGCCGCACGAACTTGGGATACGATGTTCCCCTGGCTGAGCTCCACCCCCTTCGGCCTCCCCGTGCTGCCGGAGGTGTAGATAATGGTGGCGAGGTCTTCCGGCTCCACCGCGGTTATCATCTTTTCGAAGAGGCCCGGTTCTTTTCCGGCGATTTCGGCGCCCCGCTCGAGGAGCTCTCGGTAATCCAGGATGTCCCCGCCGGAGGCCTCGATCTGCAGGGGAATGATCTTCTTTATGCCCTTCGCATGCTTTCGCACCATCTCGAGCTCCGACTCCACCCCCACAAAAATATACTCGGTCCCGCTGTCGGCGATCTCGTAAGTCATACTCTCGGGAGAGATCCGCTTGAAGATGGGAACGGTGTAGTTACCGGAGCTCAAAACAGCCAGGTCCGCTATTACCCAAAAGGGTGAGGACGGAGCTATGATTCCTACGGAGCTCCTCTCGAGGCCCAAATCCCGAAGTCCGAGGGCGAGATTCCTGACCTTTTCGTATATCTCACTTACGGCCAAAGAAACCCACTCGTCATTTTTTCGATAATTAAAGCCGACCGAGTCCGTATAGTTCTCGTTAACGTATTTTAAAAGCCCCGGCAATGTGGTGAAGGGGGTATCTTCGGGATTATTCATCGGTATTTTCCTCCTCCTTTTAGAAAATACTAACGAAAACCCCCATTAACAAGGAAAAGTCCGGCACGAAGCCTGCTATGCCGGCTGTTTGGGAAAGGTAAAGTGGAAGGTGGTTCCTTCTCCGTACACCGATTCGGCCCAGAGAACACCTCCATGACGTTCGACGATCCGCTTGCACAGAGCGAGACCTATGCCGGTCCCGGAGTACTCATCCCGCCCGTGGAGACGCTGGAACATCTTGAAGATCACTTCGAGGTGCTCCTCTTTGATACCGATTCCGTTGTCCGAGACGGCAAAGTGCCACATTTCTCTCTCCTCGGAACACTCTATCTCGATCCGGGGCGGAATTCCTTCCCGGCTGTACTTGATCGCGTTAACGATGAGGTTTTGGAAGAGTTGGGTTATCTGGGCGGTATCGCCGTATACGGGAGGAAGGGGGTGGACGATAATCTCGGCGTTCCTCTCCTCGATTACGACGACTAAGTTGAGCTTAACCGTTTCGATCACTTCCTCGGGATCGATCCGCACGAAGGGCCTTGCTTGGGTGTTGAGCCGGGAATAGGAGAGAAGGTCCTCGATGAGACGCTGCATCCGTCTCGCCGCGGACATAATCAAGTCGAGGAACCGCGCGCCTTCACTGTCGAGTTTGTCCCCGTAACGCCGAAAGAGGAGCTCGGAGAATCCGGTTATCGACCGCAACGGCTCCTGGAGATCGTGGGAGGCTATGTAGGCGAAATCTTTGAGTTCCTCGTTCGAGCGCTTGAGATCGGTCATGGCCCTCTCTATGAGACGTTCGGTTTCTTTCCGTTTGGATATGTCGTGGATTACGGCCCAGTACTCCCGCTCACCGCTTTCGGGTCGGCGGGTCGATCGTATGCGAATGGATACCGGGACCCGGGAGCCGTCTTTTCGGAGGTACTCTTTTTCGTACTCCTGTGAATATCCCCGCTCTTCCACCTCGGACAACATGATCTCCCGTTCAGCCTCCAACCATTCTTCAGGGGTAATATCCTGATACCGCAAACTCAAGAGCTCCTCTTCAGAGTAGCCGATCATATTCAAGAACGCTTCGTTGGATTCTTGGAAGTATCCCTCTTCATCTGTTCGGGTCACCCCGTGCATCATCGATTCGAAGAGACCGCGATACCTCTCCTCGGAGAGCCTGCGGGCGTATTCGCTCAGTTTCTGCCGGATACCGTTGGATATCTGGGCGGCTAACGATTCCATGGCTCGTGAGCCCACCTCCTGAAGGCGGGGCTTATCCTTCGAACCTATCGCGATGAATCCGAAGGGTACCGACCGGTACTTAAGAGGAAAAATCGAAATAAAGCTGAGGAACACTTTTATGTCCTCGGGAAAAGGGAAAGAACCCCGCGGTTCGGGTTTTTCGGCTCGAAGATACTTATCCCCCCAATTCAGTAATGCTTCTACCACCTCGTCGGGCAAGCACTCCCGAAAGAGTACGCTGAGCTTTGTAGTATCTTCCCGTCCCAGGATCAAGGTTCCGCAGTCGGTATTGGTAATCTCCATGGCCGCGAAAACCGACATCGCACCCGCCTCCTCCAGGCTTTCGGCCCCCGCCACCTCCACGGCCAAATCTCTCTGAATGCGGAGCTGCTCCGCCGCCGTTTTCTTCTCGGTTATGTCCTGCACCGTGCCGTAGAGCCGGACCGCCGCGCCGGTCTCATCGGTCTGAACGGCCCCCTTGATAAAAACGTTCCTGTCCACTCCGTCGGGAGTCAGTATCTTGCATTCCAACTCCATCGGGACTCCCGATTCGACGGCCTCCTCTAACATCGATTCGGCCAACTCACGATATCCCACCTCGAGAGTAGAGATCACTTCGTCTATCGGGAGTTCATTCCTGCCGAACCCGAATATCCTGATGCACTCGTCGGACGCCCGTACCGTGGTAAAAGGAGCGTCCAATATCCAGTCTCCGATATGGGCGAGTCTCTGTGCCTGAGAGAGATTCCTCTCCTTTTCCTCGAGTTCGGCGTTGAGTTTCTGCAGTTCGGCGGTCCGATCGGTTACAGCCTTTTTCAAGCCCCCGTTGTAGAAAACCACGGCGACCGCGGCGAGGAGACTCACAAAAACGACCACAAGAAAGACGATTCCCACGGTTCCGAGCTCGCCCCGAGCAAGGACAGGTTCCGGATGGAGCCGGCTTGCCGTGAGTAAAAGAATGAAGATTGCAGCATGAAAGAGGTAAAGCTTTTTCATGAAATCTACCGATTGCCGTAATCTTACAAGGAAGCCTGAAAAGTTTCCATTCCCCGCCTCCGCCTCCGGTGTAAACCAAATGGATTATTTACCCGGAATGCGGGGGTACGTAATTTTTATACGAGGAGTTCCCAAATTATGCAGGAAAAGTTAGATTTTCTCGAAAATATGGCCGACCGTTTACGGATTCACAGCATACGAATGACCGCAAAGGCGGGGTCGGGGCATCCGACGAGCTGTCTCTCCGCGGCGGAGATCATGAGCGTCCTCTTTTTTCATGAGATGCGCTACGACCCGAAGAAGCTCGATTCGCCGGATAACGACGAGTTTATTATGTCCAAAGGGCATGCAGCTCCTATCCTCTACGCGGCCTTAGCCGAAGCGGGGAGCATTCCCGTCTCCGAGCTCGACAATCTCCGTACCTTCGATTCCCCCTTAGAGGGACATCCGGTTCCCCGCCTCCGGGGAATCAGAGCCGCCACGGGTAGTCTCGGACAAGGACTTTCGGTCGGCATCGGATTAGGCCTCGCGATCAAGCTCGACCGTCGGGATTCACGGGTCTTCGTCCTGTTAGGAGACGGCGAGACGGCCGAAGGCAACGTTTGGGAGGGGATGAACTTCGCCTCCCACGCGGGACTCGATAATATCATCGGAATCGTCGACGTAAACCGACTCGCTCAGAGTGAGGAGACCATGTTCGGATGGAATATCGACGAGTACCGGAGGCGTACCGAAGCCTTCGGATGGAAGACCCTCGAGGTCGACGGGCACTCGGTACAAGAGCTCATCCACGCCTTCGAGGAGACCCACAACGATGACAGCGGCAAACCCGTAATAATCATTGCACGAACGGTCAAAGGTAAGGACGGAGGAAGCGTAGAGAACGAGAACGGACACCACGGCAAGCCCCTTCCGGAGGATTTAGAAAAAAAGGTCATCGCCGATCTGGAATCACGCATACGGGAGCGAAAAGTCCCTGAATCCGCTGGCCCTAATAATTTTATCAACGGATCGGCTTTGAAACGAAACGACCGGAGTTTCCAGGCAAGTCCGAAATACGAAATCGGCGAAAAGACGGCGACCCGGGACGCCTTCGGAAACGCCCTAGCCGCTTTAGGCGAGCGTGACGAGGACATCGTGGTCCTCGACGGGGACGTCAAGAACTCCACCCGAACCAAATTCTTCTTCGAGAAGTTTCCCGACCGGGCCTTCGAGTGTTACATTGCCGAACAGAATATGATCGGCATGGGCTTAGGCCTTCAGGCGCGAGGCAAACGGGTCTTTACATCGACCTTCGCCGCTTTTCTGACCCGGGCCCACGATCAGATAAGGATGGCCGGTTATTCCGATGCGGACATACGCATCGCCGGCTCGCACACCGGAGTGTCTATCGGAGAGGACGGTCCCTCGCAGATGGGACTCGAGGATATCGCCATGATGCGGTCCCTCATGAACAGCACCGTCCTCTCCCCGGCGGACGCTGTTTCGACCGAGAAGCTCACCGCGGCGGCTGCGGGAAATAAGAACATCACCTACATACGGACAATCCGGGGCAAGACCCCGGTTATCTATCCTACGTCCGAGGAGTTTCCTTTAGGCGGATCCAAAATTCTCAAGCGGTCCGGCAACGATAGGGCGACGATCATCGCTACGGGAATAACCGTAGCCGAGGCCCTCGAGGCGGCGGGGGAGCTCGAGAAGAGAAACATCCCGGTACGGATTATCGACTGCTACTCGATCAAACCCATCGACGGCGAGACTTTAGCGGAAGCCGCCCGGGAAACCGGCATCCTTATTACCGTGGAAGACCACTATCCCGAGGGGGGATTGGGTGAAGCGGTTGCATCCGCGGCGGCTGAGCACCTTGCCCGAAGCAACGGGCGGAAACCGCCCTCCTATACTGTGATAAACCTGGCGGTGCGAAAGCGTCCCCACTCGGGAGAATCGGAAAAGCTCCTCGAGGAGCAGGGAATCGATGCCTCCGGTATCGTCGAAGCGGTAACCAAGGGACTGAAAGAGGCGTAAACCTCATAACAAATCATAGTAAGGAGACGAAAAATGGAAAGTATTTTAGATCAAGTACAGCACGCGGATTGGAAAAACGAAAAGCACGTACCGGTTATCGAATGCCCGGATACTGTCAAGAAAGACGAACTCTTCGAGGTGAAGGCATCTATCGGAAAGGAAATAAGCCACCCGAACACTACCGAGCATCATATCAGGTGGATTTCGCTCTACTTCCAGCCAGAGAACGGATCTACCTACGTGGTAGGAAACTACGAGTTCTCCGCCCACGGCGAGTCCGTCGACGGGGCCAACCAGGGGCCGGTCTACGCCCACCATGCGATAACGGCTGCACTCAAGCTGCAGAGTTCGGGAACTCTCTACGCCCTCTCATACTGCAACATTCACGGTTTGTGGGAGTCGGGTAAAGAGATCAAGGTACAGTAGACAATCAATATGAACGATCGGGGAGAAACACAGGTAAATCTGCCTGTCGCCACGGCGCGAAAACGGGACGCAGGCAAGGGGATGGCTCGTACCAGCCGCAATATGCTTAAATACCTCGGCGTGGAGCAGGGATCGGTAGTCGAGTTAGTCGGAAAGCGGTCCACCCCCGCCGTCATCTTAGGTCCTTATCCGGAAGACGAGGGGATCGACGTCATCAGACTCGACGGCCTTCAGCGGGCCAATGCCAACGTCAGCATCGGCGACCACATAGAGGTCAGGAGGGCGGATCCCAAACCGGCGAAGAGGATAACCCTCGCCCCGGCCCAGCAGAATATTCAACTGACCGGGAGGGGCGAGGGACTCAGACAGACTTTTCTGCACCGCCCGGTCGTCACCGGAGACGTTGTTTCGACCTCCGTCTACCGAAAGAGTCCCGGAGACGACGAGATGTATCCCGAGGACATCCTTAGAATGTTCTTAGGGCAGCGGGCCTACGGCCTCCACGAGATCCGCCTTTTAGTTACCTCCACCAACCCCAAGGGGATCGTCCAAATTACCGAGGATACCGAGATAACCCTGCTGCCGAAGTACATGGAACCGGATGAGCCGAGGGGAATCGACGTCACCTACGACGACATCGGAGGGCTCGGCAACACCGTCGAGCAGGTCAGAGAGATGATCGAGCTTCCCCTGCGACATCCCGAGCTCTTTCAGCGCTTAGGGATCGATCCTCCTAAGGGAGTTCTCCTCCATGGCCCTCCCGGCACCGGGAAAACTCTGCTCGCCAAGGCGGTAGCCAACGAGTCGGAAGCTAAGTTCTTCTCCATCGCCGGGCCCGAAATCATGGGAAAGTTCTACGGCGAATCGGAACAGCGTCTGAGGGATATCTTTAGTCAGGCCCAGTCGGAGGCCCCGTCGATCGTCTTCATCGACGAGATCGATTCCATAGCCCCGAAACGGGAGGACTCCGGCGAGGTGGAACGGCGGGTTGTCTCGCAGCTTTTGACCCTCATGGACGGTCTCAAATCGAGGCAAAATGTCATCGTGGTAGCGGCCACCAACCGGGTGGACGCCATCGACGAAGCGCTCAGGAGACCGGGAAGATTCGACCGCGAAATCTCCATGTCCATCCCTAATCAGGAGGGTCGTCAGGAGATCCTAAACATCCACACCCGGGGGATGCCCTTGGAAGAAAACGTTAGTCTCGACGAGCTCTCCCACACAACCTACGGCTTCGTGGGGTCCGACTTGGCGGCCCTGATCCGGGAGGCGGCGATAGAAGCGCTTAGGCGGAACCTTCCTAAAATCAACCTCGACGAGGAGCAGATACCTCAGGAGATCCTGGATAATTTGAACGTCACCCAGGACGACTTTTCCAGCGCCCTTAAAAGGATCCAGCCCTCGGCTATGAGGGAGATCATGGTCCAGGTACCCGAAGTTACCTGGGAAGATATAGGCGGCTTGAACGAGGTGAAGGAACTGGTCATGGAGGGTATCGAGTATCCCTTGAAATTCCCCGAGGCCTTCCGCAAGGTCGGAATCCGCCCCGCAAAGGGTTTCCTTTTCTACGGACCCCCGGGGACCGGAAAGACACTGATCGCGAAGGCGGTGGCCCGGCAGGCCCAGGCCAACTTCATCGCCACCAAGTCGTCGGACCTCCTTTCGAAATGGTACGGAGAATCGGAAAAACAGATAGCCAAGATCTTCTCCCGGGCCCGGCAGGTGAGCCCGACGGTGATGCTCATCGACGAGATCGATTCCCTAGCCCCCTCCAGGGGGGGCAGGTTGGGAGACGCTTCGGTCACCGAGCGGGTGGTCAATTCGCTTCTAGCCGAGCTCGACGGGCTCGAAGAACTCCAGGGCGTAGTGGTGATAGGCGCGACCAACCGTCCCACCCTTCTCGATCCCGCCTTGCTCAGGCCCGGGAGGTTCGACGAGCTCATCTACGTTCCCGTACCCGAAGAGGACGGACGGCTCCGGATCTTGAAGATCCATACCCGGGGCATGCCCATCGCCCCGGATGTTTCCCTGGAGGAGATAGCGGGACGTACCTCGGGGTATACCGGGGCGGATCTGGAAAACCTGGCCCGAAAGGCGGGGCTCCACGCGCTGCGGCGGGACAAGGAGAACCCTCAGGTTACCAAAGAGGACTTCGAAGGAGTTCTCAAAGAGACCCGTCCCTCGGTCACTCCGGAAATGGAAGACGAGTACCGGCAGATGGCCGCCCTCCTCAAACAGGAAATGCCGTTAGGAGGACGCCGGATCGGATTTACCCCCGACGAGTAGCGCCGATCAGTGCCGCTTTTCGCAGGAGAGGCAGTAATGGGCTTCCGGCTTCGCCTCGAGACGGCCTTTATCGATATGAGCCCCGCAGGTTTCACAGATGCCGTACGAGCCGTCGCGAATCTTCGCCAGGGCGGATACTATCAGCCTGAGCCGCTCCCGATCCTGGACCTCGAGAAGACCGAGCCTGTCGACCTGATCGAGCCTCTCGCCCCATCCGGTGGGATCCACAACGCTATCGTCCAGATTCATCTCATCGAAATCCTCTTTTCTCATATCAAGGCTCCGCCTGTAGGAATCCCGCGCCTCTTCGAGACGGTGCTTCATCTGTTCGGTAAATTGTTCGTCCATTGCGCCTCCTGATTTTAAGATACTAAAAAACCAGTGAGAGTCCAAAGCCGGCGGCTTAATGCCTGCCCTTCCGCTTGAGCGAACCCTTCGCTTCGGCCAAGACCCGGAAAAAATTGACCAGGAGAGGTTCGTTGACTTTCTTACAGCTGTCGACCACTTTTTCACCCCACTCGATGTACTCCCGCCGCCTCTGGAGGCCCCAGTGGCGGGGAGGATTACGGGTTATGTCGGCGAGGTTCGAGGTCTTGTCGGCAATCTTTATTAGGGTGGCTTCCCCGGAGAGGTGGGGAGCATGCTCGATCTGGAGCTGCCGTCGCCGTTTCTTGGGGAGAGACTTATCGTCGGTTACCTCCCTGACAATAGAGGCAACCCGTTCTCCGAAGAGTGATTCGACATCGTCGAAGCTCGCCGCGGTGTCTTCCACCGTATCGTGGAGAACGGCCGCGGAAAGTATCTCCTCGTCGGTTACTCCCCCCACCTCACTGATGAGGAAAGCGACCTCGAGAACGTGGTTCACGTATGGAGCGTCCGGCTCCCCCTTACGAAACTGTCCGGTATGGCAGTCGGCGGCAAATTTGACCGCCTTCAGGAGAAAGCTCATCTCCCGTTATCAGTAAGCGAGAATGATATTGAGTTTCTTCCTCTGCTTTTTTTCCTCTTCGATGATCTGGTCGATGGCCTTCTCGTTCTCGGGATCGTCCTCCGCGGAACGAATCTCTTCGAGAAACGAGATGACCTGGTCCTTGTAGGCGAGTCCGAGCCGCAGGGCTTCTTTCCCGGAATCCGGCATTTCACCCTTGAGCGGCTCGACAACTTCTTCCTTGACCCAATCGTTCACTTTTTCGTCACTGCACGCTACAGTCTTGGAAGTACGTTTTTTAAGGAATTCTTCGAAGGTTTTTCGATGTTTCTGTTCCTCTTCTTCCAAATATGCCAACTCATTCTTGACTCTCGGATCGTCGCTGTTCTCCACGAGGGACGCGAAGAATTTGGACCCTTCATCTTCGATGATCATGGCAACGCTGTAGGCCTCGGTACAATCAAGTTGAGAAAATCTCTGTTTCACATCCGACATCACATAACCTCCATTCGCCTTAAATATAATAGGAATAGACCAAAAAGGGTAACTAAAAAGATCTCTATTTAGACGATTATTTCGAGGTCATGATCCACACCCCGTCCCACTCGACGGGGGGATTCTCGAGGAGATCTTCAATCTTTTGGAGATACTTCGCCGCGGCCGGATCTACATCCGCTATGGGGACGAACTCCCGTCCCGCCTCCTCGAAGCGCCCGGCGTAAAAATGTTCGAGTCCCCGGGCGAAAACGTCCAGGATATCCCGGCGGTGTTCGTACTCCTCGGGTACTATAGGCTCGTACACGATTACCGGCTCGTTTTTTCCCACAACCCTCACCCGGGAGAGCTCCCGGACGGGAAAGGCTCCGTCGAGTCCTTCTTTGGTTGCGCGGGATATCATAGTATACGTACCGAACTGCTTGTTGATACCCTCCAAACGCGCCGCCAGGTTTACCGCGTCTCCGAGCATGGTGTAGTCGAAACGGGTCTTCGAGCCCATGTTCCCCACCACCGCCGGCCCGGAGTTGAGCCCGATCCGCATAAATATCTCCCTGCCGCACCGTTCGGTAAAGCCCGGTCTGAGCTCGGAGAGCCGGGACTGACATCTCAAAGCCGCCCGTACGGCCCGTACCGGGTGATCCTCATAGGGAACCGGGGCGTTCCAGAAGGCGATGATTGCGTCCCCCTCGTATTTGTCGATGGTCCCCCCCTCCATCTGAATGATGTCGGTCATCTCCGAGAGATAATCGTTCAGGAGGTGGGTAAGCTCTTCGGGGCTCAGACTCTCCGAAATGGTAGTAAATCCCTGGATGTCGGAGAAGAAGATCGTAAGCTCCCGCCGCTCTCCTCCGAGCTTGAGCCTGTCCGGCTGAGCGATGAGCTGATCGATCACCGTGGGACTCAGGTACTGACTGAAGGCCCCCTTGATAAACTTCCGCTGCTTGCCCTCGGTAGCGTAGCCCAGGACATTGGATCCGATAAGCGAAAGGAGCACCCCGATTTCCACCGCTACCAGAGGAAGCCAGAGGCCGGGTATGTAGAGGAGAAAACCGGCCAGCACCGGCAAAGGCGGAACAACGATGAAGAAAAGGGCCGACTTGAGGGCCCCTGATACGGCCGCCCCCAAGATCCCGACCGCCAGGGCCGCCAAGACTATTACCCCAACCGCGCCGGCGGGTTTCATGGGGCGGGCGGTGTCCCCGGTCAGAATATTGTCGAGAAGGGTAGCGTGGATCTCCACTCCGGGTGTAGTCGGAGAGAGGGGAGAGGGTCGCAGGTCCTGCAGTCCCGGAGCGGAATATCCTATGAAGATGTAGGCCCCCTCGAGGTCCGACGGGTCGATCGCGGGCTCGAGACCCTGGAGGATTTGGAGCTCACTCTGGATGATCTCCGCCGCGTTGTAGGCCCGGTGGATCCCCCGATTTCCTTTGAACTTGAGCACCAGCTGACCGGTGGAGTCCAGGGGAATCTCCCTTCCGTCGAGGAAGAGGCTCCGCCCGCGTACCTCCGCGTCCGTCGGCCGGTCTCTCCCGGCCATATAAGCCGCGAGACCCAGTCCGGGGACGGGAATGTCATTGAACAGGGCGAAGAGAGGCGCCCGACGGTATACTCCGTCCGAGTCGGCCCTCTGCTGGACGGTTCCCAGGAGCTCACTGTTTTCGGCAAACTCCTCTTGCGGGAATACGGCCCGGGAAAAGGTAAACCTTCCTCCGGTAAGCTCCCGCCATCGCTTTAATCCTTCAGGGATGAGGTCCGGTAAGGGGACTTTTTCGGGCCACGCCGACAGACCCGATGCCTGGCGGCTCAAGAATACGGCCAAAACGTCATTCTCCTCCGCTTCCAAGGCCCGAGAGAGCTGTTCGTCGTCGCCCACTCCGTACCGGGAGGGGTCCGCGAAGAGAATATCGATAGCCGCCGCCTCGACCTTTCCCCGGGTACAGAAACCGAGTATGTAGGACCACACCTCCCGCGGCCACGGCCAGGTAAGACCGAACTCCTCTTCGATCCAATCGAGGCTGTACTGATCGAGGAGGATCAGCCGCACCTCGTCGGAGGGTCCGCTTCTCGGAGCGTAATACCGAACGCGCCAGTCCCACGTTCTGTTCTCGAGTGTTTCGAGCGTTCCTGCGGCCCAGAGGAGGACCGCCAGGGCGGCGGAGACGGCCCCCACCGCGAGGCCTCGAAGAATGCGGCGGATAATTCTGCTGCGACGGGTCTCAGGCATTCCCACTCCTGCTCTTTTCCCGGTTTACAGTCCCGCGAGGGCCCTGCGGTACCGCGCTTCCCGCGCCTCGCGCCCCGGGGGAGACATTTTCGGCGTATAGGATCCTATAAACCGCTCTATGTCCGCGATCCGGTCTTCGGGATCGGGATGGGTCTTGGCAAAATCGAGCCCCCCCGGTTCGAGCTCCCGGCCCATCTCCTCGAGCACCCCTATCAAGGCACGGGGATCGTACCCGACACGGGACATGATTTCTACCGCGGCCCGGTCGGCCTCCCGCTCGGTTTCCCGGGAATATCCGTTGTTAACCAGGGTCGAGGTAACGTCTTTGATCGAATCCTCGAAGACGGCGGTCAACTCGGCTATTTCGTCGTCGGTGGCCACCCGGACCGATGTCAGGGCCACACTGGTCAATGCCGTATTGATCCGGGATGTCTTGATCGATTTGAGTCCGTGGAGATGTACGATGTGTCCGATTTCATGGGCGAGGATCGCCGCGACTCCGTCTTCGCTCCGGGCGAGGCGCAGTATTCCCCGGGTCAGAAGGATGTGTCCGGCGGGGGTGGCGAAGGCATTGATCTCGTCTGAGTCGAGGATCTGAAACCGGTACCCGTTGAAGAGCTCGGGCCTGTCCGAGCTCAAGGCCAGGCTCTGGCCTAAAAGATTGACGTAGTAATTCGCCGCCTCGTCCTCGTAGAGGGAGTAGTCTTCGAGGATGACCGCGCCCACCGCCCTGCCGATGTAGTACTCCTGTTCGGGGGTTATGTCTTCGAAACTCTTCGCGACCGCCCGGGCGCTCTCGTTGATACTCGCCGCCTGGGATTCGTCGATGACTCCGGTGGCGACTCCGAGGGCGGTTCCCACCTGACTGACCGAACCAAAGCTCTCACAACCGGAAAGCGTCAGGGTGAGCAGGGCAAGTGAGAGAATCAATAAACCGATAACGAGGGTTCCCTTGAGCAATGTCGTCGTCCCATGCATTAGCCGCTTCATTCTTCACCTCCCGTTTCGAGCCCGCCCTCTTCGAGGAATGAAAGGAGAGTTCCGGAATCGATACGGTATTCCGATTCCATCCGGTCGATACCGGAATAATCCACGTTGCTTTCCTCCTTGAATTCGTTTTCCACCCGCTCGTTGAATCCTCGCCCCGCTAAAGCCACCTCGTCGGCGGAAGCTCCCCGGCGGACCTCGGAATCGGAGGCGGTAAGGACTATCTGCTTGGTGGTCAACGCGGAGGAGTGAACCCATCCTACGGTGCCGTCCGGAGCGGTCAGTCTCAACCAAGGATCCCGCCTCTCATTGACCTCGAGGCGTTCTCCGTATTCAGCGGTACCGACGATCTTGCTCAAGAACTGCGGCGCACCGCGAAGCTCCGCCTCCCGGACGGTAACGCTCATCGATTCACCCCAGGCAAGTGACAATCCCGTCAGAAAAAGGAAAAAGCAGAAACCTAAAAACAACACCCGTTTCATCGGAACCTCCGGAAAGAACTATATCTCAGTACTCTCGTTCCCGTCCAGCGGTATATGGATCGAGAATACCGTCCCCACATCGGGCTGGGACTGGACATCGATGTCCCAGGTGTGGGCGTGGATGATGGACCGTACTATGGAGAGGCCTAAGCCGAAACCTTGTTCCCGCCGGGATCTCGATCCGCGGTAGAAGGCGTCGAAGATCAGATCGACCTCCTCTTTCGGTATCCCCGGCCCGCTGTCTTCGATCTGAACGGTCACCTCGTCCTTGCCCTGGAAGGCCCGCATCCAGATGGTATCTCCGTACTCGGTGTAGCGGACCGCGTTGTTGAAGAGATTTTCCAGGGCACGGGAAACGAGATTGCCGTCGGCGGACACCGTCACATCATCAGCGATATCGATGGAATAGTAGAAATCCCTCCCGAGTACCGAGGCGTCGTCCTTGTAGGTCTTGGCGGCCTCGAGAAGAAAAGATTTAAGATTTATCTCGGTCTGCTTGAGCTGCCACTCCCCGGTCTCCATCTTGACGAAATCGATAAGCTCTAGAATCCGCGATTCCAAGACCTTCGACTTATCCTGGACGATATGAAGGTATCTCTTGAGGAGCTCAGGGTCATCGGCGTATCCGTCGATGATCGCCTCGATGTATCCCTCGATGGAGGTCAGGGGGGTTTTCAGATCGTGAGAAACCGCCATGAGGAAGCGTGATCTCCGGGCGAGCTCTTCCTTCAAAGCCTTCCGCATCGAATCAAAGGATGAGGTCAACGAAGCAAGCTCGTCATCCCCCTCCGTCTGAAGTGAAAAATCGAGGTTACCCGCGGCTATCTTCTTTGTCGCCTCCTCGAGATTTTGGATCGATTTGTTGGTGGTACTAAGCATAACGCTGCTTACGATCGCGGCGAGTCCTAAAAGGAGGAGAAACAGGTACACGAAAGTCCCTAAGGAAAAAAGCCTGATCGGCTGCGACTCGTCCTGCTTCTCGACCCGGATCAACATCCTGAGCTCGGCATCCTCGACGGGAAGGGCCTCTAGAAAATACTGGTACCTGTCCATGTGGCTCTGCATGACACGGGATATCTCCTCGGCGGTCAGATGCTTTCCTACCTCGAAAGCGTCGAAGCTCGAGGCTAAGACGTTCATGCCGGAGTCGAAGATCATGATGTCCATCCCCTTGGGCAGCACCTCTTCGGACTCCCGAATAAAAGGCGTCTCTTTGAATGGGGTGATCCGCCGGTCGACCCATTTCATGACATACGTCCTATTGAAGATCATCTGGTTCTTTTGAAGATAGATGAACTGGAAGTAGGCCACCACTAAGGCCACGAGGATGGGGATTATGATGATGGTCACCACGAGGATGGTAAACTTCCGCTGAAGCCTCATCGCTCCTCCGTAGCTACGACCTCGGAGTTGAATTTATACCCCACACCGTGAACCGTCAAGATAAACCGGGGAGAGGAGGGATCGCTCTCGATCTTCTTCCGGATCCGCTGGATATGGACCGCCACGGTGGTTATATCACCATACGCGTTTCCCCATACCTCGGAGTAGATCTGCTCGGGCGTCAACACCGTCCCCGCGTGTTTCAACAGATAAATGAGGACCGCCATCTCTTTGGGAGGAAAGGCCACACGCTCGCCGTTGCGTTCGCAGTAAAATCCTTCTACATCCACGGTATAATCGTCGAACTTGATAAGCTTCCGCTCGTGCTTTTGATAGTCGAAGAAGCGTCTTAAGTGCGCCCGGATGCGGGCGACTAAGATCTTCGGGCTGAAA
>JBKHAJ010000312.1:0-3128 GCA_046542935.1 Spirochaetia bacterium | reverse complement strand
GCATATGCATTTCCGGAAGCAGAAAGTTGGAAACCACGCTCAAGATTCCGGTTATCTCGATCTCGAGCCCCGTTTCTTCCCGCACCTCCCTGTGGGCCGCGCTCAGGTAATCCTCTTCGAAATTGATGTATCCCCCGGGAAGACACCACTTTCCAAAGGCAACGCACCCCATCCGCTTTCCGAGCAGGACCGAATCGCCCCGCCGGATAAACGCGACCACCCCCGGCTTGGGATTCTGGTAATGAACGAAGCCGCATTCCCGGCACTTGCCCCGCTCATTGCCCTCGATTATTATCGTCATCATATCTCCCGCGCATTTCGGGCAGTAGCGGTACCTTTTTTCCCGGGGTAAAGGAAGGGGACCAGAATATTCTTTGAAGTATTGCCGGGGATCCATGGGTCTTTTATCTACCCCCCCGAAAAGCGTTCGTTACGCAGAAAATCGCACAAGTAATTCCCGAGGAGCACGTGATTCCGGGCGTCGAGATGCACTCCGTCGATGTAACTCGCCTCGATGATATGGGAGGTATCGACGAATACCGCGCCGGTCTTCCCGCAGGTCTTCTTCATGGCTTCGGTAGTCCGGGAAATCCGGTCTCTCAATCCCTGAAAGGGAAATTCGTAGGTATACTTCGATTCGGCGGGTACCGGAGAGAGAACGATGATCTCGGGCTTGGAGAACCCCTTTTCCCGAAACTTCTCTTCGAAGGAGGCGTCGATCCGGTAAATTTCCGCGATCAGCTGCTCGAGCTCCCGCCCCAGCTCGGCCGCGGAGAGCTCGTTATCCCGGAGAAGATCGTTGATTCCGAGGTAGAGGATGATAACATTGTAGGGGCCGCCGGTTTGGTGAACGCTTACGAGGTATTCTTTCCCGTTGGCGGGATCACCCGGGGGAGCGAAGGATCCGAGACTCCGTCCGTTCAAACCCTCTTCGACAATACGGTAACCGGGTCCCAGGCAGGTCCCGAGGACCCGCGGCCATCGGGTATCTTCATCGAAGCGCATCCCGTCTCCGGGACGGTAACCCCATACGTTCGAATCGCCGTAGCACAGGACGGTTTGGATTACTTTGTCGCTCATGACCACTCCTTGTAGGTTTTTACTACACCCGCTGCCAGCGGAGCTGTCCTATCTTGGTAACCGGCTCGATCTGTCCCTTATCCGCGAGATATCCCAGGTGCGACTTGACCGTATTGGACACGAGGACGTACTGGTTCATATCCACCCGGATTCCGTAGTGGGAGCACAGCTTTTCGAATATCGTCTCGGTGGAAACGGGAATTTCGCAGATTTCGAGAATGCGGCTCAGGGTATCCGTTATCTGCTCTCTGTTCTTGAGGATTAGGGAGGAAATGTCCCGGGCCGGCTCGGCATGACTCGGTACGAAGAGCTCCGCCCGGGTCTTTTCCAAAAATGAGAGGGTCTTCAGATACCGGTCCACGTCGAAGATGTAGAAGAGATGATACTTGCCGATGATCCTCTCCGAAAACAGGCTGTCCGCCACGAAAAGGACGTTATCCGGCGTACGCACCCCGATCATATCGAAGAAGTGTCCCGGCAGGGGTACCGCCTCGAGTCCGGTATCGAAGATCGGGCCTTCGGGTTCGATCTCGTAGGCGACCTCCGAGGGCTTCGCCTCTAAAAACTTGTTCCGCAAAAGGGAAAGCGGGAAACCCCCGTAGAGGAAGGCCGGCTCGAGGCGGGGAAAACGGATGAACATCGCCTCTTCCGCCGTCGCCGCAATGGAACATCCGGTTTTCTCCTGGAGAAAGTTGTTTCCCCCGATATGATCGGCATTGGAATGAGTATTGACGATGAGACGCAGATTCCACCCCCGTTCGGTAAGGGTCTTCAAGATCTGCCGTCCCGCCTCCTTGTCGTTCCCGCTGTCGATGAGGACGGCTTCTCCGTCGTATTCGTAGATCCCCACATTGACCGGCGCGGGAATAACGTAGGTGTGCTCCCCTACCTGTGTGATATCGGTGTATCCCATGGCTTACTCGAAGGCGGAGAGCCTTTCTCTTATCTCCGCGATCTTCTCCTCGAGGAGACTTTGATTTTTCGCCTCCACGACCAGCCTGAGATAGGGCTCGGTGTTCGAGGGGCGTACGTTAAACCACCAGTCGGAATATTCGATCCGGTACCCGTCGAAGTCGTAGACCGCGTCCGGGTTTTTTTCCTCGGCATAGACCCGGTAGAGATCGGCCATCGCCTCGTCCTTTGCCTCGATCCGGAAATTGATCTCCCCGGAGAAGGCCCAGGTACGGATCGAATCGATAAGGGAGGAAAAAGTTGTGGAACCTTTCTTCATCCCGCTCAATACGTTCAATGCGATAATCGCCGCGAGCATACCCGAATCGCAGTGGAAGAAATCCCTGAAGTAATAATGCCCCGCGAGCTCGCCTCCGTAGACGGCGCCGATCTCCCGGAGCTTGGTCTTGGCGAAGGCGTGACCCACCTTCCACATATGGGGAGTTCCCCCTAACGAGCGGATGTGCTCACTCACCGATCGGGAGGTCCGGATATCGTGAAGGACATTTCCCTTTTCCTCCCCCAAAAGGTGGATCCCTAAAACTCCGATCATGAGATCCGGACTTACGAAACGCCCCCGGTCATCGACGAACATCACCCGGTCGGCATCCCCGTCGAAGATAATCCCTAGGTCGAGATTATTTCCGACCACCACATCTTTGAGGGGTTTCACGTTCTCTTCGATAAGAGGATTGGGCTCGTGGTTGGGAAAGCTCCCGTCGAGGGTATCGTAGAGGTAGATCGGCTCCTCACCGAATATATCCTTGACCAGGAGAGAAGCCATACCGTTGGAGCAGTCGATCCCGTATCGGAGCCCGGAAAAATCGGCCCACTTCTTCAAGTACTCGATGTATTCTCCCCGGATATCAATGCCCTTGATACCGCCGGGCTTCTCCGCGGGCCGGGGCTCACCTCCGCCGTTCACCATCCGTTCGAGATCGGCGAGGCCCGTGTCGTAGCCCACGGGAAGGGCCCCGGTGCGGGAAACCTTGAGGCCGTTGTACTCCTTGGGATTGTGGGACGCGGTAATCTGTACCGAGGCGGGAAAGCGGTGTTTCGCCGTTCCGTAATAGACCATGGGGGTGGTAGCGAGTCCC
>JBKHAJ010000041.1:0-17145 GCA_046542935.1 Spirochaetia bacterium | reverse complement strand
GTTGAAAAAGAGAAAGAAACCGGTCCCGATTATCACTATGATGATGACCGCGAGGAGAATAATACTCTTGTCACGTTTTTTGTTCTTTTTAGACCTCATTTTAGTAACTCGCGCGTGAAGCGACCTCATCTTGTACTTCCCGATACAGCTTTCGGGTAGAATCGAGCACCTTTACACCCTTCCCCTCCAGATAGGAGATCTGTTTTTCCAGCACAAGAAGCAGCCCCTTCGCCAGGTCCGACTCCAGGACTCGCTTGCGAAACTCTTCGGTTATATGTGTTCTTTCGGGTTCGATGTAATCGGCTATAAATACCACCCGGGCGATCGGCCCCATTTCGGGACATCCCGTGGTGTGACATGCAGCCGCCTCGAGAATATCCTCGTCCTCGATACCCAAATCCCGCGCGATCATCGCCGCCGCAGCCTTTCCGTGGACGAGAAGCGGATTTTCCCGCTCCTCCGTAATCAGTTCGTAACGGCTCCCGGCGAGACGGAGTATTTCCTCATGGGAACATTCCCTCGCCGCATCGTGGAGGAGCGCCGCCACGGCCCCCTTCTTCTCGTCGAGTCCGTTCCTCCGGCAGAGAATCTCGGCCGTCTCGGCGCACCTTTTCAAGTGAGCGAACCGTTTATCGGATATGTTTTTTCGAAGGTATTCTTCGAATCCGTTATTGATGCGCAATGTCATATAAACCGTACTCGTTAATATACGAATAAACAGGCTCGGTTACAAGGTAGCGGAAGGCCATACCCGATCCTATTCTCTTGCGGATATCGGTGGAAGACATCGGAAAGAGTCGGTTGTCGAGATATCGGTGAGGGAAGGGTACCGGAACCTTACCCTGAGTCCTCCGACGGGCGACGAGAATGTCCACCGAATCCACTAAAGCCTCCCAATCCTTCCAATCCTTGAATCCCCCGACCAGGTCGTCCCCGATGACAAAACCGAGCCTGCCGGTAATGTCGGAATACTCGGATAGAAGGTCCTTCACGGTGTCCACACTGTAGGATACCCCGCCGCGCCGGATATCGCAGGGCTCCACGACAATATCGGTCCTCCCCCGGGTTGCCGCATCGAGCATGCCCAGCCGGCGGGCAGGATCTATCTCGAACTCGCTCGATTTGTGGGCGGGTATGTTCGAGGGGACGAGGAATACACGCTCGTACCCGTATTCTTTCAGGAGCTCCTCGGCGAGAAAAAGATGCCCCGTGTGGGGAGGATTATAGGTGCCCCCTATGATTACCGATCTCATACGTCGTTACCCTCCGGGTTTCCCTCGGAGGATACCATCGCCGCGAACCGCCGGATCAGCTCCTCTATCCCCACCCGGGAGAAAGCGGAAATGCCTACCGCTTTTTCCTTCGGGTACCGTCGGGTCAGCTCCCGGAAGTTCTCCTGCGCGCCGTCTAAATCGAGCTTTGTTCCCACGATGATCCGATTTTTCGAGACCAGCGGCTCGGCGTACCGCTCGAGCTCCCGGAGGAGGACGGAGAAGGCATCGCCGCAGTCCTCTCGGGAACAGTCGATGAGAAATGCAAGCCCGAAGCTCCTCGAGATGTGTTTCAAGAACTTGAACCCCAACCCGGCCCCTTCACTGGCGCCTTCTATTATACCGGGGATATCGGCGAGGATGATGTCCCGGTAGCCCGCGTGCATGACTCCGAGGTTGGGAATCTTGGTGGTAAAGGGATAATCCGCGACCTTGGGGTGGGCATTGGTAAGGGTGGTAAGGAGGGTCGACTTCCCCGCGTTAGGAAACCCCACGAAGCCGATGTCGGCGATGAGGCGCATCTCGACGAGGAGCTTTGCCGACTTCCCCGGGAGCCCCGGCTGTGCATACCGTGGGGCCTGTTTCCGGGAGGTGGCGAAGTTCGCGTTCCCCAATCCCCCCTTTCCCCCCTCGAGAAAGGTCCACCGCTCCCCGGGTTCCTCGAAATCTTTCAGTATTTCGCCGGAGTCGTGATCCTTCAAAAGCGTTCCCGGGGGAACCTCGATTTCCACGTCCTCTCCGTCCCGGCCGTGCTTCTTGCGGCCTTTGCCCGGGGTGCCGTTTTTGGCCCGGTACACGTGGTTCGCCCGCAGGTGTGAGAGGGTTTTGAGATTTTCCTTGACTAGGAAGATTACGTCGCCGCCGCGGCCTCCGTCGCCGCCGTCGGGTCCGCCCTTGGGAACGTATTTCTCTCGTCGAAAGCTCACCGCTCCGGGACCGCCGTCCCCGGATATGACCTCAATGGCTGTTTCGTCGACGAAGCCATTCATGAACAGTGGATATCGCTCTAACTAATCTCTACGTATTTACGGTTTCGCTTGGTGGAAAAAACAACGGTCCCCGCGGCCTTGGCGAAAAGGGTATCGTCCTTGCCGATACCGACATTGATCCCCGGATGATAGCGGGTTCCCCGCTGCCGTACAATAATTTCGCCGGCTTTGACGATTTGACCGCCGAACCGTTTGATTCCAAGGCGCTGCGCCTGGCTATCTCTGCCGTTTTTAGAACTTCCGCCGCCTTTTTTATGTGCCATATTATCAGCTCCTTACTCCACGCTCGTAATATATATCCGAAGTTCCTCCGGATACTCTCTTTCTAAATCACTCAAGCCCCGCATAAGGAAATCCGAGAGTCCTGCGAACCACTCCTCGTTATCCTTACCGATCAGCCGAACGGTCAGGTCCAAGACGCCCGGCTCAAGTGCGCACCCCTCCGATTCCATTCCGGGGGCATCCTCGATGACCCGGGCGAAGCTCCTCAACAAGATCGACACCGCCGCGCAGAGGATATTCCCCCCCGACGGGCTTCCCGCCGCATGCCCCCGGGAGGTCACCCGGACTACACGGCCGTCACGGACCAAAAGATCGACTTCGATCACGGACCCGACTCGGGGCTACACCCCGGTTATGTCCTCGATCTTGACGAGGCTATACTGCTGCCGGTGCCCCTGCTTCTTGTGATATCCCTTCCGCTTTTTATACTTGTATACGATGACCTTCTTGTCCTTGATCTGGTCTTCCAGGGTACCCTTGACACTGACTCCCTTCAGATAGGGGGAGCCCAGTTTGACGTCGTCGGTACCGCCGATCATGAGGACGTTGCCGAATTCGACGTTTGCTCCCTTTTCGTATTCGAGCTTGTCCACCCGGAGGACGGCACCTTTCTCCGCCTTGTACTGTTTGCCTTTGATATCCACTAATGCGTACATATTTATCCTCAGTTTACGTTTTAGGGACTTTTGTATCATAGCCGTGCCGTGTTGGTCAAGGGGACAGGTATGCGTCCACCTTCCGGGAAATATCGATGCCCTGTTCGATGGCCCGGACGACCAGGGATGCCCCGGTTACCGTATCGCCCGCGGCGAATACACCCCCGCAGCTTGTCATCCCGGCCGAATCGATGCGGATGTTTCCCCGGGAGTCCAATTCGAGCCCCAGATCCTCTATAAAGCGTCCGTGCTCCACATGGAGGAATCCCATAGCGAGGAAGACCAGGTCCACATCGAGGGAAAATTCGGTGCCCGGCAGCGGTACCGGCCTCGGAGGTTTTCCCTCACCCGAAGATTTCCATTCGACCTCCCGGAAGTAGGCCTTCTCGACCCTCACCCCCCGGCCGGAAAAGCGCTCGGTTTCGACCGCCCAGCGCCGTTCTCCCCCCTCTTGGTGAGACGTGGAGGTTCGCAGTATCCGCGGCCAGTCGGGCCACTGAGGATTGCCCGGCCCGTTCCAGCTGAGGGGCTCGGGCATGATTTCGAACTGATGGATCTCCTTCGCCCCCTGCCTGACCGCCGTGCCGATGCAGTCGGACCCGGTGTCCCCGCCCCCTATGACCAATACCCGCTTGTTCCGGGCCGATAAGAGCCGATCGCTGCCGATCTTTCCCGCCACGTACCTGTTGGATCGGGACAGGTAGTCCATGGCGAAGTGGATACCCTCGTAACCCCTCCCCTGTATGTTGAGGTCCCGAGGGGTCTCCGCCCCCGCGGCGATGACTATTGCATCGAACTTCCGCCTCAGATAATCCGCGCTCAAATCGTTTCCCGCCTCCACCGAGGTCTCGAACTCTACCCCTTCGGTCTCCATGAGGCGGATCCGCCGGTCGATGACCCACTTTTCGAGCTTGAAGTCGGGGATGCCGTAGCGCAGGAGCCCCCCGGGCCGGTCGTTCCGTTCGAAGACCACCACCCGGTGTCCCATCCTGCGGAGAGTCGAAGCCGCGGCGAGCCCGGCGGGACCCGATCCGATAACGGCTATTCGTTTTCCCGTGGACCGGCCCGGGGGACGGGGAGCGATGTCGCCCCGGTCGAAGGCCTCCTCGATGATGGCGAGCTCGAGCTGCTTGATCGAAACGGGGTCGTCGTTGATAGACAGAGTGCAGGAGGTCTCGCAGGGGGCCGGACACACCCGTCCGGTTATCTCCGGGAAGGGATTTGTCTCACTCAGCCTAGCTACCGCCTCGTCGAGGCGCCCCCGGTAGTAGGCATCGTTCCACTCGGGAATGATATTTCCCAGAGGACACCCCAGACCGTGGCAGAAGGGGGTCCCGCAATCCATGCACCGCGCCGCCTGCCGCACGAGCTCCTCGGCGGGGAGCGATTCGTACACCTCTTTATAGTCCCGTATCCGCTCTTCCACGGGACGGGTCGGTGCGTTTATCCTCTTATATTCCAAAAATCCGGTGGGCTTTCCCATTACGAATATACCTCCTCGGTTACTTCGACGAGCTCGGATTCCCGCCATTCCCTTTCTTTGATCCGGTTCAAGGCAAGCCTGTAATCCAACGGCATCACCTTGACGAAGGCGGGTAAGTATTCTTCCCAATTCTCGAGCACCTCTGCGCCGAACTTGCTTCCGGTGTGTTCCACGTGAAGGGTTATGTAGCTCCGCATGAAGTCGACGTCCTCCCCGTCGACCACCGGCTCGACGTCGACCATCTCGAGATTGCACCGGGTGTCGAAGAGCTGGTTCTCGTCGAGAACGTAGGCGATCCCCCCGCTCATTCCGGCGGCGAAATTGACCCCGGTCCCGCCGAGGATGATTACCCTTCCCCCGGTCATATATTCACATCCGTGGTCCCCGACTCCCTCCACGACGGCAATCGCACCGCTGTTGCGGACCGCGAACCGCTCGCCGGCCATGCCGTTGATAAAGACCTCGCCTCCGGTGGCGCCGAAGAGATTTACGTTTCCGGTCACGATGTTTCGCCGGGCGGTAAACCTGGAGCCCCGAGGGGGATACAGGATGATTCTGCCGCCGGAGAGTCCCTTTCCCAGATAGTCGTTCGAGTCCCCTTCGAGGCGGAAGGTGACCCCCTTCGCCAAAAAGGCGCCGAAACTCTGACCGGCGCTCCCGGAAAAGTCGACGGTAATGGAATCATCGGGGAGTCCCGCTGAGCCGTACCTTTTAGAAACCTCGTAACTCAAGGCGGCCCCCACGGTCCGGTTACAATTGCGGATATCCCGGGTGAGGGAAACCTTTCTCTTGCCCCCCGATTCCAGGACTTCCTTGCTCTGTTCGATGAGCTCCCCGTCTATATAACAGGAGAGATCCAGCTCGGGCCTGCCCACGGCCCTCAAGCTGCCCCCTTCGGGTACCTCCGCCTCCACGAGGACCCGTGAAAAATCGAGCCCCTTGGCCTTGTAGTGATCGACGGCCCTCCCGACCTCGAGGAGACCGGTGCGCCCCACCAGCTCGTCGATGCTCCGTGCCCCGATCCCGGCCATGATTTCCCTGGTTTCCTCGGCGATGAAGCGCATAAAGTTGATAAGATGCTCCGGTTTGCCCGCGAACCGCTTTCTGAGCTCCGGGTCCTGAGTCGCCACCCCCACGGGGCAGGTGTTCAGGTGACACTTGCGCATCATCACGCAGCCCAGGGTGACCAGGGCGACCGTACCGAAACCGAACTCCTCGGCTCCGAGCATTGCGGCTATCACGATGTCCCTCCCGGTTCGAAGCTGCCCGTCTACCTGGACTCGTATCCTGCCGCGAAGCTTGTTGCGGACCAGGACCTGCTGGGTCTCGGCGAGGCCGATTTCCCACCAGCTCCCGGCGTATTTGATGGAGCTGAGAGGCGATGAGCCGGTCCCCCCGTCGCACCCGCTTATGAGCACCATATCCGCCTTTCCCTTGGCAACCCCCGCGGCGATTGTCCCCACTCCCCCTTCGGAAACGAGCTTCACCGATACCCTGGCGGCGGGGTTTGCGTTCTTGAGGTCGTAAATGAGCTGTGCCAAATCCTCGATGGAGTAGATATCGTGATGTGGCGGCGGACTGATGAGCCCTACCCCGGGGGTTGAGTTCCTTACCTTGGCGATAATCTCGTTCACCTTGTGTCCCGGAAGCTGTCCGCCCTCCCCCGGTTTGGCCCCCTGGGCCATCTTGATCTGGAGCTCTCCGGCACTGGCCAAGTAGGCGCTGGTGACGCCGAAGCGGGCGGAGGCGACCTGCTTGACTCTGCTGTTGGCGTTATCTCCGTCCTCCCTCGGTGTAAAACGGGCCTCGTCCTCCCCGCCTTCACCGCTGTTGCTCATCGCCCCGATCCGGTTCATGGCAATCGCCATGGTCTCATGGGTCTCCTTGCTGATAGACCCGAAGGACATCGCCGAGGTGGCGAACCGCTTCATGATCTCTTCAGCGGGCTCCACCTCTTCCAAGGGGACGGGTGTTCCCGGCTTGAACGAGAAGAGCCCCCTCAAAGTGCATTGGTTCCGCCCGTGGGACCACATTTCTTCGCTGTACCGCTTGAAGATCGAGTAATCGTTCTCCCGAACCGCCTTCTGCAGGAGGGTAATCGCCTCGGGGGTAAAGAGATGGCGCTCTTCATTCTTCCGGTACCGGTACCGTCCCCCCGCGGGGAGGAGGACCGCTTCGTCGGCAACGCCGCTCTCGTAGGCAGACCGATGGCGATCGAGGGTCTCCTTTTCTATTACATCGAGACCTATCCCCTCTATCTGCGAACCGGTTCCGGTGAAAAAGCGGTTGATGACGTCGGAATTGAGCCCCACCGCTTCGTAGATCTGGGAGCCCCTGTAGCTGCGGAGGGTCGATACCCCCATCTTGGACATGACCTTGAGGAGCCCCTTCTTGACCGCGGTGATGTATCGTTCTATGGCCGTCTGCAAGTCCATCTCCTCGGGCAGATATCCCCGGTCCGCGAGGTCCGCGAGCGTCTCGAAGACGAGATAGGGATTGATACCGCTCGCCCCGTATCCTACTAAGGCGGCGAAATGGTGGACCTCCCGGGCTTCTCCGGTCTCTACGATAAGCCCCGCCCGGTGGCGCTTCCCCGCCCTGACGAGATGATGATGGACGGCTCCGATAGCGAGAAGCGCCGGGAGAGCGGCATGCTCCGCGTCGGTCTCCTTATCACTCAAAATAATGAGGGAATAGCCGGAGTCGATGCGCTCCTCGGCATGGGTACCGATCCGTTTCAACGCCGACTCGAGGGACTCACCGGTCCCCACATTTATGAGCATGGGGACCGAGCACACCTCGAACCCTTTGAGCTCACAGCTCATAAGACGGGCGATATCGTCGTTGGTCAGGACCGGATGAGAGAGCTTCAGCTGCCTGCAGTGCCCGGGGGTCTCGTCGAGGAGGTTTCGTTCGGTCCCCACGAAGCTCATCAGGGACATGACCAGGCTCTCCCGATAGGGATCTATGGGAGGGTTGGTCACCTGAGCAAAGAGCTGGCGAAAGTAATCGTAGAGGAGGACCGGGCGCTCGTTCAGGACCGCGAGGGTACTGTCGTTACCCATGGAGCCTAAAGGCTCCTGGCCGGCCTCGGTCATGGGTATGATTACCTCTTTTATGTCCTCCCGGGTGTATCCGAAGGCCCGGTGCCTCAGGTTCAGGGTCCGGCGATCCACACCGACGGGACCCGGTACCTGAAAGAGCCCCTTGAGCTCGATCCGGTTCTCCTCGAGCCACCGCCGGTAGGGCTTGCTCCGGGAGATCCGGGATTTGACCTCGTTGTCCTTGATGACCCTCCCCGCGGCGGTGTCGACTAAGATCATCTTTCCAGGTGCGAGGCGTCCCTTTTCCCGTACGTCCCCGGGGTCGAAATCGAGGACCCCTACCTCCGAAGCCACTACGATCTTTCCGCTCCGGGTAATGACGTACCTGCTCGGTCGCAGCCCGTTTCGATCCAGAATGGCTCCGATCTTGGTCCCGTCGGTAAAGGATATCGCCGCGGGACCGTCCCAAGGTTCCATAACCGCCGCGTGATACTCGAAGAAAGCCCGCTTGTCCTGACTGATGTGGTAGCGGGTCCCGAAGGCCTCGGGAACCATCATAATCATACTGTGCTCGATCGACCGGCCCGCCATGCTCAAGAGCTCGAAGACGTTGTCGAAGGTCGCCGAATCGCTTCCTCCCCCTTCGATAATGGGGAGGAGCTTTTCGATATCCTCCCCAAATAAGGGGCTTTCAATATTCGACTCCCGGGCGACCATGTTGTTGATGTTCCGCCTGATTGTATTGATCTCGCCGTTGTGGGCGATACGCCGAAACGGTTGAGCCAGGGGCCACGAGGGGAATGTATTCGTGCTGTATCTCTGATGGACTAAGGCCAGACCGCTCGTAAAATCACCGTCCGCCGCATCGGGATAGAATGTGGCGAACTGCGGAGCCACGAACATCCCCTTATACACTACCGTCTTGCAGGAAAGAGAGGCGATGTAGTACTCGTCGATTCCGAATCCCTCCCTCCTCGCGTCGTTTTCAGTCATCCTCCGCAGGACGTAGAGTTTGCGCTCGAGAGATTCATCGGAGAGTCCGGCGAAACTAACAAAAACCTGCTTGATTCCGGGCATGATATCCCTGGCCATCTCGCCGAGACAGTCCGGATTGACCGGTACGTCCCGCCACCCGAGGAGTGTACCCCCGGCGGCACGTACCGCCGCGTCGGTAAGCTTTTCGACCCGGCGGCTCCGAGCATCGTCGGTAGGCAGAAAGATGATTCCGGTTCCGTAGCTCCCCGCCTCGGGCAGCTCGAACCGGCATACTTTTTCATAGAACCGGTGGGGAATCTGAACGAGCATTCCGGCTCCGTCGCCGGTTTTCCCGTCCGCCCCCACCGCTCCCCGGTGCTCGAGATTGCAGAGGACCCGGATCCCCTCTTCCACTATGTCATGGGACCGAGTCCCGTCAATATTCGCTACGAATCCCACGCCGCAGGCGTCGTGCTCCATGGATTGATCGTACAATCCGCTCTCTTCTCTGATCATTGTCCTCCCTCACTTCGCTGACCACGAGTATCAATCAGATTATTATTTAAGGTGAATTTTTAAATAAGCAGGATCGATGCCAACCCGGAAGCCGCGGTACGATACCGCCGCTTCGATCGGGTCGGATGATGTGGGGGCCGATTGAGTCCTCCCGGCCCGTAGGTATATATCATTCCCGTAAGGAATTAATTTCCCCGTTCCCCCTAACGTCACTCCGGCGTTAGGGTGCTCTCGACTCGACGGGCCCGATCCGTTGACCCGCCGGTCGGTCTTATCATGTGTAAACCTACCGATCCGTCGGATTCAACCCCCTGATCCTACATTTTTGTAGGCATATTTCTACATCCGATCGAGAAAGGGGATGTTTAAGAGCTCCAAACCGTTCTTGAGGACCTGCAGTACCGCCCGGGTCAGGGTAATCCGGGTTACCACCAAATCGGCGTCTTCGTTATGGAGAACCGGATTTTCATGATAGTAGTGACTGAACACCTTAGCGAGCTCGTAGAGATACCCGGCGACAATACTAGGGTTGTAGTCACGGGCCGCCGACTCTACTGTTTCCTGAAAATCGGATATCGCCTTGACCAGGGTCCACTCGTCTTGAACGGTCAGGAGCTTAGGGCTGAATTTCCCCTTCCCGAAGGTCTCCTTACGTTCCTCGTATTTTCTGAGCATGTTGGAGATCCGCGCACAGGTGTATTGAAGGTAGGGCCCGGTGCTCCCGTTGAAGGATATCGATTTTTTCGGATCGAAAATCATATCCTTTGCGGGGTTGGCCTGGAGGAGGTAGTAGTGGAGAGCCCCTAAAGCCACCTTCTCTGCTGTCGCTTCCGGATCGGTTATCTCTTCTTCCCTCCCCTTCTCCCGGATTTCGGCTAAGGCCAAGGAAGAGAGCTCTTCGATTAGATCGTCCGCGTCCACCACCGTCCCCTCCCGGGACTTCATTTTTCCCTCGGGAAGATTCACCATTCCGTAGCTCAGATGATAACAGTTGTCCGCCCACGCGTACCCGAGTCTGCGGAGAATCGAGAAAAGCACCTTGAAGTGGTACTGCTGTTCCGAACCGACGACGTAGATCATTTTAGTAAAGCCCCAGTCGTCGTTGCGGGCGATAGCCGTACCAATATCCTGGGTGATGTACAGGGAGGTCCCGTCGCCGCGGAGAAGTACCTTGGTGTCGAGTTCCTCGTCGGTCAGGTCGACCCATACCGTTCCTGTCTCGTCCCGGTAAAAGATTCCCCGATCGAGTCCCTCGAGGACCTCCTCCTTTCCCCGGCTGTAGGTTTGACTCTCGAAGTAAATCATATCGAAGGAGACTCCGGTCCGCCTGTAGGTTTCCTCGATTCCCTCGATGGCCCACCGGTTCATGAGATTCCAGAGCTCCATGGTCTCGGTTTCTCCGTTTTCCCAACGCCTGAGCATCTCCCGGGCCTGAACCTCCGCTTTCGGCTCCTCCGCGGCGTAGGCGTTGTACGCAACGTAGTAGTCCCCCACGAAGTGGTCGCTCTTCCGGGACTCCCCCTCGGGGGTCTTACCCTCACCGAAGAGGGTGTAGGCGAGCATCGATTTACAGATGTGGATTCCCCGGTCGTTGATGAGGTTCACCTTCCGCACCTCCGCCCCTGCGGAAGCGTAGATCCGGGCGATACTCTCTCCTATGGCGTCGTTCCGCAGGTGCCCTAGATGAAGGGGCTTGTTGGTATTCGGGCAGGAGAACTCGACGACCGTCCTCTCCCCCGCGTAGAGATCGGATCTCCCGTACTCATCCCCTCTTTCGAACACCTTATCCAGTATCCCCCCGCTCAGGCGGGTGGAGTCGAGGCGGATGTTGAGGTAGGGGCCTTCCGCGATCGCACTCCCGGGAATTTCGAGGTCGTCCTCCGTATCGATGAGCTCCTTCAAGGCCACCGCAATCGCCGGGGGCGCGCTTCTGAAGAGCTTGGCATAGCCGAACATGGGAAAGGCCACATCACCCAAATCCGGACTCGGCGGGTTTTCCACCACCACCTCCTCGGAACTTACACCTTCCGCTCCCCGTTCCTCGAGGAGACGGCTCAAAGCGGTGGATATAGTTTTGCGCAGATCGTCTCGAATTTCTCTCACGATTTTCTCCCTGGATTCGCGGACCACCCTACACCAAATATCCTATAAACGCAATCATCCGGGTGAATCCGGTGCTTCCCTGTCTCCGGTAGCTCCCCAATTCCGGACTGCAGCAGGTACACTTACCGGCGGTATCTATCTCGCCGATTCCCGCGTCGACGAGGAGTCTCCAATTCGTTCCCGGGAGATCTAAGCGGCTTGTCCCCTCCCCTTCGACTACCGCCGCCTCTCCCCACTCGTCCCGAAAACGGCGGGCCCTCTCGGAATCGACCTCATAGCAGCAGGGACCGATGGAGGGGCCGATATACGCATGGAGATCGGAGGCGGGAATACCGTATTTCTCCTCGAGAAGGCTCACCGCATCGAGGACGATACCGGTCCCCTTCCACCCGGAATGTACGATGCCGAATCCCCTTTCGTACCGGTCCCACAGGAATACGGGAACACAATCGGCGACGGTCACCGAAAGGACAAGGTCCCGGCGGCAGCTCACAAGGCCGTCCGCGGGCACCGGTTTCCGAACAGCCGTCACCACCCTCCGAGAGTGGATCTGCTTAACCCCCCGCACCCGGGAGGGCTCGATCCCCAGGCGCGCGAAAAAATTGAGGCGATTCGGATTCCGGATATCCTCGGAGGGACCCATGTTTCCGTCGTCGAGGAGGCTTATCCCAACGGTTGGGTTTTGATGGAAAATCACGTAAGTCCCCTGCCTACTCCACCTGTGTCAGCTCGTCGAGAAGCTCCAAGGCTGTCTTGGTGCTCGAGACGGCCTCGTGGATGTTCCGTTTGACAGTTACATTCTCCCGTCCGCCGAGGTAACTCAAGTTAGCAAGGGTATCGAAACGTCCCCCCACCTGGCCATGAAGCACCCCGTAGAGGACGTCGTGGAGGAGCTTGATATTCTCGAAACCGGAGTGGACGATCTGAGAGGCGTCGCTTTCGAGCTTGGACAGCTCCTGACGCATCTTTTTTTTCTTCAAGGGGATGGGGATAATCTCCTTTTCGATCTCTTCGAGCCGGCGCCTGACGTTTCCCCTGATACCTAAGTCCCTCTCGATCGACTTTACCTGCTCGTCTATCCGGAGCAAGCCGTTGTAGGCGTCGGTGAAATCCCGTCTGTTCTGGTCCTTGTAAAACTCACCGTCAATCAGGATGAGCTTGATAGGCCGATTGAGCTTATCCAGGATATACCGGTGGACAAAGGCGTTGAGGAATCCCACCGAATATCGATACCTAAGGGGTACCTTGGTATCCATCCACTCGGTGGTATAGTTGGCAAGAAAGGGGAACTCCGGGACTCCTAAAAATTCTTTGGCGTCCTCAATAAGGACTTCCCGCCGGTTTTCTTCGACGAAGGCCCTGTACTTCTCACCCACCCGGTCGTCCCAAAACTTACGGTACTGGGTAAACCATTCCTCGCCGCCGGGTGAACGGACCGGCTGATACTGTATGTCCCTTTTTGCGTATCTGAGGATTTTGATAAGCGGGACATTGCGGTTGAAGTTGCGGACCGTATTCAAGGCCGTCTCCGCCCGCTCGAGCTGACCCTTCATCCTCTCTTCGAGGTTGAAATCTTCGTCCTCGAGCTCCTTCTCGTAGAGAAAGAGAAAGAGGGCTTGAAGCACCTTGGGATCGGGAGGTGTGACAAGACCTTTGAGAATTCCGGCGAGCTCGTCGAGGTTCTCACAGATGTTCCGGATAAAGCAGGCCTTCGGATGGGGAATATCGTTGTTCTCGAATTGGCCGAGGACGTAATCGAAATTGTAGTCGGTCAACTCCTTGAGAAAGCGGAGGGCCTTCATATGCTCGCCTATCCTCTCCCTGTCCCCCTTCGCGATATCTCCGAGGAGTTCTTCGAGCTTCATCTCGAGCTCAGAGCGCACCGACGCGTCGCTCATCCCTCTGTAATGCTCCGGGTTACGGAAGGGATCGGTCTCCTCAATGAGCCGGGAATGAATTATCTCCATCTCGAATCCGGCTAAGAAGGCGATAAAGACACGCTTCCTGCTTCCTAATGCGGTTTCCATGGGGACTGAAAAGACTCCTGCGGCTTGCTTGAGTCCCGCGAGCTCACTATACAACTCCCCGAGGAAAATCTTCTCGTGAGTGTTGATCAGCCCCGGATTCATCCGCTCGATATCCCTGCCGAATCGGGTAATGATGTACTCTTCCATGAGTTCGAGCCTTTCCTTACCCGAAAAAAGGGACCTGAAAAAGATAAGGAGTCTGATAAAAATGCCCGCTTCCTGATACTCCGTTACGAGATCGACTTCGACATCTTCCTCCTCCGGCGGTTTCAACGGCTCGCCGCTGATGCCTGCGGAGAGACGGATCTTGTCCAGGAGGTTTTTCCTTTCCTCTCGGGAAAGCTGGGCTGCCAGAATATCGAAGGTAGTCTCCTCAGCCATAGTGCATAGAATAGTGGAATATAGAGGAAATGAACAGATATTTACCGTCCGGTTTACCCTCCGGGAGAAAAACGCTTGACAAATGAATTCGGTTACCGTATACATGGAGTATCGAAATGAAATCGTCCAGCAGCATTCTTCTATCCCTTATTATTCTCATTATCGGAGACCCGTAACGGGCAGGGGGAATAACTGCTGCTTTGAAAGGCAGCGAAAGGCCGTTCTCCTTGCCGGAGGGCGGCCTTATTTTTTTTAAAAAGGAGTCGGCAGTGAAGAAAAAAGGTGCACAGCTCATAGTGGAAGCGTTGAAGGCGGAGGGGGTAGATACGGTATTCGGATATCCCGGAGGACACGTAATCCCCATCTTCGACGTCCTGTATTCGGAGCCCTCCATTCATGTGATACTGACCAGGCACGAACAGGGGGCGGTCCACGCGGCCGACGGCTACGCCAGATCCACCGGCAAGACCGGGGTGTGCATCGTCACCAGCGGACCGGGAGCCACTAATACGGTTACCGGCCTCGCCACCGCCAACTTCGACAGCGTGCCGATCGTGTGTATTTCCGGGCAGGTCCCGCGGAACATGATCGGCAACGACGCCTTCCAAGAGGCCGATACCTGCGGTATAACCCGTCCCGTAACCAAGCACAACTACTTAGTAACCGACCGGCGGGAGCTCGGGGCCATGCTCAAGAACGCTTTTTATATAGCCTCGTCAGGGCGGCCCGGTCCGGTGGTTGTCGACGTGCCCGGGGATATATCTAAAGAAGAATGCGAGGACGAGTATCCGGATCATCCCGACATCAGGGGATACCGGCCCGTTCCGGAGCTCGACAGGGAGATGGTCAAGCAGGCGGCCGCCGCTTTGAATGCGGCGGAACGGCCGGTTTTTTTCATCGGCGGGGGTATGCACATATCCGGTGCCGATGGAATCTTCAAGAAGATAGTTAAGAGTTTTCCCGCGCCGGTGGTCTCCTCCCTCATGGGCATCGGCATCCTTCCCTGCGATCATCCTTTGTACTTGGGAATGCTCGGAATGCACGGAACGTATCCTGCCAATATGGCGGTCTCGGATGCGGACCTCCTGTTCAGTATCGGGGTCAGATTCGACGACCGCGCCACGGGACTTTTGGAAAAGTTCGCCCCCCGGGCCACGATAGTCCACGTGGATATAGATCCCACGGCAATAGCACGGAACGTTCCGGTGGAGATACCGGTCGTCGGCGACGCGGCCGAGGTCTTAGAGGCCCTCTCACCTCTCCTCGAGAGACCGGACATCGGCCCCTGGCTCGAGCGTGTAGAGGGATGGAAAGAGGAACATCCCCTCAAGAAGATCGGGAGCGGAAAATTCCTCCATCCCGGAACCATAATCGACGCTATCAGCACCGAGTTCCCCGACGCCGTCATAGCCACCGAGGTCGGACAGAACCAGATGTGGACCGCCCTCTTCTACCGCTTCAAAAAACCCCGTACGTGGCTTACATCGGGGGGCTTGGGCACCATGGGATACGGCTTTCCCGCGGCGATAGGAGCTCAGATCGGGAACCCCGACAAGAGGGTCATCGACATCGCCGGGGACGGGTCGATTCAGATGAATATCCAGGAGCTCGCCACGGCGGTCATCGAGGGACTCCCCGTTATCATCGCGGTCCTCAATAACGGTTTTCTCGGGATGGTACGGCAGTGGCAGCAGCTCTTCTACGAAAAACGCTATTCGTCTACATGCCTCAATCCCGATAGAGCATGCCCCGAGATAATCTCCGACGACGGTAAAATCTTGAGCTACACCCCCGACTTCGTACGCCTCGCCGAGGCCTACGGGGCGAAGGGTATCCGGATAACCGGAGAAGAGGAGATAGTACCGGCCCTGCGGGCGGCTAAGGAGATTACGGACAGGCCGATCGTCCTCGAGTTCATTATCGAGCGGGAGGCGAACGTTTATCCCATGGTCGCTCCCGGAGCGGGAATCATGGACATGATGTTCGGAGAGGAGGAATAGCAATGACCTATACGATATCGCTCTTAGTGGAAAACCATCAGGGGGTCCTGTCCCGCATCTCCGGGCTCTTCTCGGGGCGAGGCTACAATTTAGAAAGCTTTACCTCCGGACCGACCAACGATCCTACGGTAACCAGGATTACCCTCGTGTGCCGGGGGGACGCTCAGATAGTCGACCAGATCAAGAAACAGCTCGATAAACTTATCGATATCATCGAGATTGAAGATTTGACCGACCAGCCGACCATCGACCGGGAGCTCGCGCTGATCCGCATCGCCGCCAAATCGGGACAGCGGAGCGAAATCTTTCAGGTGGTCGATGTCTTTCAGGCCAAGGTCGTGGACGTGGGTACCGATAGTATGATGATAGAGATTACCGGTGAGCCCGAACGAATCAACGATCTCCTCGCGCTGTTCAAGGACTACGAGATCCTAGAGCTCGCGAGAAGCGGCCTGGTATCCATGGAGCAGTGCGAACGGATGAGTCAACGGGTAAACGAAGGAGTTTAGGAATGGAAAGGATCTACGTTTTCGACACCACTTTGCGAGACGGAGAACAGGCCCCGGGGGCCTCGATGAGTATCGAACAGAAATACGAAATCGCACTGCAGCTCGAGCGCCTCGGGGTCGACATTATCGAGGCGGGATTTCCCATTTCTTCCCCTCACCAGTTCGAAGCCTGCAAGATGGTGGCGCAGAATATCAAGAACAGCACCATCGCCGCCTTAGCGAGGACCGTGGAGAAGGACATCGACTCCGCGGCGGAAGCCCTTTCCGCCGCGGCCCGTTCCCGAATCCACACCTTTATCGCCACGAGTCCCATCCACATGCGGTACAAGCTGGGTAAAGACCCGGACACGGTGATGGAGATGGCGGAAAAAGGGGTCCGGTATGCCCGGAACAAGGCAGGTGAGGTGGAGTTCTCCCCTGAAGACGGAACGAGGAGCGAGCTCGACTTCTTATGCCGCATCATCGAGCGGGTCATCGACGCCGGAGCGACAGTCGTCAATATCCCCGATACGGTAGGGTACACCGTCCCCGACGAGTTTTCCGGTTTCATAACGAGTATCTTGAACAGGGTGCCCAATATCGACAAGGCGGTCATTTCGGTCCATTGTCACAACGACTTGGGCCTCGGAGTTGCAAACACCATACAGGCGGTCAAAGCGGGGGCGCGGCAGATCGAGGTGACCGTCAACGGGATCGGAGAGCGGGCGGGGAACGCCGCCCTCGAAGAGGCGGTCATGGCCTTGAACGTCCGGAACGACTGCCTTCCCTTCGAGACGGGAATCAACACCCGTCAGCTCTACAACACCTCCCGGCTGGTGGCCAACATCATCGGCTTTCCCATACCGCGGAACAAGCCGATTGTCGGTGAAAACGCCTTTGCCCACGAATCGGGGATACATCAGGACGGAA
>JBKHAJ010000311.1:0-3208 GCA_046542935.1 Spirochaetia bacterium | reverse complement strand
GGCGAGCTGCACCCGGACCCCGAGCTCGGCGCAGTACTCGATCGAATGTTCCACCTCTTCCCATCGCTGTCCGGGGAGACCGCAGAGGATGTATCCCCGGACCGCTTCGGGATAAAAGCCCGCCTTCCGGCATGCGTCGACCGCACGAACGAAGTCGTCGAAATCGAACTTATCACCGTAATTAGCATGAAAACTCTTTGAGGAGCTCTCGAAACCGAAGCGGACCTCTCGAAATCCCGCCCGCGCCATGAGCCGTGCGGTCTCCTCGTCGATAAGATCGATGTGTACCGCGTTCGGAAGATAGAAGGAGACCTCCTTTGCCGCCGCCCCGGCTCCGGGGCGTTCTATAAAATCGATAACCCCCTCGAGAAAAGGGCGTAAACTCTTTTCCTTACCCGCGAGCAGGGCATCGTCGTAGAAAGCGAAGTTCCGGACGCCTTCACTGAAATGTCCCTCGAACTCCGCGAAAACTTCCGAAGGATTACCGGGATGGAACCCCCCACAAAGGATGCGGGAAGCGCAGTAATTGCAGTCCCGGGGACAGCCGTGGTTGAGACGAAGGACCGCGTAGTCCCTCGCATTCCCGCGCCGGAGCGTCCGAGCATCGGGCCGGCCGGAAGGCGCCGGAAGCCCCAAGCCTTCTAAAACCCGCTCGAGCCCGGGAATGTCGTCCCCTTTCATTATAAAATCGGGACCGCAGGTCTCCCTGCAATGCTCGGGCAGGAGGCTCGCGTATACTCCCCCCATGACAAGAGGGGCTCCGGGATACAGGTCCCTGACCGTTTTCGCCGCCTCCCCGGCCCCGGGATACCAGTAGGTCATTCCGGTGGCGATGAATACCGCATCCGGCCGCCCCGCCCCCGCCAGTCGCCGCTCGAGCTCCTCCGGTAGGATGCCGTACCGGGCGTAGCGTCGCCCAAATCCGGAAAGGGCCGCCGGCAGGGGTACCTGCATGCGGTGGAACTTCCCCGTACCGTCGGGTCTTCTCTTCGGACGGCCGAGCACCCCGCTCGTAACGGGATCGGTGTGATCCAATCCGTTCACGTAGCGCACTTCCCACCCCCCCGATTCGAGCCATGCCCCGATACGGAGCATCCCGTAGGGCCTCAAAAAAAGATCGTAAAGGGCAAAATCGTATATCGGAGGATTGACCAGGACTGCCAGGGGTTTATTACGCACACCTTTCATCTCTCCCGATCAGTATAGGAAAAAACAGTTGAACCGGTAAATGTTTTGTGCAAGAATGTCATATCATTTTACCTTCAGGGGGATTGCCGTGAAGAAAACTATCCTTGTTCTGATGATTCTTGTCATGCTCTTTGCAGGCACAACCTCCGTCTTCGCCGAGAATGAAGACGGATGGACCGAGCCCGGTCTCTTTCTCGATACCAACCTCGGTGTCGCCTACAATTACCTCGGCCTGGCCTTGAGCGCAAACGTCTACTACCGGTTTCCCTTGATCAAGAAACCGGGGATGCTGTGGAAGACCACCCACATCGACGTCGGCGTCCAGGAAATCATTACCCCGTCCTACAACCGGATTTCGGCAATGCTCGCAATCGAGCCGATCGCAGTCTTCGATATGAAGGTCTACGCCGGATACGACCTGGAGTTCGCGGCCCTCACCGGAGGGATGTACGAGGTTCCAAATCCGAATACCACTCCCATTGCTTACGGCAATTCTTACGACGACGTGACCGTGGACAGCACCCGCTATACGGGACACGGCTTCCGCCTCAAGATCGTCCCCACCGCCAAGTTTGCCCTAGGTCCCGTCGCGGCCCTCTACTCCTTCATCGTGGGATACCACACCTACAATGATGAGACCGCGACCGGATACTACTACGATCCCGAGATGGCGATGATCCACGCCGTCAACGAGTGGTACTTTACCCACGACGCGAAGCTCCTTTTCCAGGTCTGGGATTTCCGGATCGGCGCCAACTGGCTGTACAACATTGTAAACAGTACCGGATACACCAACATGGAGCTCGTCGGTATGGTCGTTTACACCCCGTCATGGCGTTTTCTGCCCGAAAACGTCGCTCCCTACGCCGTCCTTCAGATGGGAAGCTATCTCTGGGACCAATACCACACAGGGCACCTGACCTTCGGACTTCTGCTGGGAGTCAGTTGGAAGATCAAATAGCAGCCGCCTTTCGGACCATATACGCCCGGCCCCGGCCGGGCTTTCTATTTTGACATAAAAGCATAAATATGTTATTATGTTTTTATGAGAACAACAATCGATATAAACGATGCGTTGTATAGAAAGATAAAGGTAACCGCCGCATTGAACGGGCTCTCCTTAAAAGAGTTCATTACCCGGGCGGTCGAACACGAACTGGAGTCCTCGGGTCCTGAATTCGAAGGCCGAAGGGTCCGGTTGCCCCTGATACCCTCGGAAAACCCCGGCAGTCTCGTCCTCGACTCCGATTCTATTGCCGCCGTACTGGAACGGGAAGATTTTTATGCTGCTACCTGACATTAATGTCTGGCTCGCACTTTCCTTCGAGGCGCATTATCATCATGCCGCGGCCTCGGCATGGTTCGATAAGCAGAATGACGGCAGCTGTCATTTCTGTAGGCTGACTCAGTCGGGTTTCTTACGATTGTCCACGAATCCGGCGGTTTTTAAAAATGAAGCGTTACCACTTTCACAAGCATGGGCTTGTTATGATGCGTTATTACAGGATCCCCGTATCGACTTCACCGGTGAACCCCTCGGCTTGGAACATGTTTGGAGAAAATTCACGACAGGGAAATCTTTCTCTCATAAAATTTGGAATGATGCCTATCTAGCTGCATTCGCCGTCTGCGGTCAATTCAGGCTCGTGACCTTTGACGGCGGTTTCAAGGATTACCCGGATATCGACTTAGTCCTCCTGGAAGCGTGAATTGGTCTTTACATTCCCGGCCCTATTATGTATAGTATTTTTTCGTCCACACGGCGCCGTACCCAAGTGGTAAGGGAGAGGTCTGCAAAACCTTCATGCACCGGTTCGAATCCGGTCGGCGCCTCTATATTGATAAATCAATCATATCTGCAAGCCGGCTACACTGCGTGTAGTCCGGTCACGATTTCTACGTAGCGCAACCGTGGGGGCAGCTCAACGAAATCGTGCCTCCACAGGCACGCGGGTCGTTCGGCCTGTCACGATTTCTACGTAGCGCAACCGTGGGGGCAGCTCAACGAAATCGTGCCTCC
>JBKHAJ010000040.1:0-17502 GCA_046542935.1 Spirochaetia bacterium | reverse complement strand
TCGGAATAAAGCACGACTCCAGGGAAACCCCGTCTACCTTGAGCTGCGCCGCCCTCTTGATAAAATCCTCGAGGGTCATCTCCTTCGAGGGCTTGACCTGTTCCGGATAGACTTCTCCGAAAAACCGGTGGTAACAGTAACTGTCGATTCCAACTTTCATCTATTCCTCCTTAGGAACTGTTTTGTGGTGTTCTATTTTTAAAATAAGTATATCAAATGGAAAGCGCAAGTCAATATTCCTTTACCAAAAAATAACAACATTCACCAATAAATGATACCATACGACAGATTTCACCGACCTCCGCCGTGGTTACCGTCCCTTAGAGAGCTCGAAGGTAAAGCTATTGCGGTCGCCCCGGTATTGGGCGATGGAGAATTCCACCGGCCTTCCGTCGTTCCGGTAGGTGGTCGTCTCGATGTATTGGAGTGGGGCCCCCTTCGGGACTCCCAAGATACGCGCTTCGTACTCCCCGGCGAGACGGGATTCGAGGGTACGGATGGAACGGGAGAGGATGCATCCGTACTCATCCTCTAAGGTCCCGTAGAGAGAGGCCGATTGCATGTCCTTGTCGAGGAGGCCGGGAAAAAGAGAGTACGGCAGATAGGTGAGAACCAGCACCATCGGCTCACCGTCGATGGACCTAAGCCTGCGCAGTTTGATGACCGGCTCATGATCGGCGAGGGCCAGCTTTTCCCGGATTCTCCGGTCGCTTTCGGTCTTCTCGAACTCGAGGACCTCGGTCTCCGGACGGAGTCCTTTCTGCTGCATCTCGTCGTTGAAGCTCTCTAGAACCAGGAGGAAGTCCTGATTAATCTTGGGGCGGGAAACGAAGGTTCCCTTTCCTTTGTGTCTCTGGAGGTGTCCTTCGACCACGAGCTCCTTCAACGCCTGCCTGACCGTAGGCCGGCTTATGTTGTATCGGGAACAGAGCTCCATCTCCGAGGGAATTACCGTTCCTACCTCCGATACCTTGATCACCTCGAGGAGGAGCTCCTTGAGCTGATAGTAGAGGGGGATCGGTATGTCCCTATTGAGGCTCTGTTCCCTGAAGGTCATCAGCGGCCCAGTTTTTTGACCAGCTCCACCGCCTCCTTACAGTTGGCGGTTATCTCGTCCCATTTCTTGGCTGCTATAACGTCCTTTTTGGCGATCCAGGTCCCGCCGGCCACGAGAATACCGGGATAGCTCAGATACTCGACGACATTGCCGGTCTTGACCCCGCCGGTGGGCATGAACTTGATTCCGGTATGTCCGTAGGGTGCGTAGAGGGCCTTGATCATATCGAGGCCTCCGCTCGCTTCGGCGGGAAAGAACTTGAGGAGGTCCGCGCCCAAATCGATAGCCTGCTCCACCTCGCTCGGAGTCACCACCCCGGGAACAAAGGGGAGCCCGACCTTGTTAGCCTCTTCGACGATCTTCGGATTGAGTCCCGGCGCCACCCCGAACAGCGCACCGGCGTCTTTGGCCTTGTGGAGGTTCTCGACGGTAAGCACCGTGCCGGCGCCTAAGACAAGATCGGGCCGTTCCTTATTGAGGACCTTCATTACTTCAGCGGCCGCCTCGGTGCGGAAGGTAATCTCCGCGCAGGGAAGCCCTCCCGCGATCAGGGCGTCGGCCAAGGGAAGTGCGTCCTCCACCGAATCGATGGCGATGACCGGCATTACCCCGAAGGATTTGAGTTTCTGATACAGTTCTTGCTTTGTCATGGTTTACTCCCTTTTATATGTTTTCTTATATGTTCTCGAGGATATTCTCGATCGCCCACACCGTGGCCCGTTCCACGCTCTCCTCGGTAAATCCCCCGATGTGGGGGGTAGCGACGACTTTGTCGTTCTTGGGAAGAGTATAGTCATCGGGGGGTTCACCGGTAAAAACGTCGGCCCCGTACCCGCTTAAGTATCCGCTTTCGAGGGCGGCAAGTACCGCTTTTTCGTCGACTATCGCCGCCCGGGCGGTATTGACCAGATAGGCCCCCTCTTTCATGGAACTGATAGCCGCTTCGTCGATAAGGGGTTTCGGGCCCGCCGGACAATGAAGGCTTACTATGTCGGACTCGGCTAAGAGCCCTTCGAGGGAGCTCCACCGGAAGCCGTCTAAGGCGAAGCTCTCGTCGGGAGGCTCGCCGTATCCGAGAACGGACATTCCCATGGGAACGGTCATTCGGGCCACTTTCTGCCCTATGGCGCCGCATCCGACGAGTCCTAAAGTCTTTCCTTCGACCTCCATTCCCTTTCTTCTCGCCCACTCCTGTGATTTCATCTTCCTGTCGCTGAAGGGGATCGACCGCAGTAGGGCGAATATCATTCCCACCGTCAGCTCGGCGACACCCCGAGAATTAGCGCCGGGAGTCGTACAGACCTTTATCCCGAGTTCTTCAGCCTTGTCCAGGTCCACCGAATCGGTACCGGTCCCGTTCCGGCTTATCACCTTCAAGTCCTTAGCCGCCTCGAGGACCCGAGCGGATATCTTCTCCACCCCGGCTAGGTAACCGATACAGCCGGGCAAAAGTTTTATGAGCTCATCTTCATCCGGTTTGGCGCCGGGCGTAGCGGTTACGATTTCATGACCCGCGTCTTCGAGCATGGCGAAGGCGGGATGCCGCTCCCGGGTCAGGGAGCGCGGTGTAATCAGTATCTTTCCCATCTCTTTTCTCCTATCTTTCTCCTGTCAGTATGTCTTTACAAATACCTGTTTTTTGCATAGTATCAAAACAGTAATAATTTAGCAAGGTTTGAGATGCAAAATTGCCGAGCTTTTCTGTTGTTTGTTAGCATTTTATTACTATTTTTCAGCTTTAGGCGCAATAACTTGACAAATAACACTATTGCGAATACAATATGCTTATATACACTATTATTTGCTAATAATCGACAAAGGGGAATGCGATGATATCAGGAAAAATCGGTGTGGCCGTTATCGGCTCGGGCAGGGCCGGAATGATCCACGCCCGGAACTTTGCCCGGGGAATTCGCGGGGCCCAACTCGTCGCCATGGTCGATCCCGTGGAGAATGCCGCCAAGTCGGCAGTGAAAGAGCTCGAACTCGACACATACTACCTCTCCTACGCGGATGCTTTAAAAGACGAAAACATCGACGCGGTGGTGGTGGTGACCCCCACGGTCTACCACCGGGACATCGTGGTCGCCGCCGCGGAGGCGGGAAAACACATCCTCTGCGAAAAGCCCATGGCTATGAACGTGCCGGAGTGTGAAGAGATGAACCGGGCGGTGGAAAAGGCCGGGGTCAAGCTCCAGATAGGGTTTATGCGGAGGTTCGACAGGAACTTCAATCAGGCCAAGGAGCTCATCGAAGGGGGCGAGATCGGGGACGTGGTGATGGTCAAGTCCTTGACCCACGGACCGAGCAAGCCGCAGCCGTGGATGTTCGACATCGGAAAGAGCAACGGTCCCTTAGCCGAGGTAAACAGCCACGATATCGACACTCTGAGATGGTTCTTAGGGAGCGAGTTCAAAGAGGTCTACGCGGTGGCCGGCAACTTTCGGAATCCCGAAATCAGGGACGAGTTCCCCGATTTCTACGACAACGTCATCATGAACGCCTCTTTCGAGAACGGCACCCAGGGGCTCATCGACGGAGCGGTCTATGTCCGCTACGGCTACGACGCCCGGGTCGAGGTCTTAGGCACCACGGGGGTCCTCTTCGTGGGGCAGCTCGAGGACTCCTCGGCAGTCTACTGCAGGTCCTCGAACCAAATGATAAAGCCGGTCACCAAAAGCTGGCGAAACCTGTTCATCGACGCCTATGAGCAGGAGGACCGGGATTTTATCGAGGCTATCCTCGACGATAAACCGACGAGGGTTACCGGGACCGACGGAATGATGGCGGTCAAGGTGGTCA
The DNA here is from genome assembly GCA_046542935.1 of Spirochaetia bacterium. Taxonomy (GTDB): domain Bacteria; phylum Spirochaetota; class Spirochaetia; order SPDA01; family CAZSGZ01; genus JBKHAJ01. The sequence continues at coordinate 13,643 of JBKHAJ010000040.1, read as the reverse complement.
ACGCGGGGAACCGATCGATCATCGAGAAGCGGCCGGTGAGCCTGACCGAAGATTTATAAATAGGACACACAAGGAGAAAGAAGATATGAAAGCGGCGCTCTTATACGGAAAGGAAGACTTGAGAATAGAGGAGGTCCCCACGCCTAGGATCGACGAGAACGAGGTTCTCTTGAAGGTCAAGGCGGGACTCATCTGCGGCACCGACGTCAGGATGTTCAAGGGGGGACACAAGGACGCCTCCGAATCAGACCCTCTCGTCTTAGGACACGAGTTCAGCGGGATCATCGAGAAGGTCGGCAGCCAGGTCCGGGGCTACTCCGAGGGGATGAAGGTCGCCGTAGCACCGAATATGGGATGCGGGACCTGCGACTACTGTGTAAGCGGCAACACCCAGCTCTGCGAAGTACGGTTCCGGGCCTTCGGGATCAACATACCCGGCGCCTTAGCCGAGTATGTAAAGATCCCCGAGGACGCGGTCCGGCAGGGGAACATGGTGACCCTTGGAGGGGCCACCTTCGAAGAGGCCGCCATGGCGGAACCGCTGTCCTGCGTCTATAATGCCTTCGAACGCTACGGGGTAAACCCCGCGGAGACGGTACTTATTGTAGGCTCCGGTCCCATCGGAATCATGCACGGCAAGATGGCCAAGCTCGCCGGAGCGGCCAATGTTATCATCAACGACATAAGCCGGGAGCGTCTCGACCTCTGCAAGGAGGTGGACGACAGCTTTATACTGGCGGAGGGCGACGAGGTACGGAAGATCTCCGACGAGCTGACCGGGGGTAAGGGAGTCGACGTAGTGGTAACCGCGGCTCCCTCCCCTGAGGCCCAGATCATGGCCTTGGAGCTCTGCGCAATGAACGGCCGGGTCAGTTTTTTCGGAGGACTGCCGAAGGACCGGCAGAATGTTCCCGTAAACACCAATTTGATCCACTACAAGCAGATTACCGTAACCGGGACCACCCGGCAGAGCCTCGAGCAGTACCGGAAGACCTTGAAGATGATTGCCACGGGAGTTATCGATGTAAAACCCTTAGTCACCGACACCTACTCTTTGGACACCATGGTCGATGCCTTTGCAAAGATCAAGGAAGGCAGGGGAATCAAGCACGCGGTTATACTCTAAAACGGCGGAAGAGATATGAATTGTCAGGATAGAAATTTTACCGGTGTCGTCTTCGATCTGGACGGGGTTTTAGCCGATACCGAGCCTCTCCATATCGAGCATTGGGAGCTGACGATGAAACGGCACGGAACAGAACTGCCCGCGGAATGGTTCGAGGGGTTGATGGGATATCCCGATGCGGCGACCGCACAGCGGCTCGCCTCGGATTTTGGAATAGAGCTCGATTGGGAGTCCCTTCTCGAACATAAGCGGGAAGCGGTATCGGAGGCGTCGCGGACGGTGAACCTCGCGTATGCAGGTATTGCGGAAGGTCTCGAGCGCCTCGGAGAAATCCCTAAAGCGGTGGCAACGTCCAGCTGCGGACAAGTAGCGGAGGCCATCCTTTCGGGATGCGGGCTTCTCAAATATTTTTCGACCATTGTTTCTTCAGATGATGTGGAACGGACAAAACCGGACCCGGAAAGCTATCTGACGGCATGCAGGAGAATAGAACAACTTCCCCACGAGTGCGCCGCCATCGAGGATTCTCCGGCGGGAATCGAGGCGGCATCGCGGGCGGGACTTTACGTTATCGCGGTATGCACCTCATATCCCCGGGAGAAACTCAGCGCCGCCGATATTATATTCGAAACACCCGGCGAGGCAATTACATACCTAGCGGATTTGTTCCGGGGGGTCGGAAGTTCGCAAGGAGGGAATCAGAAAACATGAAATACGTACTAGGAATCGACATCGGGACCCAAGGGACCAAGGCGGCGCTGTTCGACAGGGAGGGCGCCTGTCTTGCCGAGGGGTTTCATTCCTCAAACTTGATCAAGCCCAAACCGGGAGTCGTCGAGGAGGTCGCCGAGGACCAGGTCTCCGCCGTGTGCTCCGCCGTCAGGCAGTGCATGGACGGATCGGGAGTCTCAGCCGGTGAAATAGCGGCCTTGGGTATCGACGGTCAGATGGCGGGGATTATAGGCATCGGCGCCGACGGCAGGGCGGTTACCCCCTATGATTCCTGGCTCGATACCCGGTGCGCCAAGTGGATCGAGGTTATGAAGGCGGAGGCGGAGGACGAGATCATCGAGAAGACCGGAGGCCCCCCGAGCTTCAACCACGGCCCGAAGATCCTGTGGTGGAAGCACGAACGACCGGATGTATTCGAGAAGATCGTAAGCTTCGTCCAGCCGGGAAGCTACGCGGCCATGCGACTGTGCGGCTTGGGCGCCGAAGAGGCCTTCATCGATCCGTCGTACCTCCACTTTTCGGGTTTCGCCGACAACAGAAAGAAGGCGTGGGACGGGGAGCTGTGCCGCCGGTTCGGTCTCGATCCGGCGAAGCTCCCGAGGATAGTGGAATCCCACGAAATAGTGGGAGAGGTAACCGCCGAGGGGGGAGGACGTTTGGGTGTGGCTGAAGGAACTCCGGTGGTCGCCGGCTGCGGGGATACGGCGGCGAGTTTCTTGGCCTGCGGGGCCACCGAAGCGGGGATCTGTGTCGATGTTGCGGGGACCGCATCGGTCTTCGCTACCACCACTTCCGATATGATCATAGACCATTCCAAGGTCTTAGGCTGCGGGCACTCGGCGACCCCGGGACTGTGGCACCCCTACGCATACATCAACGGAGGGGGCATGAATCTGGAGTGGTTCAAGGAAGAGATCGCCGATCCAAAGAAGAGCGGGGCGGTCACCTTCGACGATCTTACCGCACCGGCGGAGGAGCTCAACCCTGAAAAGAGCGATCCCTTATTTATCCCCCACTTCGGGGGACGGGTCTGCCCGAGCATGCCCCGCATCCGCGGTGGCTGGGTCGGGATAAACTGGGGCCATACCATGGCCCACATGTACCGGGCGGTATACGAGGGAGCCGCCCTGGAGTACGGGATCTACATGAACACTTTGACGAAGATCGCGCCGGAGTTTAGTCCCAAGGAGATGCGTATAACCGGGGGAGGAGCTAAGAGCGATCTATGGAACCGGATGAAGGCCGACATTTTGGGAATCCCCGTTGTTCTTCTCTCGAGATCAGAGGGAGCGCCCTTGGGATCGGCCATATTAGCGGGGTTCGGCGCAGGACTCTTCGACGATACCAAGCGGACCGCGGACGAATGGATACGGAAAAGCGGACGGATAGAGCCGGACACCTCGAAGCGCTCTCTATACCGGGAGCGGATTGCGATGTATTCCGATTTTATAGAAGCGATAAACACAATACATGAAAAATACAGCAAGGAGGACAGATAATGTCTACGAGTTACAAAGGCGGATATCTCGGGAAGCTCCTGAGAGTCAATCTTACCGATAAAACGGTTAGAACGGAGGAGATTCCGGATTCCTGGATAAGCAAACTGATGGGCGGACGAGGAATCGCCGCAAAATACTACTACAACGAGATCGGACCGGAGGTAAAACCCTTCGACGAGGAGAACAAGATAATCCTCATGGCGGGGCCGCTCACCGGTCTCCCCCTTCCGGCGTCGACGAAGTTCCAACTGAGCACGAAGTCTCCCGAGACGGGGCACTACCTCTGCTCGAACTGCTCGGGCCGCGCGGGATCGCACCTGAAACAGTCGGGCTACGACGGTATGATCATCGAAGGAAAGGCCGACGACTGGACCTACATCACCGTTACGGACGACAAGGTGGAGTTCCACGACGCATCGGACATGGCGGGAAATACCACGACCGAAGCCCTGGAAAAGCTCTACGAGGCTGTGAACGACAAGCACGCGGGGGCCGTTACCGTGGGCCCCTCCGCGGAAAGGCTGGTGAAGATCTCCTACGTCTGTGCCGATCACCGCGCCTTCGGACGCGGCGGCGCGGGAGCCGTTTTCGGCGCGAAGAAGCTCAAAGGCTTAGTCGTCAAAGGGACCGGCGAGATCCCGACGGCCGATTTGGCAAAGGTCAAGGAGATTAGGACCGGGGCCTTCAAGAACCTCCGGGAGACCCGGGCGAACCATACGAAATACGGAACGGCCCAGTACATCCAGCCGATCAACGAGCTCGGATGCATGCCCACCCGCAACTTTCAGACCACCTACTTCGAGGGAATCGACAAGATCGACCACCTCTACTTCTACGACAATTACAAGGTGTCCAACTCCGCCTGCCAGCGGTGTCCGGTTGCCTGCGGCTCGGTAGCGGAAGTGAAGGAGGGACCCTTCAAGGGGGCTAAGGCGCGGACCGAATACGAGAACATCGGCCTATTAGGCCCCAACTGCGGAATCGACGATTTCCCAGCCATAGTCGCCGCCAACCAGCGGTGCGATGAGCTGGGCCTGGATACCATGTCCGGAGCCAACGCGGTCGCCCTGGCGATGGAGCTCTTCGAGCGCGGCCTCATCACCACCGAAGACACCGAGGGAATCGAAGCCAAGTTCGGCAGTCCCGAGGCCCTTATGGGGATACTTGAGCTCATCGCCGAACGCCGGGGGATCGGCGACCTCTTGGCCGAAGGGATGAAAGGGGTGGAAGCGGAAAAGCCGGAGTGGAAGCGTTACATCATCCACGTCAAGGGGATGTCCCCGGCGGCCTACGATCCGAGGGGATTCTACGGAAACGCCCTCACCTACGGGACCTCGAGCCGGGGGGCCTGTCACAACGTCGGCGGCTGGACCATCCGGGCGGAGCTGCAGAGCGGTCAGTACGACCGGTTCGCCCTCGAAGGCAAGGGAGAGCTCGTCCAGAGCATCCAGGACAACCGGGCCTACGTGGACAGCTTAGGCATCTGTACCGTCGTCAGGGGCTCGATGAAGTTCTCGGCAAGCCCGGAAGGGGAAACAATGCCCGCCGCGACGGGATACGATTTTACCCCCGAGCTCCTGGAGATCGGAACACGGATCTACAACCTGGAAAGGCTGATCTTAAACCGTGAAGGCATAACCCGGCAGGACGACATGCTCCCCGACCGGTTCCTCAAAGAGGCCGTCCCTTCGGGGCCGATCAAGGGGCAAGTTCTTACCGAAGAGATGTACAATCAGCTCCTGGACGATTACTACACCGTCCGGGGCTGGGACAAGGACGGCACGGTCAAATCCGAGACGGTCAAGAAGCTCGGCCTCGAGGAGCTCATTGCCGGATGATAACGGTTACCGTCAAATACATGGTTAACCTGATAGACACGACCGGGAGGCGGCGGGACGACGTCGACCTCCCGGAAGGGTCCCGACTTTCCGACTTGGCCGCGTGGCTGTCGGAGAAGAGAGGCCTCGATCTCCCTGATCCGAAGATAATGGCGACCTTGAACGGGCGGGGATGGAGCCAGTACGAGGAGGGAATGGAGACACCTTTGAGCGAAGGCGATACGGTACTCCTGTTCCCCCCCATTTCCGGAGGGTAAACGAATGAATTATACGCCCGCGGACAAACCGACGATGTACTTTATCGGGGTCACCACCGGGCAGTCTTCGATCATGAGCGTCTTTCCCCAATGGGCCGATTACTTAGGGCTCGGCGATGTCGAGCTCAAGGGGATCGACTTCAAGCTCCACGACGAACCTGACCACTACCGGGAGGCGGTGGACTTTATCAAGAACGACCCCCTCTCCTACGGGGCACTTGTGACGACCCACAAAATCGACCTCCTTCAGGCGTGCCGGGACATGTTCGATCACCTCGACAAGCGGGCGCGCATCATCGGGGAGATAAGCGGTATTTCCAAGAAAGACGGAAAGCTCATCGGCCACGCCAAGGACCCCATCACAGCCGGACTGTCGCTGAAGGCGATTGCCGGGGACGAATACTGGGGAAAGACCGGAGCGGACCTGTGCCTCCTGGGGGCCGGCGGCTCGAGCCTGGCTCTGTCCACCCACATAATACTCCGCGACGACCCTGCAAAACAGCCGAAGCGGATCTTCGTGACAAACCGGAGCCCGAAGCGGATAGAGGAGATGAAAGAGGTCCACGGTAAGCTCAAGCACTCCCTCGACATCGAATACATCCTGGCCCCGGACCCGAAGGCTAACGACCGGGTCGTAGGGGCCCTCAATCCCTACTCGGTAGTCGCCAACGCCACCGGCTTAGGCAAAGATGTGCCGGGGTCCCCGACCACCGACGATGTACTCTTCCCCGAAAACGGGGTCGCCTGGGATTTCAATTACCGGGGTGATCTCCTCTTCCTCGATCAGGCCGGACGGCAGAAGGAGGAACGGAACCTGCGCATCGAAGACGGGTGGCTCTACTTCATCTACGGGTGGACCCGGGTGATAGCCGAGGTCTTCCATGTGGATATCCCCGTGAAGGGTCCCGAATTCGACGAGATCTGTAAGATAGCCGAAAATTATCGCTAAAATAAAGTAAGGATTACAGTAAGGAGTAATACAATGGACGACAATCAAACAAACGAATCATCTTCCATCTTTTTCGACCTCACCACGGGACTCTCTCCGGAAAAGGAATCCCTCAAGCGAAACCTATCGAATCTGCGGGGACTGTTCCTCGATAACGACGCTCTGGAGAAGATGATCAAAGAAGAAGATCAGCTCGCCTACGAGTTCTACGACATGGGGGTTCCCGAGACCGCGAACGATATCGCCTACGGGACGAGCATTACCTATCCCGGCTTGGTCGGTGAAGAGTACTTCATGACCAAGGGGCATTTCCACACCGTTTTAGAGACCGCGGAAGTCTACTACTGCATGCGGGGCCACGGGTACATGCTCATGGAGAGCCCCGAGGGGGATTGGGAAGCCCGGGAAATGAAGCCCGGTGTCGCCGTCTATGTTCCCGGCAGATACGCCCACCGGAGCATCAACGTCTCCTTAGAGGAGCCCCTGGTCTCGTTCTTCGCCTTCCGGGGCGACGCCGGACACGACTACGGCACCATCGAGACTCAAGGCTTCCGAAAGCTCTGCGTCCGGCGGAACGGGAAGACCGAGTTCGTCGACAACCCCCGCTGGAAGAAATAGGTGATCGATGTAAAAAAGGTCCCCTTACGGGGGTCCCTCGCGGAGCATCTCGGTGAGGTTTCTCCAAGACCCGGCACGGCGAGCCTCCTCTGGCTCGGGCAGGCGGGGTTCGTTTTGCGGGGCACGCGGGCGGAAGGACACGCGGGTACATCCGCAGTGATCGATCCCTATCTCTCCGATTATCTCGCCAAGAAATACGCGGGGGGCGAGTTTCCCCACACTAGGATGATGCGGGTCCCGATATCACCCGAAGAGCTCGTCGGAGTGGATGCCGTGTTCTGCACCCATTCCCACTCCGATCACATGGATCCGGAAACCCTCCCCGGCTTGGCCGCTGCAAATCCCCGGTGCACCTTCGTGGTTCCCGCCGCAGTTCGTGACGAGGCCGAAAAGAGGGGCGCTCCCGCGGACCGGACCCTCGCTCTCGAAGCGGGAGCTACCGCCGAGCTCCCCGGCGGAACTCCCCCGGGGCTCGAGGTCCGGGCTATTCCCGCCGCCCACGAGGCGCTGGAGATCGACAATGCGGGGAGACACAACTTCCTGGGCTACATCATTGAGATAGGGGGAATCCGGTTCTACCACTCAGGAGACAGTATTCCCTATGAGGGGCTCCAAGAACACATCGGTACGGGGAATGTCGATGTAGCCCTTCTTCCGGTCAACGGCAGGGACGCCTACCGCCGGGAGCGGGGGGTCCCCGGAAACTTTACAGTCGAGGAGGCTTTAGAGCTGTGCGCGGCCCTCGAAATACCGGTGGTAGTCCCCCACCACTTCGGGATGTTCGACTTCAACACCGTCGACCCCAAGGACATACTCCGGATCTACGAGCGGAAGCCTCGATCGGCGGCCGTCACGATCCCTGAGATAGGATACGAATACCGCTTTAAAAAAACTTGACACACCCGAATCGGAAGGGTGTATAGTGAAAGGATGAGTTCGGAACCAATGTTTGCGGAAGAAAGAAAAATCGGCATCGTGGAGTACATCAAACAAAACAAGAAGGCGACGGTACCCGAGCTCTGCTCGACCTTCGATGTCTCCAGCGCGACAATTAGAAACGATCTCCGGGAGCTCGAGCAGTCGGGGCATATAATCAGGACCCACGGCGGGGCCATCGTCAAATCCAAGACCGGCTTCGAGCTCAACGCCAAGCAGAAGCGGACCTACGGCTCGGAGGAAAAGAGGATAATCGCTTCCAAGGCTATCACCCTCATCGAGGACGGAGACACCGTCATCCTCGACACCGGGAGCACCACCGCGGAGCTCGCCAAGCTCTTGAACCGGAAACACGAGTTGACGGTGGTCACCAACGACTTCGCAATCGCCTCGATCATCGAGGACTTCGAAGGGATCAATGTGATATTCATGGGCGGGATGGTCCGGAAAGGGTTTCACTGCACCGTCGGAGTCGCCGGACAGCAGATGCTCTCGGGACTGGCGGTGGACAAGGCCTTTATGGCGGCGAACAGCTTTTCTCTGAGCAAGGGCGCCACCACCCCCGAAATAAACCACGCGGAAACAAAGAAGGCTATGATTTCCATCGCCACTAAGGTGATATTCCTCTGCGACAGCAGTAAGCTCGGACGGAACTCCTTCGCCCAGTTCGCCACCCCTGAGCAGGTGGACATTTATATCACCGATTCCATCTCGGATAAAGACCGCCGCCGCTTCGAAGAGCGGGACATCGAGGTCCTCCTTCCCTGATTTCGTAACCCAAGTTACACACAATCCCCTAGAAATTTTGTAATATATAGTAAAGGGGGAAAAGTATGACCACATTTAGGGAACATTTGACCCAATCAGATAATTTTATCTATACCTGCGAGCTCGTCCCCGGGAGGGGCCACCGCGGCAAGAGCGTGCAGCGGATCGAACGGTTCGTGGAAGACTCGGTCCACGACCACCGGATAGCGGCATTGAGTATAACCGATAACGCGGGAGGAAACCCCGCCCTGTCGGCGGATGTCTTGGGTCCCGAGATCATCACGGGGGGACTCGACGTCATCGTTCACTTCGCCGCGAAGGACCTTAACCGGAACTTCATGGAGTCGAGGGGTTTCGCCCTGCAGCGGGCGGGGGTGCGGAACCTCCTCGTCATGACCGGGGATTATCCCATAAGCGGATACCGGGGGCTGGCCAAGCCTGTCTTCGATATAGGATCGGTCTCCGCTCTGGAGTACCTTCAGGCCATGAACGAAGGGCTCTATCTGGGCGGCACCAAGCGGGATATCGTCTTAGAGCCCACCGACCTGTACTTAGGCGCGGTGGTCTCACCCTTTAAATGGGGCGAAGAGAACCTGGTAAGCCAGTACTACAAGCTCGAAAAGAAGCTCGACGCCGGGGCCCGGTATATTATCTCTCAGCTCGGGTACGACGCTAAGAAGCTCAAGGAGCTCGCACTGGTGATGAAGCACCTCTTCAACAGTCCGATACCCCTCTTGGGGAGTGTGTATCTCCTGAGCAGAGTGCCCGCAAGGATGATGAACGCGGGACGTATCCCCGGATGCTACGTCCCCGACAGCCTCTTGAAGACCATCGAAGAAGAAGCCTCCGTCCCCGGTAAGGGAAAAGACGCGGCGATTACCCGGGCGGCGAAGATCATCACAATCATGCGGGGGCTCGGTTTCAGGGGCGCCCACATCGAAGGCCCCGCCCTCTCGTATAAAGATGTCATACGGGTCATCGAGGAATCGGAAGCGGGGGCCGGTAACTGGGAAGAGTACTATCGGGAATTTTCCTATGCCCCGGAGGACCCCTACTACTTCTTCGATGTAGAATCGGTACTCTCCGAGGGAAAAATAGAGGAAGATCGGGCCCCGGTGCCGGTCCATGAAAAGCGGAAGCCGGTGTTCTCGCCGGTCTTCTGGTCCACGCGACTCCTCCACCGCCTTATCTTTACCCCCAAGACCCCCGGCTACATGCTGTTCAAGGAGATCCTCGGGTTTATACGGAAACACCCGGCGCTGCACAAGATGCTCGATCTTTTCGAGAGGGTCACAAAGAGACCGTTGTTCGAATGCCAGCTCTGCGGAGACTGTGCCCTTTTCGAGACCTTCTACGTCTGCCCCGAATCGAAATGCCCCAAGGGGATGCGGATAGGCCCCTGCGGCGGGAGCAAGGTGGACGGGAATTGCGAGGTCTTCGAAGACCAGAAGTGTATCTGGTACACCATCTACCGCCGGGCAAAAAACAGGAAGAGCTGCGGCCGCCTGCGCTACCGGATACCGCCCCGCAACTGGGACCTTCATAAGACCAACGCGTGGATCAACTACTTCTTCGGGTACGACCATGCCGCCTGGAAGGAGGACCCTAAGGGTCCGGATACTCTGTCAGGACAATGTGAATAAACGCCGTATCGTCGGGACCGATATTTCCTTTTTTTAGCGAATCGCGGTAAAATACAGATATGGAACGGCAAATGGAGATCGTGGAGCCTCCTCACTACGTGCGTCTTCCCGAGAGCGATCAGGAGGCGTTTTTGAGTCAGCTCGGAAACTTCAATCCCGCCCAACGGCGGCTATTCCACGCCCTGTGCAAGAACTGGAAACCGGAAATACCCTATCTCAAGTTTAGCGAACGGGAGGGACGGGACATAAAGAACCCCCATGCCGAGCTCGAGGCATTAATGCGTAAGCTCGGTCAAAACAAGTATGGATTGATCCTGTACCGCTATGAGGACGGGGAGGCGAAGAAGGACAGGATTGTTTTGACCGAACGGGAGGATGAGAGGTTTTCCTTCTATACCCTCGATCAAACGGTCCTTAGGATGATCGAAACCGACGAAGGGGTCCTCCCGGCGGAGGATGTGATCGCCGACCACAATATCACCCTACCGGAAGGGCATGTCTACACCATCCGGAAAGAGCAGCTTCACAAGGCGGCCCTCTCCGAGTCCTTTCCCTCTCCGAGGATCGCTTCCTTAAATCTCTCCACGGCGGGTAATCTCATCTTTCCTACTCAGCGGCTCCTTGCGTTGGTCCAGCAGGCTATGCGGATCATTCGCGAGGGGATGTCCGCCGCCCACAACCTCTCGGAGCTCGCCCGGTACCGGAATACCAGTATCGCCGCCATAAAGGAGAAGATCGAAACAAAATCTCCCGCCGTCTGGGTGGATATGGTTCGATCGATCCTCGAATACGGCGGGCAGGGTTCGGGAAGCAGAGACCTCAAGGTCCCGCTGGCCTTCTACCAGGCGGCGGAGCTCCTCTACATCTATCTCCAAAACGAGATTCGTTACGCGAAGGAAACACAGGAAAAAAACGAAGAGCGGGAAACCGATATGCACGCCTTGGAGATACAGGTCAAGAAGCTCTACCGGGAACCGGTCACTCAAGAAGCCTTCAGCGAGCTCATCGACAAGCTCCAGCCGAAGTACGGTTCCGATTTCGAGGATTTCAAGAAGGAGTTTTACGGCCGCTACGTCAAGGTCAAGGAGAAGACTCAGCTCCCCCCTATTGTCTTCCTGGGAAAGAGATACATCCACCGGGACCACCTGTATCGCTATGGGGCCTTTCGGATCCGGGAAATCTCCGACGAGCTGGGGCGAACCTACCGGTCAATTATGGCCGCGGTAATACGGAAGCCCGGCCGGCAGGAGCGGCTCATCTTCTACTCGGACAAGAACTTCGAGGACGACATCAAGGTCCGGGTCCGCGAGGAAGACCCCTTTATTTGGGAGCTCCTGGAACGGCCGCGGATATTCGCCGAAGCAATCATCCATACCGCCCGTTTGGAAAAAGAGGTCAGGGAAATCGATCAGGTCCGTTCGATTCTGGAGGTCTACTTCATCCCCGGGACCATGAGGTGGAGGCCCCTTCCCGACGTCTTCAACCTCAATATCTACCTCATCTTCAAAGAAAGCTTTCTCAACCTCTCGGTAGTCCGACAGGTCTGGATGCGTATTACCGGGAAGTTCCGGATCCTCGAAGAAAAATTCACCGAGTTCAAGCCCCGGCCGGCTTACAAGACGGTGGAGTCCAAAGCACCCTGGGCAGAGGGCGGAGCGGACCTCGATACCGTCGGGGTTCCAGGCGGAGGAATCGTGCACGGAGCCGGGCGAGGATCCGGAGGGGCCCGTCCCGGAGCTTCCGCCGGAGGCCGTCCGGCTCCACAGTCCCGGAGGCCTCAGATATACCGCACCGAACGGAAGCGCTCCAAGCCCCAGACCTACACGGTCAAACGCCCGGTAACGAAGAAACAGGCCGACGAGGCGTGGGACGAATTCAAGGAATCATTGAAAAAGTAGCGCTTCAGGCCGGATCCACGTAGGTAAAGACATCTCCCTCGTAATTACGAAGTTTTATGTTTTTTCCTTCGACCGCGACGATCCTGTTGCTGAAAAGGGGGATCTTTCCGCCCCCCTCAGGGGCGTCCACCACGTACTTGGGGACGGCGTACCCCGAAGTAAAACCCTGAATCCGATCCATGATCTCGAGCCCCTCCTCGATGGAGGTACGGAAGTGCTTGGACCCCCTGACGAGGTCGCATTGATAGAGATAGTAGGGCCGGACACGTAAGGTGAGGAGCGACTGGAACAGCCGGGTAAGTACTTCCGCGGAATCGTTTATTCCCTTCAGCAGGACCGTCTGACTCCCCAAGGGGATTCCCGCATCGGCCAAGCGGTTGCACGCCTCCGCCGTTTCAGGGGTAAGCTCATGGGGATGAGTAAAATGTATACTCATGAACAGGGGATGATACGCCTTGAGCATCTCGACCAGAGCCGGGGTAATCCGCTGCGGCATAACCGCCGGAACCTTGGTTCCGATACGGACTATCTCGACATGAGGGATCTTCCTAAGCCTCAGGAGGAGCCACTGCAGACGGTCGTTGGTGAGGGTCAGGGGATCTCCTCCCGAGAGGAGGACATCCCGGACGTCCGGATGATCTTCGATATACCGGAGTGCCAGCTCCCACTCGGTAAAGAGCGGACCCGAGGGTGCGCCCCCTACTATCCTGGACCTCGTACAGTACCTGCAGTAAGCCGAGCAGACCGGAGTAGTCAGAAAGAGGACCCGATCGGGGTATCGGTGGACCAGGCAGGACACGGGACTGTCGTCGTGCTCACTCAAGGGATCGTCGTAGTCCTCCTCGGCCGGAGCGGTCTCCTCTCTTCGCGGGATCACCGACCGCCGTAAGGGATCGTCGGGGTCCACGGGATTGAGGAGACTCGCATAGTAAGGGGTAATGCTGAAAGGCACGGTCCCATCCCGGGATTCGAGGACCTCCAGCTCCGCCGAAGAAAGCTCGAGAATTCCCCTGAGTTTATCCGGCGATGTGATACGGTTAAAGAACTGCCACCTCCAGTCGTTCCAGTCCCGCTTCGCCGTTCCCGGAAAGTATCTGCGGTAGAAGTCTCGGGAGTGCTCACTTACAGTGTGGTTGTGATTGGGTTCGGCCCGGACCAGGCGGAGGACCTTGCCGTGTTTGTAGACCCTGTCCGCGGGAACGAAGGCCCCGTGACCCGGAGGCTCCTCGTCTTCTCGAAGGATTCTATCTTTCATTCCCAACTCCTTCGGGAAAAATATTTTACTCGAATCAATGGGAAAAATAGCGAAAACGGAGAAGATGAGCAATACTTTTTTGAAAAATATTTTATACTCTTACCGGAGGATTCCGGTATGAAAA
>JBKHAJ010000310.1:0-3243 GCA_046542935.1 Spirochaetia bacterium | reverse complement strand
CGACTGGATGTCCTCCTCGACACGGGGGTCCATAACTGCGTCTCCTCGGCGGTTCTCTATACGGTTTTCGCCCTGCACTTCGATCTTCCGGTAACGGTTATCAATACCTCCGATCATGCCTTCTGCGCGGTAGTAACCGAGAGGGGACTCATCGATGTGGAGACCACAACCCCGTACGGATTCGAACCGGGCCGTAAGAAGGAGTTTACCGACAGCTTCGGGAGGACCGGATTCACCTATGTTCCCCCCGGGAATTATTCGGATCGTACCCAGGCCAAGCTGATCGATCTCTTGGGGTTTATACTCCGGAACCGGATATCCGAGCTTCAGAAACGGAACAGGTACGATGAGTCGGTTCCCTTGGCGGTCGACCGGTACGCCCTTTTGGGTACGGAGAAAGGCTTCATGGAGCTCATGAACGAGTTCGTCAACTACGCCGCCTTTCTGAATACGAAGGGGAACTATGAAGGGGCCCTAAAATTTCTCGACATCGTACGGGGCGCCTACGGGACGGGAAACCGTTTCGACGAGCTCTATACAACCCTCACCCACAATCTGATCCTCGAGCTCACCGGCGAAGGAAGCTACGAACAGGCCGAACGGACCATAAAGGGTCGCCTCGAAGACGGCACGATCGACCGGATCCAGTATGAAGAGCTCGAGCTCTTAGTCGAGGAAAAAAGGGCCTACGACAAAGTGATTACCGAGCCCTTCGATGAGGCCTTGGCGTACGTCGTCGAGGCGTACCGGACGGAGAAGATACCTAGCCGGCGGTACCGGGAGTTCGTGGTCTTTCTCTACGGGCGTGAATCGGAGGTATACGCCGGGGCGGGCCGGTGGATGGAGGCTGCGCGGATAGTCGAGGAGGGGTCCGGGATGCTCGGGGGAAATCCCCAGCTCGATAAGGCCGGTGAGACCTACCGATACAACTTCGCGGTGACCGTCCACAACAGGTTCTCGGAGCTCTTTAACCGGGAGAGATACAAGGAGGCGATGGCACTCGTCGAGGAGGCTCTCGAATCGGCGCCGGATAGTAGAATCTTAAGAGACGACCTTGCTCAGCTCGAAGAGGTCCTCTCAGGGAGTTGAGGGGGTGGTGCCGGCCGGGGGCCGCCCGATCCCCGGCTCACGGCGCGAAGGCGCAGGCGGCCCGGGCGACCTCCTGGTCCCCTTCCGAGCGGAAGATACGGAGCTTGTACGGACCCTGGGGAAACGCCGGAGGGGAGGCCGTAACCGAGACTCTATCGCCGTAGAGGGCCTCGGCGAGGAAGTTGATCGAAAGGTCGGTGAGCCTCCGCTCCTTCAGGAAGGGAAGCTCGAAGGAATCGAGGGCCCACCGTATGTATGTCACATTATTGACGTGGTTGTTCATGTCGATGTCGGAGTAGCCCACCTCGTAAACCCGCTTGGGCGTTCCCTCGAGAGTAAAGTTGAGTCGTTCCGCATTCCTCCCCAAGGCCCTGTCGGCGGAGTGGATTATCATACCTTCCGCTATCCGGGACATCCGCTTGGGTCTCCGGGTGGCGGTATCGATGACCAGCCACGAGGTGGTTCCCGCGGCGAGCTCACTCCCGTCTTCACCGGTTATCCGGAAGTCCCGCAGGGCGAAGAGCTTTTCCGCGCCGCTTGCCCAGGTGGTAAGGTTTATCAGGTCCCGCCACCGGGGCAGCTCGACAACGTGCATGTCGAGCCGGCTAAGAACCCACAGCTCACCCCGCTCATCGAGATGGGACCACCCGAGTCCCATGGCGTGGGCGTGCTTCCAGGCGCTCTCCTGGAAGAAGTTACAGAGGCTGGTAATCCGCGCCCTCCGGCTGCAGTCGGTGTCGTAGGATTCGATTCGATAGGTGTCGCTGTGCAGACTGTTCATGATGCCGAATTCTACCCGGAATCGGTGAAAAAATCCACATCCCGCCTCCGCGACCGAAGAAAAAGATACACCGCTTCCAGGACAACGGCGGAGGTGAAGGCGATAGCCGCGGTAACGGCCCCGGGAAAAGGAAAGAAGTAGGCCCCGATGAGGACGACACCGGCGAGGATAACGCTGTTGACTCCGACCCCCTTGGTAATAATACGGGTTCTGCGGGCGGTCACGATAAGCCCTCGAAAGAGGGATATGAATACCGCCGCCGTCGGAAGAACCACAAGAATGATCGTGGGGACCCCCGTCAAGGGGAGAAGCTCCTCATCGAGTCCCGCAACAAAGGAGTACCACAGGTTGTTCAGCGGCGTCAGAGCGGCAATCAAGAACAGGACGAGGATTCCCGCCGACAGGATATAGGTAAAAAGCTTAAGGTTCCGATAATCCTCCCGGTTCTTGAGCTTCGCCACGACTACCTCCTGATAGGAGAGGGCCACCGAGTGAAAGACGAAGAGGAGGCTGTTTATGACCGGCCACACCGCCAGTGAGGGCACCGGGTTCGGAGCGGCGGCTATTCCCGCGGTCAAGATAGGCCGCGCGGCCAGGGTAATAAAAGAGGTAAAGGCTAGGGGAGTGTAGAACTCGACGATCCGCCTCCGGCTCATCTCCTTATTTTCCTCCACGGTGGAAGGAATAAGATCCCGTACCACCGGACGGACGAAGAAGAAAGCTGCCGCCGCCCCGGTAATGACGCCCACCGTCAGCGCGATTCCCCCGAGGACCGCCCCCGGGACCGTCCCCATCCGAAACCCGAGACCTAAGACCAGAAAGATAGAGAGGATGCGGCAGACCATGGTAACGGTGATCTGTTTGGTCTTCCCGTAGCGGATGAGCACCCCCTGCCAGAGGCGGCGGTAGCCTATAGCCGCGGTCCACGGGATCATCCACAGGAAGGAGACCCGGCTCAAAACCGCGATATCCTCAGGGATTCCTAGAATTCGTGTAAGAATTCCGTTATATGCGGGGGTTACAGCCAGGATGATGTGGATCAAAGTAAGCCCTAAGCCCATAAGGTGCATAAAGGTGAGAAGCTTTCCATAATTCCGCTTCGAGGTAGCCAGGGCCGTTCCCGCCGTCAAGAGCTGAATAACCGGTCCTTCAATGATAAGGGCGATCGCGAAGGTAATTCCAAAAGCCGCGAGGTTTTCTTTGGCGTCGGCCATCCGGGCGATGATACCGTTTATTACCGGCTGTTCCACCCCCATGATGATCCACATGACGGCGAGGGGGACCCACAGGATGAAAATCGACCTCAGTGCTGCGCGAGTTTGGGCGTTCATATCGGGGATAAAATACCATAAATCAATATCTTTTTCTGTCGA
>JBKHAJ010000309.1:0-3260 GCA_046542935.1 Spirochaetia bacterium | reverse complement strand
GAAAAGGAGAGGATGATCTGCCATTACTGCGGCTACAGCACTCCGCCCGCGCAGGTCTGTCCCGAGTGCGGAAGCCTCGATACGGGATATTCCGGTTTTGGAACCGAGAAGATCGAAGAGGATATCGGGGCCCTCTTTCCCGGAGCGGTTACCGGGCGCCTCGATACCGATACCGTCAGAAAACGGGGGAGCTCCTTCGAGATCGTGGAAAAGTTCCGTACCCGGAAGATCGATATTCTGTTAGGGACCCAGATGGTCGCCAAGGGGCTCAACTTCCCCGGGGTGAGTCTCGTGGGGATTGTCTTGGCCGACACGGGGCTGTCTCTGCCCGATTTTCGCGCGGCGGAGCGGACCTTTCAGCTCATTACTCAGGTTTCGGGACGTGCCGGAAGGTTCGCTCCCAACGGGCGGGTGATCATCCAGACTTTCCGTCCGGAGAACGAGGCGATTCACTACGCCCGCGGCGGAGATCTTCCGGGGTTCTATAGAGGGGAGCTCAAGATCCGGAAGGCGCTGAAGTTTCCCCCCTTCTCCCGGCTCTTCCGCATCGTTGTCCGGGGCCGGAACAGGAGCTCGGTGGAAGATGCCTCGGGAGAGCTCGCGGAGATCCTCCTGGAGTACCTGCCGAAGGAAGCGGAGCTTTTAGGACCCGCCGAGTGTCCGTTGGCGGTCATCTCGGGAAACTACCGGCATCAGATTATCATCCGTACCCTAAGCTTTTCACGATCCCACGCGGTGGTGGGGAGAATCTTCGGGGATTACGCCGGGGGCAACAAGCGGGTCTACCTCGAGATCGACGTCGATCCGGTTTCCCTCCTCTAACTATTCCCGGCGGTGAAGTTTTAAGTCCCTGATCTTAGTGAAGAGCCCGGCGAAGCGCTCAGCTTCCCGGATATCGGGATGAGCCCGGGCGAGAAGGTCCCTCAAGTATATATGCATCTCCTCCCTGCCCGTGAGGGTAAAGAAACCGATCGCCTCGAGATCGTCCACCGCCGAGGAGACGGCTCGGTCCACTGCCTCCCGGGTTGCGGCGGAGGAAGGGGCATACTCCTTTTCCCGCTCGAAGCCTCCGCCCCCCGCCGAAAATTCTCTAAAGATTACGTAGAGAACGAGCTGCACCGCGTGGGAGAGGTTGAGAGAGGGGAAGCCGGGGGAAGAGGGGATATGGACCGCCGCGTCGCATGTTTTAAGCTCCTCGTCGGTAAGCCCGTGCTCCTCGTTTCCGAAAACCAGTGAGACCGTTCCTTCTCCGAAATCGAGAAGCTTTTTCGCGAGCTCTTCGGGTGTAAAGGACCGGTACTTCCGCCAGCGTCCCCTTCTCCGGGTAACTCCCACGGTCAGGATCGAGTCCGTCACCGCGCTTTTCAAGTCGGGGAAACGAACCGCATCCGCGTAGATATCCGCGGCGTGGATCGCCAGAGTAACGATCCTTTCGTCGTCGTAGGGACGATCTCCTACCAAGGCAAGCCGCCGGACTCCCATGTTCTTCATCCCCCTGCAGACCGCTCCGACGTTGCCGCTGTCTTTCGTATCGGCCAGAACGACCTCGATGTTATCCATCCTGTTCATAATATCCAGTCTATCAAAAAACGGGCCCTCCGTTGACCTTGTGCCCCTTTTTTTATACCTTGTATTCGAGGTACAATATATGAAAATTCATACCTTAGGGGATGAAATATTACGGAAAAAAGCGATCGTTATACCGGATATCGATCAATCCATCGCCGATCTCGCCGAGGCTATGATCGAGACTATGCGTACCGGCGACGGAATAGGTCTTGCCGCGCCCCAGGTGGGGGAGGGGATCCGGATGTTCGTGTGCCGCGTCGGTAACGATGAGGCGAGGGTTTTCGTCAATCCCGAGATTATCGGGACAAGTCAGGAGATGGTTCCCTACGAGGAGGGATGTCTGAGTATTCCGGGGGTATATTCCGACATCATCCGGCCCGCGAGGGTGACCGTGCAGGCTTGGAACCTCAGGGGGAGGCCCTTTACTCTCGATGCCGACGGGATCTTGGCGAGGGTCATCCAACACGAGTTAGATCACCTGAACGGGGTCTTGTTTATCGATCATCTCGAAGAGAAAAAGCGTACCCGCCTCATAAAACAGTTCGATCGGAAATTCGCCTGAACACCATGCGGGTTCTCTTTGCGGGCGGTTCACAGATAAGCGTTCCCTCCCTTCGTAAAATTGCCGAAAACCACGATGTCGTCTCGGTCCTGACCCATCCCGACAAGCGGGCCGGGAGGGGGAGGAAGAGTTCCCAAAACCCGGTCAAGGCCGAGGCCCTGCTCCTGGACCTTCCCGTCTTGGAGACGGAGAAGCTCGATGCCGATTTCCGGGAGCAGGCGGAGAAGCTGGATCCGGAGATCCTCGTGGTAGTGAGTTACGGAAAGATCTTCGGCCCAAAATCTTTGAGCCTCTTTCCCCGAGGGGGGGTCAATCTCCATCCCTCTCTCCTCCCCAAATACCGGGGGCCTTCTCCGATACAGGCGGCTATTCTGTCCGGGGATGAGAAAACGGGAATTACCGTTCAGCGCCTCGCTCCGGCGATGGACAGCGGGGCCGTCCTCGAGCAGGAAGAGATCCCCTTGAGCGGCAGGGAAACAGCGGGGGAACTCACCGATCGGGTGGCCGGGCCGGGTGCCGAAATGCTCCAAAGAGTCTTAGCCCGGATCGAGGCGGGCACCGAGCGGGAGACCCCTCAAGCGGAGGATGAGGCTACGTACTGCACCCTGATCACCCAAGAGGACGCCGTAATCGAGTGGGGCCGGAGCGCAGTCCAAATCGACCGGGAGGTCAGGGCCTATAATCCGTGGCCCAAGGCGAGGAGTTCCTTCTCGGGGAAACCCCTGTTCATTCTCGAAGCCGAGCCGGCCGGGCCCGGAGACAACCCCGCGGGACCTCCCGGAAAGGTAACGGGTGTAGACAAGAACTCGGGTATTCTGGTACAAACAGGAAACGGTACGCTGAGTTTAAAAAGGCTGCAGTTGGGAGGCAAGAAGCCTTTGGACTGGAAATCCTTCCTAAACGGCGTGCACGGCTTTGTCGGGACTGTCCTGGGAGCGGAAGAATGATACAATTACGAAAAAGAAAAAACGGTCCGGCGGGACGAACCGCCGATCCGGATAAAAAGCAATTCCGCATCTTGGTCCTCCTCTTTGTAGGGATTATGGGACTGATGGCCCTCGCCGGCATGACCGCCTTCCTCCTCTCTATTCGGGGAGCCGAGAAGACGGTGGTCCCGGATCTCGCGGGA
>JBKHAJ010000308.1:0-3272 GCA_046542935.1 Spirochaetia bacterium | reverse complement strand
AAAAACCTCCTTGATAACAGGTGTCTTTATAACTGTATACAAGGAAAAGGGTTCTGCTGATTCCATCCCCACGATCGGGGGCACTCTCTACCTTTTAGCCCTCCCCCCCAAAAAAAAGAGACCCTGCCGCAGGAACCAACTGCGGCAGGGAGAGGGAGCTCCTAAGAGCTTCAAAATGTTCTTTTACATGAACTGGTGCATGACCAGTTTCATATTATCGATTATATGTTTCTGGAACGCCGAATGGCTTGCGAGTCCGTCGGTTACCTCGGCGGGAAGTCCGAGCCGGGACTTCGTGGAGTCCTCTTCATCACCCATAACGTCGTTCGACATGTGATCGCCGTAGGTGAGCATGAAAGTGATAAATTGGACCTTTTCGGCTCCGGAGGCAAGGATTTCTTCCTCCACCGGCCCGAACTCCGGCGTTCTGCCCCGTTTCATAGCTGCTGCCGAAAGCGGCTATGACGACGGCGGGTTTTTCCGAATCCGCTGATGAGGTGCCTCCGGAGGCGCAGGACATGAGTGTTCCCGTCAGCAGAAAGAGTAGGGTGACGACGACCTGCACGGGCCGCGCGGGTCCGTTGGGAAAATAGATTCATAGCAAACTCCTTAAAAAGTGTCTGCTCCAGGGGAAAACCAGTAATGCATGTGCTGAAAACAGCGGCGTGCATCAACCCTCTCTCCTCGAAGAGCGTTAATAAAATGGTTTTCCGCAGCAGGTCTCCTGACTTACCGGATTTTGCCTCTCGCCTTCCCGCTCGGCTTATGAACCGGGCAGTGGCCGCGTGAAAGGCACGCGCCGGATTACAGTGACGGGATCGTTCCGGATTCTCACCGGATTCCCTTTCAAGACTCCCCGTCCGAAGACGGCTCTGTCACTGCGGATGTTTAATTTGTATCACATCTAAAATACCGGGTCAAGGGCGTGGTGATCGGATTTTCTCCCTCCCCTTCTTAAACCGCCCTGTCAACTTCTTGACGATTACCCCGAGGATGTACAAGCCGCCCGCGAAGAGGATGATCGTCGAGCCGCTTGGGGTGTCCAAGATATAACTGATCCCCGTTCCGAAGAAGGTAAAAATCATGGTTAAGAGGACCGCGAAGACCATGATCTTCCAGAGGCTCCGGGAAAAGAGGCTCGCCATAGCCGCGGGAACGGTCAAGAGGGCGATCACCATGATAATTCCTACGACGGTAACAAGCAGCACGATGCTCAAGGCGGTCAATAGGAGAAGGAGCATGGTGTAGAGGGTAGTGTTGATCCCCCGGGCCCGGGTAAACTCCTCGTCGAAGCTGACCGCGAGGAACTGCCGGTACAGGAAGATCCCTAAAAAGACCACCACCACATCGAGGACGGCTATAAAGAGAAGCTCCTGCCGGGAGATGATGAGGATGTTCCCGAAGAGGTAGCTCATCGGATCGACATAGGTCGGGGTCAGGGAGATAAAGAGCACCCCTAAGGCCATTCCCACGGCCCACACCGAGCCGATGATAGTGTCTTCACGCTGCTTTCCGTATATCGACACAAAGCCGATTATGAACGCGGAAAGGACCGCTGCGATCATGGCCCCTAGAATAGGGGTAAACCACTCGATGTTGTGCCGGCCCTGCAGGTAGAGACTCAAGCCGATCCCCGCGAGGACTGAATGGGCGATGCTTCCGGCGATGGAGGTGATCTTCTTGACCACGACGTAGCTCCCTACCACTCCGAAGGCGATGCTCGAGAGCATCCCCGCGATCACGGCATATTTCAGAAAGGGGACATCGGGGTTGCCGAGGGTGCGGAGGAACTCAATCATAATCGCAGGCGTCCTTTCCGCTGGTATGATCGACGAATTGAACGGGGGTGCCGTAGAGCTCGGAGAGGAGCTCAGGGGACACCTCCCGGGGGGTGTGCATGTGGACCACCCGGTTGACGCAGACGATCTTGTTGATGCAGGTGGAGACAAACCCCAGGTCGTGGGTAATGAGTATGATCGTCAGGTAGGAATTGAGCCGGTTGAGCATCTCCTTGAGCTTTTCCTCCACCGAGGTATCCACGCTCGAGGTAGGCTCGTCCATCAAAAGGACCTCCGGATTTCCCGCGAGGGCCCGGGCCACTAAGACCCGCTGACGCTGTCCCCCCGAAAGCTCGGCGAAGCTCCGGTGCCCGAAGCCCGCTAAGTTGACGTCCCCCAAAGCTTCTTCCGCAGCCTTCTTGTCGTTCCTGCTGTAAAATCCGATCGGCTTGCTGAGCCTTCCCATGAGGACCACGTCCAAAACGGTAATGGGGAATTGGGGGTCGAATTGGGAATACTGGGGTACGTATCCGATCCTCCGGCTCGCCCGTTCGGGAGATTCACCTAAAACCGAAATCTTGCCCTGATCGGGTTCGAGAAGCCCGAGCAAAAGCTTGGCCAGGGTGGTCTTTCCCCCGCCGTTCGGCCCTATGACGGTGGCGAAGTCGCCCCGCTCGATGCCGAAGCTGACCCCTTCTAAAACCTGGGCGCCGTTGTAGGAAAAATCGACTCCGGAAAAAGATATAATCGCCGTTTCGCCGGTGGTTCCGGGGCCGCCCGAAGAGCGCCGGGTTGTGCCTCTCGTCTGTCCCCTCATTGGGCCTCCGTCAGTTCCGCTCGAACCGTGTTTCCGATTCCGCGCATATTCTCGAACCAGTTCTCCGATAGGGGATCGATAGGGACCACCGCCCCTCCGATGGCCTCTGCCGCCGTCTCGGCGGCACGCATCGAAAATTGGGGCTGGACGAAAACGACCTTGACCCCTTCCTCCTTGGCCCGCTCGATTATTCCGACCAGCTCCCGTGCACTCGGTTCCTTGCCTCCGGTCTCGATGGCCTCCTGCTCGAGTCCGTAAGCGTCGGAGAAATAGCCGAAGGCTGGATGAAAGACGAAAAGGGTGCTTCCCCTAAGGGGTCGGAGGGTTTCCGAAAGCTCCCGGTCGAGCCGGTCGATCCTCTCAGCGAGGTCCCGGTAATTGGACTCGAAAACCTCCCGATGCTCCGGGGCCGCCTCGACGAGGGCGTCGCGCATATTTCCCGCGATGATCTTTCCGTTTTCCGGGCTCAGCCATACGTGGGGGTCCCGCCCGCCTGCCTCATCCTCTTCATGTTCGTCCTCTTCATGTTCGTCCTCTTCATGTTCGTCCTCCTCGTGATCGTGGGCCTCGAGGGTCCGGTAATCCACACCCTCCTGAGTCGCTACCACCGTAAGATCCGGGAGGTTAGCCTCTATTCTCGGCAGGAGAGCCTTTTCGAACTCTACCCCGATGAGAAA
>JBKHAJ010000039.1:0-17756 GCA_046542935.1 Spirochaetia bacterium | reverse complement strand
TACACCCGAAAGAGGCCTGGTAATTCAAAAACCCCATTCTTTGGGACTTTAGATAAAACTTTTGTCGGTACACGGAATAAGTATTACTTTATTTTTATGATCCAAGTTTTTTTAGCCGACGACCACGATATTGTCCTGCATGGTATACGGGGAATCGTCGAAAAATCGGGGAAGGATATCGTAGTTTCGGGAACCGCCTCCGACGGAATGGAGGTCCTCGAAAAGGGACGCCGGAAGAATATCGATGTATACCTTCTCGACGTTTCAATGCCGAAACTCTCGGGGTTACAGGCCGCAGCTGAGCTCCTCAAATGGAAACCGACCAGCTCTATAATCCTTTTGAGCATGTACCAAGAAACCCCTTTAGTCGAGCAGGCCTTCGAAATGGGGATAAAGGGGTACATTCTTAAAAACGAATGTTCTTCCGAGGTGGTCAATGCCATTCTCGCAGTTTACAAGGGGGGGTACTGGATTAGTCCCTGTTTAGACGACAATATTCTGTTGAAAAGGCGTAATGGTGATAATAACCCGCGCGAGGATGGAAGCTTGAAGACAACTTTGACCATCCGTCAGATCGAGGTGCTCAATCTGGTGTGTGAAGGATACACTGAGCGCGGTATCGCCGAAAGGCTGGATATCTCACCCCATACGGTACACGTTCACAAGAACACCATTATGAAGAAGCTGGACATTCACTCGAAGGCCGAGCTCGTCAAGTATGCCCTGAGACATAACCTGATCCAGGTCAAAGAAATTCAGCAAAGTTAAATTTATAAAAGTCCGGCCCCCCGGAAAAGGTGTAACCGGAAGCGCGGCCTTTGTAAAATATTTTTACATACAGTTTTTAAAATAGTGATTACTTCTCGATGACAAGGTTGTTGTCGATTTCGACGATCCCCCGGGTCTTCTCCACTCCTTCCACGGCAAGTATATTCGAAGCCGCCGTCCCGAGGCGTTCTTTCTTCCAGTAAGCGTCGACCGTTCCGGTGAGGGTGAGGGGTACGACCCTGTTATTACGACTCGATGATTACAACCTGCCCTGCGAGCCCGGTACTCTGCAGTATGGTGTTTTCGTTGGAGCTCCCGATAGTGGTGTCGGTTACCCTTTCTTCCACTGTTCGGATTTCCAGCACATTATTCAGCTCACGCACTCCTGCGACCTGCCAGGCGTCGTCTTCGGCGGCCTGATTTTGCGGTTTTTGTCCCCACGATCGGGGGCACTATTGAGGCTTTTGGAGAAGCCAGGTCTGAAGCCGCGCGTCGAGACTTCCTCTCTCTCTTTCCGAGGAGAGTGATTCTTCGAGCCAAGGGAGGAGTACTTCATTCTTCATCTCGGTCCAATCGATCGGCAGGGGAGAAGGAAAGCCTATTCTCCCCTCGGGGGGTATATGACCGAAGAGATCCGGATGATAATGGGGAATTTCTCTTTCGTTTATCCATACCAGGGATGAGAAGCCCCCGGCTATCCCGAAAGACCGGGTGCGTTTGAAACGGGCCGCCTCGAGGAGCCTTTCTTGTGTCTTTTCCTGAAAGAACCAGGTGAGAAAACGGCGGGCGACCTTTCTTCCCTTTGCTCCTCGGGGGATTCCGGTGAAGAGAATATCTTCAGAGAGGAATATTTCTTCACCGTTTGACAGCCAGCGGAAATCGAGGGTCTCACGCCTATCATCGGGGATGGTAAGGAAGTCCTGAAGCTTCGCGTAATAGAAGAGGATGCGGCCGCCGGTTATCAGCTTGTATCCCGGGTTGTAGAGATATCGCTCGGTGAAAAGTTTTTCCGATTCGAGACCGCCGTTATTCGAAACCGACCAGCTCTTGAGATCACGGACACTCCTCTGGAGGCTCGAGTTGTCCCAGGCGAGCTGACCCCCTTCGGTTTCTCTGTACCGTGCGCCCATGAGGGAGGTCGCCGCGTAAAGGAATTCCGGCTCCCAATAGGTTACGAATCCCATGCGCTGATTATCCTCGCCCCCGGAGGCGCTGAACTCCGCGGCCAGTGTTTTCATCTCTTCAAGGGTAATGTGGAAGCTGTCCGTCTCGGCGGGAATGTAATCAGGCCGGAATAGGACGACCGGTATGCTGAAGGAAACCGGCAGCAACATCTGCTTTTCTTCGATCCTCCCGTAGTCTAGGAGCCGGGGATAGAAGATCGAGGGATCGAGGAGCTCCTTTTTGAACAAGGGTTCGAGGGAGTGAAAACGGTCCCGCAGGCGGGCGCTGGTGAGCCGGGCCCCGAAAATGATGTCCGGGGGAGTTTGTTCCTCGAGGAGGCTCTTCGCGGGGTTCTGACGATAGGCCACTTCGATTTTATACTTGTCTTGTTCCGCGTTGAATGCCTCGACGTAGACGGCGATTTCGGGGCGGTTGGTCCAAAGGGTCGCCGTCGTTTCCTCGAAGAGGGAACACGAGGGGTGCAGTACGGTAAAAGCGATCACACAGAAGAACACGACCGAGCGAAGCAAAACGGGAGCTTTTATCATGCCAGTAAGGTATGAAAGACCGGTGGGGTTGTCAATCCCGAGGGAGGGGAAGATAATGGAGCGTGGATTCTTCTCGCCTTTTCTACCGGTACAGCGGATATCTCAAGGATACCTACGGAAGGCCCGCGTACCGTGTAGCCGTAGACGCGGGTTTTTCCTGTCCTAACCGGGGTTCCGATAGACTCGAGCCCGGATGTTCCTACTGTGATGAACACGGTGCACGGGCCGTTTATCTCGAGCGGGAACACCTCGGGACCATCGACCGGGATATAATCCGCAGGCAGGTGGAAGGGGGATTAAAATTTTTGAAAAAGCGGTACGATGCGGAAATCTTCCTCTTGTACCTCCAGGCCTTTTCTTCTACTTACGCCGGCGTGGATACCCTCAAAACGATTTACGATTACTGTCTTTCTCTCCACGATTTCAAGGAGCTCATCGTATCCACCCGTCCCGACTGCCTGACCGAGGAGAAGGCGGACCTTCTCGCCTCTTACGGAAGGAACGGACCGGATGTGTGGGTGGAGCTCGGTCTGCAGAGTGCCCACGACGAGACCCTCCGCCGGATAATGCGGGGGCATACGGCCGCCGATTTCTTCGGTGCGGCGGGGCTCTTGAGAGAAAGGGGGATAAAGCAGATGACCCATCTCATCTTCGGGCTTCCCGGAGAATCCCGGGATGATATTATGGAGACCGTCCGCCGAGTCGCTGAAATGCGTCCCGAGGGAGTCAAGATCCACAATCTCCACATCCCCTTAGGAGCGCCGATGTTCCGGGAGTATCGAAGGGGTGAGCTTACCGTCCCTTCGGCTCCCAGGCATCTCGCCTATACCGTCGAGGCTCTCGAGCTGCTCCATCCGGACACGATTATAGGACGCCTGACCTGTGATACCCCCGGGCATCGCCGAGGTGCGCCTAAAAACTTTTGGAAGAAGCCGCGTCTGTACCGGGAGGTCGAGAAAGAGATGAGGCGCAGAAATACGTGGCAGGGCAGGCTGTGGGCGGCTCCGACCGCAGACACCGACGGTGAAGGCGATGCCGCCGCGGGACCCGCTGGAATTACCCGGCGCTGATCTTTCTAGCGGCTTCGAAGATCTTGGTGTATAGATCTGCGATCCCGTCATTATCGATGCTCGCGAAGGCGACTCGGAGATACCTCTCCTGTATCGATATGGTTCCGATGCCGTAGGTGTGCAAAAGCTCCTGTCTCAAGGCCTCCGAATTTCCCCCCTGGAAATCGAAGCTCATAAAGTAGCCGGAATTGAAGGGGAGGGGCTTGAGTCCGGTGCCTTCGGGCATGGAATCCAAGAGCTTCCTGACGGTGAAGTACCGTTCTTTGAGGAGCTCGAAGTACCGCTGTTTTTCTTCGCCGTACCCGTCGGTATCTAAGGCGCTCTTCAGGATCGACTGGGCGGGGCGGCTGCTGTTGGATATGGAGGAACGGATGGCCCCCGTCAGCTTTTTGTTCAAAGCCTCGTACTGCCCTCCGGTTATCCCCTTTCCGCCGAATGTGACGAAGCCGACCCGAAATCCCCAAACGAAATCTTCTTTGGTCGCTCCGTCGATTTTGACGGCGAGAATGTTCTCGTGGGCGGCGTGGAGGAGGTTGAATAGGGAGTGGGGGTAGGTGTCCGGCTCGTAGAAGAGCCCGAAGTATGCATCATCGGTAACCGCCAAGATCTTTAAGCCCGTCTCCGCGAGCTCTACCAATCCCTTCGAAAGGGCTTCCGCTTCATGTACCGTGGGAGAATATCCGGTGGGATTGTTGGGGAAGTTGACGATGAGCATTACCTTGCCGTTCTGAGCGGAAGCCTGCACCGTTTCTAAAAAGCCTTCGACGTTGAGCCCTCCTTCGGCGGTGAAAAAGGGAAAGCCCTTGATTTCGGCGAGCTTCCTTCCCTCGAAGATGAGCCGATAGTTTCCCCAGAACATGTCGGGAACT
Source organism: Spirochaetia bacterium (assembly GCA_046542935.1). Lineage (GTDB taxonomy): Bacteria > Spirochaetota > Spirochaetia > SPDA01 > CAZSGZ01 > JBKHAJ01. The sequence continues at coordinate 13,337 of JBKHAJ010000039.1, read as the reverse complement.
ACGACAGGGTCGCCCGGTTCGAGGAAGAGATCGGCGATTTGAGCGATTCCATTGGTCAGCCCGGGGACCACCACGGGAGTGGAGATCCCTTCAGGGTCTACGGCGGGATTTTTCCGTATCAGTTCCCGTTTCCACCGCTCTCTCAAAGCGGGATCACCGCCGGTAGGGGCGTAGGCCACCGCATCGGCGCTTTTCATGCCGGGGATGGACTTCTTGATCGACGGGAGCTCGATGGGCTCACCGTCGGCATAGGCCATGCCGATAGTGGCGTTGTAGGTTTTCGCGTGTTCCTTCGCCTCCGCGGATTGGGCTACTATCCCCTTGGGAAAATAAAACCTCTTTCCGAACTCCGAAAGAAGCTCGAAAGCCGTCGATCCGTGTAAAATCTTGTTCAACTCTTCTGCCAATGGGTTCATAGAATCGAGCATATATAACCCCTATGCCGATGTCAAGAATTGTGGTAGATTTATGCCATGAAAAGGATTACGAGAACCCTTGGATTGGTCGCGGCCGGAGCCGCGTTCTTTTCCCTTACCGGGTGCGTGGACGTCAAGACGATCGTCTCCGTTTCCCGGGACGGGAACACCATAACCCTCAGGGAAATCGATTTCGGTAAGATTATCGAGAACGAAGAGGTATTTTCCGAAATTATGAATAAAAAAATCGAGTCCCTAAAGTCCCTGAAACGGTACGTGGAAAGGGGCGAGGGGCTCAAGGCGGAGGCCGTACGGCCCGTCGAGGTCGTCCTCAAGTAAAATCTTATAATTTGACAGGTTATGGGTTTTCTCGTACGATGATGGTATGATCGAAGGAAGCGGTGGTCCCGATATCGAACCCAAGACTCAATCCCCCGATCGGCTCCGTGATAGCGGAACCACCGGATTGTTCCAGCGTATAATCGATCTCTTTGCGGGCGCGGGTGACCCTGAACGTGAGAAGAAGCGGCTCTTAAAAGAAATCGCCAAGACGCTCAAGAAGCAGAAATTCAAGTTCTACAAGCCCAAGAGTCACGAGGCCCTGTCCGGACTCGCCCAATTCTTTTACACCATATACAAGTTTGTAGGACCCGCTCAGGTCCTCCTGGAGCACGCCGAGAGCTCCGGGGCGCTCAAATCGATAATCATCGAAAATTTTCTCGAGGATCGGCAGAGAGAACAGATCGAGCTCTTCGACGAGGAATCGATCCGCCGCCAGGCGGAAACCACCGACTTGAAACAGGTAGCCGCCCGCTTGAAGGAGGAGTTGGTTACCTTCTTTTCCTCTTTCGACAACGAACGGGTCAAGCTTATCAACACAACCTACAACCGGCTCGCAGTTTTCCTGCAGCTCGTGAATTTCGATTACTATTTTCTCCTAAAAAAGTTCGATTCGGCGATACCGGAAAGGAACTTTTCCTACAGCCCTAATTTCGATTCGATAAACGGTGAATATATATCCGACGACCTGAAGGATTTCTTGAGTGTTCTGCACTTGATCGATTTGAACGGCGACTGGGACCCGGTTTTCGAAGTCTGTCGATTGTACAAGGGGCAGGAGGTTGTATCGAAAAACGAATGGAAGAAGGTTTTGAAGGCTCTTGCCGCGGTCAGAAAGTCGAATATCCTGGTCCTCATGGTCAAGCATCTCGATGAGGATCCCTATTTCAAGGTCAAGATCTATCCTCCCAAGGGACAGATCGTGGAATCATACCTGACGAAGGTGAAGAACCAGGTAGAGATGACCGTTCAGAAGATCATCCAGGAAAAGCGGAATTCCAAGATAGATCAGCTTTCCCGGCAGGTCTTCGGTACTACGGCGGTCTCTCGGATGAAGTTTTATACCGAAAAGGCGAACATGACCTTCTCGAAGAAGATGCTCGGTGGATACATTTACGTCGCCCCCCTGAATTATCTCAAGGCCTTCCTTCTCGACTACGTCAAGAAGGACGTCAAGGAGGTCGTCGATACCCTCCTTATCAAGGGGCAGTGGTCGACCAACGTCATGTCTCAGCAGCTTTCCGAGTCTTTTCATAATCTCCTTGTCATCTCGGATCAGCTTCTCAAATTCGACGAGGGTCTCTCCGAAGAGGGAGAGGCTGGCGCCAAAATCAAGTCCCTTATGTCCCGCTCGGATAGGGATCCTAACAGCATGAGCGTTCTCAAGCAGCTCTTGAAGGAGACCAACGAAAAGGCCCAGAAATTGGCCAAGGGAGCGGCTCAGAATTTGATCGTCGTGGCCAAGAATATCAAACTGTGCATCGAAGATTATGAGAAGAGCCCCCACGAGCTGATCGTCAATTGGAAGGAGCTCGAAGGAGCCCTGGAAAACATGGTCAAACAGAAGATGACCGAGGTTTATAAAAAGATCTACTTTTTTATTCAGCTTCTCCAGTTCTACGTAAAGTAAGCCATGGAAACCTACACCACCCGTGAGTCCTATTTCGAAGCCCTCATCCGGCGCGGAACACTCCCCGAGGGGTTCCGCTCGGCCACGGTCCCCCTTACATTCTTTCCCCGGGAGAAAACATTTTCTCTTCCCATGCGGATGAATTTGACCGCGATTCTCTTAGAGGAGGCGACGCTCAGCTACGCCGGCCTCTTTACCCGCAATGCCGTGACGGGAGCACCGGTCAAGATAGGAAAGGCCCTCCTCGCAGAGGCGGATCGGAGAGAAGTCCCGGTGAGGGGGGTCCTCATCAACAACCGGATCGCCAATGTATGCGCTCCCGGGGGGGAAGATGACGCCCGGGAAGTTCTTACCGCCTTCGAGTCGGCAGCGGCGGAGGGGCTGTCCGGACCGGTGGGCCGATTCTTTCCCGCTTCCACCGGCATTATCGGATGGGGGCTCCCGGTGGAGGAGATGGTTGCCGCCTGTAAGCTCCTCGCCGCCGAGCTCGCGGTGGAGTCTTCCGTGGAGATATCCCCCCACGGGGGGTGGGGAAACGCCTTCTCCGCCGCGCAGGGGATCATGACTACGGATGCCTACCCCAAGGTTCGATCGCGGGAGGTCGGGAAGGGGCGGATAACCGGAATAGCCAAGGGCGCCGGGATGATCGAGCCCAATATGGGGACCATGCTGGTATTCCTGACCACCGACATTACTCTGACTCGTGAAGAGGCGGACGCCGCTCTGCGCACGGCCGTGGATACGACCTTTAACCGGATTACCGTGGATTCCGATCAGAGTACCAGCGACATGGCCCTTCTCTTGAGCTCCAATAGGCGCGGGGCGGACTTGGGTGAGTTTACCCGGGCCCTCGAAAGCGTGTGCGGAGACCTTGCCCGGGACATCGTTCGAAACGGCGAGGGAACTAAGCACGTCATGGAGGTCACGGTCCGCGGTGCGGCAACACGGACCGAGGCCGCAGCCTTCGGCAAGGGAGTCTGTAACTCCCTTCTGGTCAAGACCGCGATCTTCGGAAACGATCCCAATGTCGGAAGGCTCCTGATGGCGGTGGGGGATTACGCCGGGAACTCAGGAACCGATCTGGATACGGAACTCCTCGAGGTCGCCATCGGCGGAATCAGGGTGTTCACGGGCGGCGCCTTCCGCTTGACCGACGAGATCGAAGGGAAGCTCTGTGAGTACCTTACCCGTTGCGCCTTCGATGGTTCCGGGGGCTTTCCCCCGCATCACCGGGCGGTCGAGATAACCCTGTGCCTCGGCCGAGGAAACGCCGAAGCGGTTGTATGGGGAAGCGATCTCTCCTATGATTACGTCAAGGAGAATGCTGATTACCGCTCCTGAAAAATAGTCGTTACGAGAGGATTAAATATGATCGATACCGAAGCAGCCCGGGAGACAATCGAACGCGTCAAGGCGGCGGTCTCGCAGAGGATAGTCGGACAGGAGCTCCTCGTCGAGTCGATGCTGATCGGTCTTTTGACCGGAGGCCATATCCTCATCGAGGGGGTCCCGGGACTCGCCAAGACCTTAGCGGCGAAGAGCTTTGCCGAGACGGTGAATGCAGATTTTTCCAGAATCCAGTTTACCCCCGACCTCCTTCCGGCGGATCTTGTGGGGACCCTAATCTATCACCAAGGAACAGGGGAATTTCGAGTCAGGAAAGGACCGGTTTTTACCAATATCCTCCTCGCCGACGAGATCAACCGGGCCCCGGCGAAGGTCCAGTCGGCTCTTCTCGAGTCGATGCAGGAGCGGCAGGTAACCTTAGGTGATACTACGTATCCCCTTCCCGAGCCGTACATGGTGCTGGCTACTCAGAATCCCATCGAGCAGGAGGGGACCTACCCCCTTCCCGAGGCACAGGTCGACCGGTTCCTGATGAAGGTTGCCGTGGACTATCCCGATGAGACCGAGGAGGCCGAGATACTCCGACGGATGGGAACCCCTCCTATCGGTCCGATACCGTCTGTTTTGGAGCTTGCCGAAATGAAGCGGCTCAAGGCCGCCGTAGATACTGTCGCCGCCGACGAGAAGATACTTCGGTACATCGTTTCGATCGCCCGGGCCACCCGGCCCGGCCGGGTCCGGGACTCCGCCGCCGGGGAGTACCTGCGGTATATAGAGTTCGGCATCTCACCCCGGGCGGGTATTTTTCTCCTGCGCAGCGCCGCCGCGAAAGGACTCCTGGAGAACCGGAGTTACATCCTCCCCGGCGATGTCAAGGCGGTGGCCCACAGGGTTCTGCGCCACCGAATCATCCCCTCCTACGAGGCGGAGGCCGAAGAGGTCACCTCCGATATGATAGTGGATATGGTTCTCGCCCACGTTTCAGTTCCCTGATGACCCCCGACGAGATTCGAAAACGTGTACGCCGCATCGTCCTCGCATCGTCCAAGCTCGCCCGGGAGGTCTTCGCGGGGAGTTACCGTTCCGCTTTCAAGGGTACGGGAATCGAGTTCGAGGAGGTCCGGGAGTACACCGAAAACGACGATATCCGTTCGGTAGACTGGAATGTCAGCGCCCGAATGGGAGGATTGTACACCAAGAAATACCGGGAGGAGCGGGAGCTGCCGGTATCCATCATCTTCGATGTATCCAATTCCATGTTCTTCGGTTCAGGGGCTTCCACCAAGATCGAGTCCGCGGCCTATATCGCCTCACTCCTGGCAACCGCGGCGGTCATGAACAACGACAGAGTGGGTGCCGTCTTTTTCGGCCGGCATATCCAGAGATGGGTGAATCCCGCGAAGGGAAAGAAACACATCGCGAGTCTCATCCAGGAGCTCTTTACATGGGACCGCCGGGAGGAGGGGAGCAATCTCGAAGAGGCCGTTCGGGGGGTCTACGAATCGGTGGATCGGAAGGGGCTGTGCGTTATCCTTTCCGATTTCAAGACCCATACCGACTTTTCGGTCCTCGATATTCTAAAACGGAAGCAGGACCTCATCCTCTGCCGCCTGGAAGATCCCGCGGAGCGCCGGTTCCCCCCGGTAGGCTATATCGAGCTCGAGGATAGTGAAACCGGTACACTCTACGCCGCCTCGGGAATGAGCGCGGGATTTCGGAAAAACTTCGCCGAGTACTGGGACGAATACTTCGCCGAGTGGGAACGCCGATGCAGGAGTTCCCGAATAGAGCATTTTTCGGTGAGCACCGAAGATGATCCCTTCCGCGCGGTGACGGAGTTTTTTCGACGGAGGAGAACTGCATGAGGATACCGGCATGAAGAGAACGGTATTGTGTTCACGGTGCCCCGGCGGACAAATCCTTTTCCTCCTGGTTGTGCTTTTCGCGGCGGCGACCGGAACTCCCCTTCGTGCCGAGGAGTACACCTTCGTTCCACCCGAGTTCTACGTGGGAGACGCTGTCGATCTCGTAGTGGCGGTTCCCGCGGAAAAAGGACGCCCGAGCCTCCCGGAGACAATACCCGAACACAAGTGGATCGATGTTCGTGATATCCGAATCGATGAAACCGCCAGGGGCTATAGTGTAAGGGTCAGGTTCGCCTGTTTCGCCCCCGAAGAGGTCCCGTTTCCCCGTCTCGACCTCGGGAGTGTGGTCATCGAAAACGTACCGGTGAGCCCCGCGGTCCTTTCCGGTCCTGAAAACGAACTTTCCGGTATCCAGGCGCCCATACTCCTGCCGGGAACGCGCCTCCTCCTTCTCGGAATAGCCGCCGTGCTCATTCTCCTCCCTTTAGGAGGGATATTTCTCGTTCCTCCGCTCCTCTACGCGGTAGGTTCCCGGTTCGAGGCAATACGGAGGCGGAGGAGCTATCTCGCGGCCCGCCGGGCACTGGGGATGCTCAGACGAAATGCTCCGGATGCACCGCCGAAGGTCGTTTACGACGAGCTCAACCGGATCTTCCGCGAGCTCCTAACTTCCCTGTATTCCGCCGATTTCAACTCGTGTACCGCCGGGGAGCTTAGGTACCGGGACGAACCGGGCCTTCTTCCGGAAGCCCTGACCGGCCTCCTGATACGGGCGGAGCACATCAGGTACGGGGCGGCCCCGCCTCCGGAAGCTGAGGGGGGAAGAAGGGATATCGATGAGGGTCTTCGCTGCCTCGAAGAGATCCGCTTAGGGGAGGCCGGAAATGTTTAGCTTTGCCCGGCCCCTCTGGTTCCTCGCCGTTCTCCCCCTGGCGGTTCTCGTGATTCTCGAGGTAGCTCGAGGGCGGAGAAGCGGAGGCATACACTTCCCCTTTTCGGTCTGGAACGGGGATATGCCGTCCTTCCCGGGGAGGGGGCTGAAGACGGTGGACCGGATAGCCTTTCTTCTCGCTCTGGCCGGAGCGCTTCTCCTTGTCGGGGCCCTCGCGGGGCCGGGGAGGATCGAATACGAAGAAATCCATCTGTCCCGGGGGGCGGATATCCTCTTCGTGGTGGATCAATCTCCGAGTATGGCCGCTCAGGATTTCGGGCCGGAAAATCGGCTGGGGGCGGCTAAGGAGTTTATGATTTCTTTTCTCCGTAACAGAAAGCACGATCCGATCGGGTTGGTCTCCTTCGGCAGGGAGGCCGCTCTCCGCTTTCCCCCCACCCTCGATTACGATGCCCTCGAGGGGCTCATCGACAGTTTGGCGGTGATGGAGTTCGGAGACGGGACGGCAGTGGGGACCGCCCTGGGTATAGCCTGCGCCCATTTGAATGCGGGGGGCGCCCGAGAGAAGATCGTCCTCCTTCTCACCGACGGTGAGAACAACGCCGGCGATATCCAGCCCGTCTCCGCGGCTTATCTCGCCTCACGGCTCGGCATTACCGTTTACACTATCGGGCTCGGAAGCGAGGGAGAGATCCCCTTGGAGTATACCGATCCCCGCTCGGGGAAACGGTTCAGCGGACTCTACCGGAGCGGATTCGACGAAGAGGGACTCAAGGATATCGCCGAGCTTACCGGAGGAACCTACTTCCATGCGGCGGGAAGCGGCATTCTCCTGCGGATAGGGGAGATTATCGACAGTCTCGAGGCCCGGGAGATTCGCACCGCCATCGAGCCGCGGAATACCCCTTTACACGGACAGTTCATCCTTGTCGGCTTTATAGCCGTCGCTGTCGGGTTTGTCATCCGAAAGGTAGTACTCAGGGAGGTGATGGTGTGATGGAACATCCTTCCTTTTTATGGTTCTTGGGTCTAGTCCCTATACTCCTCCTCTGGGGGGTGATTGCGCTTCGGAGGCAGCGGCGTGATTTGAGCCCCTTCCTGAGCTCTCCCGGCGAGGGAAAGCGGTTAGCACTTCGCGGGGGAATCGCCCTTGTATGTATACTGGTTTTTACTTCCGGGATAATTCTTTCCCTCGGGGGTTTCACCCAGCGGAAAAGGAACGAGCTCGTGCGGGCCGATCGGGTGAGCATCGTCCTATGCGTCGACATCTCCCGGAGTATGTTGGCGTCGGACGTGGGAAAGAGCCGGCTCTCAGTTGTACAGGAGGGAATGCTCAGTATTATACGGAATTATCCGGGGGGGAGCTTCGGAATCGTCGCTTTCAAAGGAGACGCGGTGACCATGGTTCCCTTGACCGATGATTTCCGTGCCCTGGAGCTGTTCATCCGGAGCTTGAGCCCCGCCCTCATAAGCTCCCCGGGGACGGATGTGGGAGGAGGAATCGAAGAGGCGGTCCGGGCCTTTCCTCCCGGTATTGCCGGCCATAGAGTAATTATCCTGTTCTCCGACGGAGAATCCACCCGGGGTAGGATAGACACGGGAATTGCCGCGAAGGAGGGGATACCGATCGTCGCGGTCCCGGTGGGTACCGAGTCGGGATCCGCTATCGAGCTGAATGAAGATACCTACGTCAGGGGCCCGGAAGGCGAAAAGGTTATCACCCGGGTACGCGCCGGACAGCTCGAGGACATAGCCGAGGCGACCGGAGGGGTCTACGTACCCCCCGGGGAGTTTACAGGGGGGATTCCCTTGGACCGGTTGCTCGACCCCTGGATGGAGACCACCCTCCAAAGGGGATACAGAATGATCCGGGTCCCTCGATACCGGATCTTCCTCTTCCCCGCCTTTCTAGGGCTTGTCGCATACCTCTTTTTCCGGAGGCTTGCATAATGAAATCCTCCATGGTACTCCTAATACTGGCCCCGGCGGTTCTGTTTTTCTTCGGGTGTTCGGTTCCTCAGGTCGAGACGATGCTGGGAAATTTCTCCTATCGTCACGGCGACTATCAGGAGAGCCTGGTCCGCTACATTTCAGCCGCGGAGGAAACCCGCCTGAACGGATGGGCCCGGTTCAACCTCGGTGATGCATATTACGCCTTAGGAGAGTGGGATTCGGCCCGGGAGGAATGGTCCCGGGCGGCGGAATTGGCCGAGGGAGATGCCGAGTTCGCCTCGGTGTTCAACCTCGGGGTCCTCTCTTATCACCGAGCGGAATACGAGGAGGCGTATGAATTCTTCCGTCGAGCGGTTGTTCTGCGTCCCGGCGACAGGGAAGCGAAGATTAATCTCGAGCTGAGTTACCGGAAGATGGATATGCGCCGTGAGATGGGAAGACGTACTCGGGAGCCGAAGGCCGGGGAGGTACAGCTCGGCGAAGAGGACCCCGGCGGACGTCTCCTGGAGTTCGTCAATCTTATCGAGAAGAAGCAATGGATAGCACCGAAAGAACAGCCTTTCGAAACCTTCGCCGAGGATTGGTAATCTTCCTCCTGGCGCTGAAAATACCCGGAATAGCCGCGGATGATGCCGTCCCGTACACCCTGGTCGTCGATCCCCCCGCGGCGGAGGTCGGGGAGACTGTACAGGTTTCTTTCGTGATCAGCGGAATAGCTCCCGCCGATGTGTCGGTAAGCGCTCCGCCCCTTCCCCGGGACCTCGAGGTGATTCGCGGTCCCTACATCCGCCCCCTTTTACCGGGGAAGGGAACGGTAGTCGAATACGCCCTGCGCCCCGCCTCGGCGGGTGTATACTCGATTGCCGGATTCGTACTCGAGGCGGAAGGTCGCCGAACGACCACTTCCGGTTTCCGGATCAGAGTGACGGGGCCCGAAAGGCGCGGGGGGGCCGGAACGGGAGATGCCGCCGATAGGCCGAGTTTCCGTTGGACCGCGGCGAGCCTTCGAATCGAGGCGGGCAGATCGAGTCCGGTCTTCCTCGTGGCCGACCGGGAAGTTTCCGACGGGGAAATTCTGCGATTACGGTATCAGAAACCTGAACGGGGTATCGTCACCGATTTGCCGATGCCGGACGATCTCCTCTCCGCCGCCGGGTCGGGTACTCGCGAGGGCGGGGAATTCGGCTTTGCGGCGGCGGGATTCCTCTATACCCCCCTCGAAGCGGGGACCACGGTCATACCGGGAGGAACGGTGAGTCTATCGGAAGGGGATGTGGAGTTTGACCCCCTCGAGCTCGAGGTAGTGCCCCTGTTAGCGGATGTCGGAATGTCCGGCGGCGTGGGTGATTTCAGACTCGATGCCGAGCTGTCCATGGAGGGATACGAGGTCTCCGGGTCGGCCGTACTCACCGTTAGGATTACTGGAACCGGAAATCTGCCGGTTCTCCGCCTTCCCCGGGCGGACTGCACCGGAGGGCGCTGTTACGAGACCGGGAAGCGCGGCGATTTCGAGCCCACTCTTCGGGGCTACACCGGGTGGATAGAAAAAACGTATCGGGTGGAAGCCCTGCCAAACCAATCACCCCGGATAGTCCTTGCCGATTTTTCCAGGTACGATCCGTGGGAGGACAGGATAAAGACTTCCCCCGGCGGGACATGGCGGCTCCCGGAGTACATGCCCGCGGAGGAAAGAACCGCCGAGGACGCCGTCCCGCCGCCCGGGGACACACGGCTTCCCGAGTCTCTGACCCCCGGGGATCTGAAAATCACGGGAAACCGTTTCCCCTACGAGGAACCGCTTGCCGGGGTGGTCTTTTTACCGGGGGCGGCCGCCTTGACCGCGGGACTGGTTATGACCCGGGCGCGTCGGCGTGTCCGTAAAAAGCCTCGGCCCGGAGGGCTTGGAATTGCGCTGCCCGTCATTCTCGCCGCTCTCTCAGCCGGTGCGGTTATCGGGCTCATTTCCTGGGCCTCCGCCGTCCCCGAGGGGGGACCGCGTAACGGGCCGGTACATTCCGGGGTGCTCCTCGATGAGGTCCTTCTCGCCGAGGCGGGGAATAACCGGGCGGATGCGGTGGTCCTCCTCAAGCGCGCTTTACGGGTAGACCCGGGGGACCCGCGTATACGGGATGTCGCCGATTGGTACGAGAAAACGGCGGAAATAGGGCTCATGCATCCCGGTGTTCCGTTTTCCCGGCCCGATATTCTGTACCCGGCCGTCGCGATACTTCTCGCAGTGACCGGTTTGATCCTCGGGACCGGCCGGCCCGGCGGTGCCCGGATCTCGGGGGTGTGTACCGCCGCGGCGGCGGTGATGTTCGCCGTAAGTCTCCTCGTGCTGTCCCGTCCGGATGCGGTGGCAGGCCGGAACGCGAGCCTCAAACGGATACCCGAGGACGAATCGGGCGTGATCAGGGAGATCGCCGAGGGGACGGTGCTGGAAACTTCGGCGCGAACCGGCATATACACCCTTGTCCAAACCGAGACCGGCGAAGAGGGATGGATCGAAAGTAAACACCTTGTGGAGTTATAGATGGATTTCGGGAAGATCTACGAAGAGTGGGAAAAGGGTCGAGGAACGAATAAGAAACTGAAGGTCCACCAGGAGCTCGAAGACTGGCTGGATACTAACTCGATACCTCCGGAAGTTATGGACGGGCGAGACGAGGAAGCCCCTCATCCGAGCCGGTTGAAGGCAGCACGGCGGGCGGAACTCAGGCGTATGGAACCGGAGGATAGTATCGATCTTCACGGGATGACCGCGGAGGAGGCCGTGAGGACCCTCGCGGGTTTCCTCGAGACTTCGCGAAAGCGGGGTCTACGGAAGGTCCTCGTTATCCATGGGCGGGGGCTTCACAGCAGAGAGTCCCCCGTTCTTCCGGGAAGGGTAAGAGATTTTTTAAAAAGGAGTGCGGTAACCGGTGAGTACGGATATGCGGACAAGCGGCACGGCGGCTCCGGGGCTACCTGGGTGGTACTTCGTCAGCGTTCCCGGTAGATGATCCGTCCCCGAGTCAGATCGTAGGGAGAGAGGGCGACCCTCACCTTGTCTCCGGGCACGATACGGATATAATGCTTCCGCATCTTCCCCGAGAGGTGTGCGAGAATCAGATGTCCGTTCTTGAGTTCCACCCTGAACATGGTGTTGGGAAGTGATTCCTTTACGATTCCTTCTACCTCGATTGCCTCTTCTTTAGCCACATTTCCTCCTGTTTTTCGTATTTCGCTATCGTAGGGTAATAAAAAACCTTTGTCAACCAATTGACATTTTATTACATTTACTGCACATTACAATGCTAATTCTACCGGCCCGGCCCGGGACACAAGGTGAGTTTCATGGAAAAAACTTTTCAAGAAGAAATGAAAAACTCTCTGCTTGAAATGAAAGAAGAAATAATTCACAACCTCATCGCGGAAAATGAGGATTTCAAGGCTATCATCGACGATATGGATCCGAAGGATCTCGCCGACGTGGCCGCGGACGATATCGATCGCAAGACCTTAGAAGCCTTGAGCGCGAACGACATCAAGCGTCTGCGTCTTATCGACAGCGCAATTTCACGGCTGGAGAACGGAAAATACGGGGTCTGTATCAAGTGCAACTGCAAGATACCTAAGGAAAGGCTCAAGGCCATCCCCTACGCCCTTATGTGCATCAGCTGCAAAACCTCCGACGAGCGGCGGAACAGGTAACCCCGAACGAACCAATACACAACAACTAGTTAATATCTCTTTCCGGTATTCCGATAAATTTACCAGGAGAGTGGCGTATGGCCGTTCAGATGGTGAATTTTTCACACACCGTTCCCCTGACTCAGTTGATCCGGGCCCGGTATAGTAATTCACCGATTTCGGTGCCCGCGGACCGGGAGGCCCTCCTCTACGCACGCTTCAAGCACGTCCGGGGACTTCCCACATCCGCCGGTGAGGGACTCTCCCTGTCGAAGCTCCAGGCCTTGGACAATCTTATCGAGCGACTCGGAAAGGGTGTCGGCGTGAAAGGCCCCGGGACATCCTCGCAACCGACCGGCAAAGAGCTCGACCGGACAATCATGAACTACGCCCGCAGGCTCCACGATATCGTCACGAAAGGAACTTACGGTTTAGCGGGCCGGGGCATGTTCGAATCGGGAATCGTTGTCGACCAACTCGCCTAGTTACCGAAAAAAGGGATTACTTCGTTTTTCTTCGCCTATACTCGTTTCGGGACCGTGGCCGGGATAGACCCTCACGTCATCGGGCAAGGCGAAGAGCCTTTCCCGTATGCTTCGCTCGATGGCGGCGGTGTCTCCTCCGGGCAGATCGGTCCGCCCGATCCCCCCGGCGAAGAGGGTGTCACCGGAGATAAGGAGTTTTTCCGCCGCGTTGTAGAGGCAGATGCTTCCCGGGGTGTGCCCGGGGGTCAGAATCACGGTGAGCCCGCTTTCCGGCACGGTATCTCCGTCTGAAAAGAGGATATCCGGCTCGGGGGGTTCGGAAAAATACGCCTTGAAGTATTCACTGCCCATAATCCCTAGGTGGTTGAAACTCCTCTTATGGGTCTTTTCGGCGGCCACCCCCAGGTAATCTCGATCTTCCTCATGGATTCCCAGGTGAAATCCGGGGTCGGCCCCTTTGAAGCGACCGTAGAGGCCCGCCACGGCGGATATATGATCGAGGTGCCCGTGGGTCAGCAGAATTCCCTTCGGGCGCGGCTTTTCCGGGTCGGAACGCAACCGGTCTAATGCTTCGAGGATCTTGTCCTCGTCCCCACCGGGATCCACTATGTAACACGCTCCGGTGTTCTCGTCCGTGTAGATGTAGCTGTTAGTGTACATCGGACCTACAACAAGCTTGTCTATCATGATATGGTATCTTACGGAAATCACGCTGTTTCCTCAAGTAAAAGGATGGAG
>JBKHAJ010000307.1:0-3291 GCA_046542935.1 Spirochaetia bacterium | reverse complement strand
TCGGAGGCACCTTGGCCATGACGGCGGTGTATATCCTCAACGGGAGAAGAGCGACCGATCCGGTTTCCGGGACTGCTGAGAAAGCGGACGCGGAGAGGAGGTCTGAACTTTCACCAGCCCGTGATAGTTAGATGTATCCTCCTGTTTATTCCTTCGCCCCCGGCCCCTCCACCAGCCCCCGCAGCCTCTCGATGGTCCTAGGCGCTGAGCCCTCGTAGTGGTTGTTCACGTTGACGGTTACCCGCATGGTCCTCGAGAGGTCCCGGATCATCTCCGCTATTTTCGGCAGGTCCTCCCTAGGATCGACGATCCGGTCCCATTTTCCGCCGGTCAACTCTTCAATCGCCTTTCGGTCGCCCCCTAGGAGGCGGATAACGGTAGATTCTCCGAGGTAGGGTTTTATCCGGGGAAGGAGTTCGTAGATGCGGGGCATGTACTGCTTTTCGGAAAAAACGTGGATGAGGCCGTTCCGCCGGAGGAACTCGAAATATGGGGGTTTGAGGTAGTTCCCGTTCCGGGTTTCCACCGCGTAGGGGAAACCTCCGGGGACCGCCTCGATGAAAGTTTCGAACTTTTCGATAAAAGCCTCGAGGGAGGGCATCTTCCGCTTGTTGAGATAGCCGAACTCGAACATAAGGGCGTCCATCCGCGGGAGGAGGGGTTCTATCGATTCGAGGAAGCTCTCGAAGAGCTCCGGGGCCAGAAATGTGTCCTCCTCCGGGCGGGTCAGGTCCCGGGGGACCTTGCCGGTGAACCGGAACTCGGAATCGACCCGGTCCCGGTATTCCTCGACGTCTTCCCGGGCGGGAATACGGTAGAACCAGCTGTCGATTTCCGCGGTGCGGTACTTTTCCGCATATTCGGTCAGATACTCCGCCGCCCTGCGCCGGGTCTCTGAATATACCAGCCCTTCCCAGGAGTCGAAGTTCCACGAACAGGTGCCGAAGAGGGTGCTCATGGAATAAGTATAAAATACCTTGGGGAAAAATAAATAGATGATAAGTTTATATGTGGTATAATGGGAGGACCTCGATTGGGAGAGGAAGTGGATTCACGAAAAGCAGAGCAATTAGAGAGTCTCCTGGACCACACCGAGGATTATATCGGGAGGCTCGACCGGGATAAGCGTCATCTTTACGTGAATCGGGCCCTCTGCGATGCCGTAGGGCTCGAGAGAGGGCAGTACATCGGTAAAACCATCGAGGAGCTCGGATTTTCCGAGGAGCTTTCCGGGAAGTGGAATGAGGCGATAGACGAAGTTTTCCGAACAGGGGAGACGGTGCGTATCGAATTTCCCTTTCCCGGCCTCGGCGGTGAGAGGTATCTGCAGTGCAATATCGTACCCGAGACCCTGAGGGACGGTTCGATAGAAACCGTTGCGGCTGTTTCCCGGGATATCACCGAAAAAAAGCTGATAGAAAGAGATCTCCTTCGGGCCCTGAAATCCAAAGAAATCCTCATGGAGGAGATGAACCACCGAATCAAGAATAATCTTGCCTTGATCTCATCGCTTCTCCGATTGAAGAGCTCCGGATCCGGATCGGACCTGACCGATGTCCAGAGACAGATCGATGCCATCCGATTTGTCCACGAGGAGCTTTTCCAGTCCGAGACGGTTTCTCAGATCAGGTTCGCCGATTATGTCCGCAAGCTGGTTTCCACGGTGTTCTCCTCTTTCGCCGGCATGCGAATCGAGGTGGAATACGACATCGTCGATATTACCCTCCCCACGAAGACGGCGGTCCCCTTGGGGCTTCTCATAAACGAGGTCGCCGTCAATGCCCTCAAGCACGGCTTCAAGGGAGAGGAGGCGGCCCGGTTTTCGGTGACGATGAGGGAAATGGACAGGAAGTATGTTCTTACCCTCGCCAACTCCGGGGCTCCCCTTCCTGCTGAAATCGATTTTGATGAGCCGAAGACCTTGGGGCTCAGACTCATCACCGCCCTCGTGGTGCAGCTGGAGGGTGAGCTCGAGCTCGAGCGGGAACCCTCACCGGTGTTCACAATTACCTTTCCGAAACCCTCTCCCCCCCTCCCACGATGAGGGTGGCCCCGGTCCGGATTCCCATGCCCGTGACGGTTCCCGCGTTAGGGAGATCGAAGCTCACCCGCAGGCTATCAGGGGACTCGAAGGGAACCACCCTATCCCCCGAAAGGGGCCGGTCGGCGATGCCCGGAGCTTGTTGCGGAGAGTATCTGCTGAATCCGTAACGTTTTAAGAGTGCCCCCGATCGTGGGGATGGAATTGGGCTAAATCACGTTCCCTCAGGGTATTAGCTGAACGTGAACTTGGGTTTAAACAGAGTAGCCTCAGTAATTCAAGCTATCACGCCAATTGGAGGATTTTTATCCCCACGATCGGGGGCACTCTCTAACGGTTTCAATGTACTTACTAAAGGAGGAGTCATCAAGGATGAGCAGTGCGGTATGAGAGTTGTTTTCTTTCTTTATTATTTTGTCATAATATTATAATTGTAATCAAGAGAGTACGGATACAGATCCAATTAACGGAAGAACAGGCACAGGCCTTAAATGAAATAGCTCATGCTCAGCATATCTCTATGGCCGAGCTGGTCCGCCGGCAGATGGACACACTGATAAGGGGTCGAAAAATGCACCAAGCCGGAATATCGTCACTTCTGGCCGCTTTAATTGTACTAAAGAAAGGCCGCTAAGTGCACCGATGTGTTTACTGAGGCAGCCTTTCTTTTTGCCGGTCCCGAATGCCGCCGGGAACTGATGCGGCTAATCCATATATCCGAAACTCGCTGCGATTCCGTTTGTCCGCAGGGCGACCCAATCCCCTTCGAGGCGGCCCCGTGTACCGAGGCTGAAGCTGTAGTACGTTTCCCTGTCGAAGGGGTCCATGATCCGTACGGTGCCGGTATTGCCGTTGACGATGACGCGGACCGGTACGACCGTGTCGGAGGAGATCTCCTCGAGGAGATATGCGTAATCGTTCAGGTCGACGCTCGAGACAAGCTCCATGTAGGAATGGGAACGGCTCTTGTATACCTGGGCGCTTAAGCCCCGGGGGATATCCTTGGAAACGGGATTCGCGTCGTAGTTAAGCCACAGGAGATAGGACTTATCAGTACCCCAGGAGGCGCGGGGATAAACGGAGTCGGCGAATATGTGGAGTCCGAAGCCCCCGTGGAGATCCTCCGCCCCGCCTTCGAGACGGACGTTAAATTCATAGCGGACTATTCCCCGCTGAGGGACCCTGATATTTACCTTGGCCAGTCCCGCCCCCGAGTCGTTTTGATAGAGTCGATTTCCGCGTATTCTCCA
>JBKHAJ010000306.1:0-3356 GCA_046542935.1 Spirochaetia bacterium | reverse complement strand
GTGTACCGCCGAGCCCACTATCTTACGGCTCCACACGTCTACGATCAGGTAGAGGGAGCAGTTCCATCGCCGTTCGCATGCTACTGATGGTGGCGTCGGCGGCCGTTTGTAATCACCGGTGCTAAATTGAAGGAAATCGCCGGTATGAAATTGCAGACTCCGGCTTGAAAAAAAGGCAATGCTGCCTTGTAATGGTTGTTACCACACAATCAAAAACAAGGAGCACGCCCTAAAATGCTAGAGCTACTGATGCATGATGGTATCGGTGCGGCGGTTCCGGTCGCCCTGCCGCCTTCGGCGGGAGGCATGGCGGGTGTATCTAAATCTCCCCACCCATAAGGAAGTCGATGATGGAGATATGCCTGATTCCTTCGAACACCCGAGGCTGATATTCGTCTAAGCTCAAAAGGAGTTTGGGCCACGCATCCTCGAGTTTTTTAAGAGGAGCTAATTCCCTATCGATCGTGGAAGCCGACTCTAGGAGGTAGGAAACCTGTATATACAGACGATGCGGCTCCTTTTCCGCAATAAAATCGACCTCCGAATCCGGTAAGGTTCCAATCCGCACGGTGAATCCCCTCCGCAGCAGCTCGAGATAGACCAGGTTTTCGAGGAGACCCGATATGTCGGAATCGCGGTACCCGACAAGACCGTTCCGTAAACCGATGTCGCCTAGGTAATATTTTTGCAGTACCTCGAGCAGTTTTTTGCCTTTGATGTCATAACGGGAGACCCGGTAGAGAAGAAATCCTTCTCGCATGTATTCGAGGTAGTTGAGAACCGAATCCACGGAGAGGTTTCGTCGTTCCTTTTTGAGAAAATCGGAAATTCGTTTCGCGGAAAACAAGCTCCCGATATTGTCCATACTGAACTGCATAACATCCTGCAAAAGCCTGACGTCGCGAATATTGTGTCTGGTGATTATGTCTTTAACTACAATTGTATTGAATATATCTTTCTGCATCTGCGTGTATACGTCAGTGCTCAAATCGGTATGAAGAAGCCCGGGCAACCCCCCTGTTTTCAGATATAAGGCAAAGAGATCCTTCCCGCTCGATACCGGGATATGAAGGAGAGAATAAAGGTCGGAAAACTCGTTAAGGGACAGGGGAAAAATGGGTATGCTTACATATCGGCCCGCTATTCTTGTGGCAAGGTCGCCCGAAAGGAGCTGCGCATTCGACCCCGAAATAATAAGATGGGTATCATCTTTTGACGCCAACGCCGCTGCTGCACGCTCCCAGTCGGATATGAGTTGTATCTCGTCCACGATAACATAGGACGGCGGACCGGACACGGTCCTTTCCTCCACCCAACGGACAAGGTCCCGGGCATTCTCAATTTCGTCATACTCGAGGGATTCTTTGTCGATGTAAATCACATGTCCTGAATCGGCGAGTTCGTCCATCAGCTGCCGCAGGAGAACGCTCTTCCCAACCCGCCGCATGCCGGTCACGACGATTATCACCGGTGCGGTGAGAAAGGATTTTATTTTTTCACTATATCCCGGCCTATCTATCCTCTTCATTGTTTCTATTGTAGTCGAAATAGATTGTCAAAACAAGTTTTTTTCTATTACAGTCGAATTTATTGAGATAACTGCAGCAATTTAGGCTTTATTCCCACCTGCAGCATCCCCTTCCACGGTCCCCATTTAAAGCGGCGGAGTCGTTCCGCCCGGATAAGCATCAGGACCGCCTCTTCTATACACTCCTCGTCCCAGTTCTTGAGGGCCGCGAAGCCCCTAAACCGCCACAGGTTCCGCTCGTAGATCTCCGGCTTATACCGGCCGCTTAAGATCGTGACCGCCTCGCGGAGGGTAAAGAACCGGGGGTAGCGTTTTATAAGCCCGCAAATCTCGGCCGCGCCGTCTGGAGCTTCCGGGACCGACCCCTCACACACATCGCAGCCGAAGCAGGCCTCCGGCCGGGAGCCTAAGAGCCCCAAGAGCGCCTCCCGGCGGCACTGGGTCGGGTCGACGACCGCCCGGATGAACTCGGCGTAGCGGCGCAGTTCGAGGGGCTCTTTTTCCGCATCGTCGCCCCCGGCGGGATCTGCGGTTCCGGCGGGCCGTCCGGCCGGTTGAGCCGCCGCCGTCTCATCTGGCCCGAGGAGCAGAACGGCATAGGCCTGTTTCCGGTCCCGGCCTCCCCGGCCGGACTCCTGAAGATACGCCTCCACCGACGGGGCCGGGTCCTTGTGGATGACCGTTCGGATGTCGCTTTTATCGACGCCCATACCGTATGCGCAGGTGGCTGTGAGGATCCCCTCCCGGGAGGAAAAAAACCACTCTTCGATACGTTTTTTTTCCTCCCGTTCGAGGCCCGCGTGGTAGAAGTAGATTTCCTTCTCGTCGAGGAGGTAGCGCAGGGTGCGGGCGGTCTCTTCCGCTCCCCGCCGGGTCCGGCAGAAGACCAGGGCCGGCCGGGGAAGGGTCCCCCGCAGGAGGCGGGTTAAGTCATGGTCCTTGCAGATGCTCGGGATGACCCGGTAGGCGATATTAGGCCTGTCGGGATCCGCGGTTATGAGGTGGGGCGAGCGGTTGGGAAAGAGGATCGACTTGACCTCGTCGAGGACAAGGTGGGAGGCGGTGGCGGTAAAGGCTGTTATGACCCGTATGTCGAGGCGCTCGTAGATCGTGTGGAGATCGAGATAGGAGGGCCTGAAGGTGGAGCCCCATTCGAAGACGGTGTGGGTCTCGTCGATTACCAGGTGGTCTATGACGCATTTCTCGAGACGTCCGAGGGTTTTCTCCTGCTTGAGGGTTTCCGGATTGGTGATAAGGATCGAGACGGAGCCCTTCTCGAGGGCGGCGAAGGTCTCTTCCCGTTCCCGCGGGGACTGGCCGCCCCGGAGTATCCGTGAGGGGATGCCCCGCTCCTCGAGCCTCCGGAGCTGATCGGCCATGAGGGACAGCAGGGGAAAGACGATGACCGTAATTCCCGGGAGCATCACCCCGGGGAGCATAAAGCACAGCGACTTCCCCGCCCCGGTGGGGAGGATTACGATTTGATCGGTGACCGCGTCTTCGATCTCCACCTCTCCTGTCACCGGATTGACCGAATGCCGGGCGGAGTATCCCTCCGCTCCCGCCGCCCGAAGGATGTTTGTCGCCACCAGCCGCTGGTAGGGGAAAAGAGCGGATATGCCGAATCGTTCCCGCGCCGCGGCGTCCAGCGGGTCCGGGATAAGATCGGCGGGAGCGGCGGACCCGTGAGCCGGCTCTGCCGAGAGATTTTTCATTGACGTCCTCAATAGATGTATACACATCAAACACCCGCGGCGCTTCACCTGCTGCTGAAACATTTCGGACGGCATACCTCGAGAAAATTTTTTCAAAGATGCGCGGCAAATAG
>JBKHAJ010000038.1:0-18142 GCA_046542935.1 Spirochaetia bacterium | reverse complement strand
ACTGAGTTTCTCCTCCATCCCTAAGGGGACGAACCGGGTCGCGTCGGGGTCCACGGCGGTATAGCGGACCGGATACTTGATCAGGTTGCTCCGGTAGACCCCCATGGCCACCGCTTTTCGCTTCTGACCGTAGTTCCAGCAGAGCTTCTCCTGCGTTTGGATAAGGTCTTTGAGAGTGGCATCGTCAATGGGTTTTCCCGTAACGGCGAAGGCGGTTATATAGGGACGGATATCTTCGAGATTTTCGTCGACCACGACCCGCCGGTGATCGGCGTCTTTGGTTTCCTTCCCGGTGGAGAAAAAATCGTATTCGAAGGCCTTCCCCCCTCGGTAACTCTTCAGCTGCCTCCCCAGACCCGCGGTGGACCACAGGTCCGGGCGGTTGGTATCGTTGAGCTCCACTTTGAGGACCCCTTCCCGGAAATCGTAGCCGTCGAGCTCCGCCTTCGCGCAGGGAAAGACCGTTTCCAGGTCCTCCACGGGGAGTTTTTCGCCGATATATGATTCCAGGATCGCTTCGATTACTTCTATCTTGGGCATCGCTTATCTCCTTTTCCGCAGCCTGACGTGCTCGATGTCCGGGGTAAAGAGTTCCCTGAGGTCGTTAAGCCCCAGCGACATCAAGGCCATCCGGTCGATCCCGAGTCCCCAGGCGAGGACGGGAACTTTTATCCCCAACGGTTCGGTCACCTCCGGCCGGAAGATCCCCGAACCTCCCAGCTCGAACCAGCCTAAGGTGGGGTGCTTGATATGGACCTCCACCGAGGGCTCGGTAAAGGGGAAGTATCCGGGAACGTACATGACCTCTTCGGCCCCGGCCACCTCCTCGGCGAACATCTTCAAAAGGCCTAAAAGGGTCCGAAGATTGACCTCTTCGCCTAAGACGATACCCTCGGTCTGGTAGAAGTCGGACAGGTGGGTAGCATCCACCTGGTCGTACCGGAAGCACCGGACGATACCGAAGTACTTGCCCGGAATTTCCGCCTTAGGTAATTGCTTAGCACTCAACACAGTTCCCTGGCTCCGGAGTATCAGCCTCCGGGTAAAATCCCGGTCGAAGCCGTACTCCCACCCCCTGCTGCCGGTTTCCCATCCGTCCTCGTGGGCGGCGGCGACCTGGTCGAGGTAGGGCTGCTCGATCTCTTTCGCGTGGGTCGGGGTGTCGAGATAGTAGACGTCGTGGATATCCCTGGCGCTGTGGAACTGCGGCATGAAGAGGGCGTCGGAGTTCCAGAACTCGGTCTCCACCACGGGGCCGTCGAACTCCTCAAAACCGAGGCTAACGAGCTTGTCCTTGACCGATTCGAGGTACTGGGCGTAGGGGTTCTTCCGGCCCATCAGGACCCGCGAGGGAGGAGTATGGATGTTGTACTCCCGAAAAGACCCCTTCTTCCAGGAGCCGTCGGAGAGCATCTCCGGAGTGAGCCGGCCGATCTCCTCACCGGTCACCCCTTCGGCCTCGAGGATCTCCGCGACCTCCCCGCCAAGGGGGGTCATCACGTAGGTAATCTCTTCACGCTCCACGGTGCGGAAAGGGGCCCCGGAGGCCCCCCGTTTCTTGCTGATACCCCCGATCGCCTCTTTTTCCTCCTCCGTCAAGGAAGTCTCGTTGAGGATTTCCGCTTCCGCCGCACGATCCAGAATGTTTCGGACGGTTTTCATCCTCGGGGAGGGTCCTTCCGCCGCGACGGTCACCTTCTTGTCGGGCCCCATCGTCAGGACCTTCTCCTTGGAGAGCAGGCCGAAGGCGCTGCCGGTGTCCTTGTTCTCGAGGCCTAACGCCTCTGAGAGCTCCGGCATGGCGGCGGCCCCTTCACTTCGAACATATTCGAAGATCCGCTCTTCCGGAGTCCCCTTCTCGGCGTACTCCCTTCCCAAATCGGTCAATTCGTAGAAGGTACGGGCGGTGCGTTCCTTTTCCTCTACATACCCCTTCCCGGCGAGCCAGGAAAAGGCTTGATTACACTGCCCGAGGTTAAACCCGAGTTCGTCCATGATCCGCGCTGCGGTTATCTCCTCGCCGAGACGGACACGGCGGAGTATCCGGACCTCTAAGGGGTGCAGGCTCTTTACGTCGACATTCATATCACATTACTCCCAATCAGTTGCTGCGCCAGCGCTCGAACGAACAGGCCGACATCGCTTACGATACCCACCGTCTGGCTCGACCCGCGGTCCGACAGCTTTGTGACCACCGCCGGATTGATATCGACGCACACCGTCTTGACCCAGGAGGGGAGCATGTTCCCCGTCCCGATGGAATGAAGCATCGAACTGAGCATAACGACCATCTCCGTACCGCGGATTATCCGGGCGTAAGCCTCCTGAGCGCGAATCATATCGTTTTCGGTTTCCGGAAGCGGTCCATCGTCACGGATGGACCCGGCTAGACAATAGGGTATATTCGAAACAACTGTTTCATACATGATCCCGTTTTGTAAATCCCCGGCCTCGACGGCGGCCTTCATGGATCCGTGTTTTCGGATCCGGTTGATCGCCCGCATATGGTTCTTGTGACCCTGATGGGTCGGTTTTCCGGTAGCGAGCTCAACCCCCAGGGAGGTTCCGTAGAATTCCGATTCGATATCGTGGACCGCCAGGGCGTTCCCGGAAAGAAGACCTTGAAAATACCCTTCCCGAAGGAGGGCGGCGAAGTGTCTGCCGCTCCCGGTGTGGACGATAACGGGGCCGGCCACGACCACCACCTTCTTTCCCTCGTCCCGGAGGCGCCGCAGCTCTTCGGCAATACCGGAGACCACTATGGCGACCCCCCGTTCGCTGCTTACGGTATTTTCCATGAATCCGAAGACGTCGGTCTGCCGTTTTCTCTCGGGGGGAAAGACCCTGACACTCTCTCCGGAGCAGACGATCATATCCCCCGAATTAACGTCCCGGACCTTCTTACATTCAGCGGCGCCGTCGGAAACGACGATCACCCCGTCCATCCGCTGATTAGACACGGGTATCCACCTGCCTCCGGAGTAGACCTCGGTTCGGTGGTTGGTGGTAGAATAGAAATCCTCGGGCACCGTCCCGTCCTTTTCGGAGGGTTTCAGGACGGCCTCGCTTACCTGTTTTTCGTAGCATCCCTGCTGAACGAGCTTTCTCGACAGGGCGTCGAGGCTCTCTTCGCTTCCGCAGATTACGTCTATTTCGAGATGCGAGGGATTTACGTTGGTCTTTCCCACAGTGAACTCGACTATCTCGTAGTCGGCCCCTTCTTCGACGATGAGGTTGAGAATCGTGGCGATGATTCCCGAATCGATCAAATGTCCGTCCGCGACGAATCGTCTCTTTACCGTTTCTTCCATATACTTGAGTTATACCCGGTTCACCGGGGAACAATCAATATTGAAACAATCCTCTCTTACGTACTACTCTGCCCTATGCGCTTTGACTTGCTCCGCAACCCTCGGCCGCGGACCGGGGCGATAATCCTCGCCGTCTCCCTCCTCGGGGTGATGGTTTTAATCCTCGGTCCCTTCGGGACCGAAATCAAAGGGCGGGGCCCCATGGATTTTCTCTTCGCGGCCCTGATTACCGCCCACGCAGGATGGGGGATTATCTTGAGCGCAGCTCGGCGGCGGGGGACCTACCATGCTTTTTTCCGGGCCCCGGAGGTCCTCTTTGCCGCGGGATTCATCCTCTTCCTCTTCTCCTACATCTACGCCTCGAACGCCAACATGGATTACGTCCAGCGCTTTGCCTCGTCGAGGGGAAATCTCTACCTCGCTCCCGACTCGAGGGTCGAACGGCTTAACAGCTTAGCGCGTTTCCTTCCCTTCCTCCTCCTCGACGGTTCGGTCATCATTCTAGTCAGGCTGCGGCGGCGGTCCCTCTTCGTCCGGGAGTCGGGGACCGCGGGCATCGGAGGAATGTGGGGACTGGGCTTGAGCCTGCTCTCGGCCTTTTTCTATGTTATCGCCCTCCCCTCCTTCCTATTCCTCGAAGGGATTCCGCTCCTCGCCTGGGTGTGTATGGTCCCGATCCTCTACACGGTTTTTTCCAACGGACGATTCTGGGGGGGGTTCTACGGGGTCTTCTTCGGGGTCGTCCAGACGATGCTCGCCAATTACTGGCTCGGCACCTTCAGCCTGGTCTCGCTGCAGTTCATTACGGTGTATTATCTGGTCCTGTACACCTTCTTTATGACCCTCTTCGTCTATCTCCTCCCCCGCGCCCTTTTTCCGGCCACGCTATTCGTACCCGCGGCGTGGGTTCTTTTCGATTTCCTGAGGTCCCTCGCCTTCATGGGGTATCCCTGGGCAATGCTCGGGGTTTCTCAATATCCGGTACTCCCCCTGATCCAGACGGCCTCGGTAACCGGGATTTGGGGAATAAGCTTCCTCGTCTACGGCGGCAACGCCCTCCTCGCTTCCTTCACCGCATACAGGGGCTCGCCCGGGGAGATTAGGCGAGGCTTGATCGGCTTTACGGCGGTCCTAGCGGTGGTATTTGCCGGAGGCGCCGTAACCCTCGTCTCCGGAAGCACCGCGGACGGTGCCGTCTCCGGAGAGCGGACCGCCCGGGTGGCCTTAGTCCAGCAGAACACCGATCCCCGGAAAAACGACTATCGGGAAGGGCTCGACACCCTGATCCGGCTCACCGACCTCGCCCTCCCGGCGGACCCGGGCCTGGTCGCCTGGTCGGAGACCGCCTTCGTCCCTAATATCCGCAGGTGGGGAAGCATGGAGGCGGGAACCAACCAGTACACCCGGCTCGTCCACGAGCTTCTCGAATATCTTAGAGAAATCGATACGTGGCTCTTGACCGGCAACGACGACTACACCATCGGGAACGATGAAACCGGCGAGGAGGTCCGGCACAACTTCAATGCCGCCGTCCTCTTCGACGAGGAGGGAAAAAGGGTAAAGACCTATCATAAAATCCACCTCGTCCCCTTTACCGAGTACTTTCCCTTCCGGGATCAGCTCCCCTGGATGTACGAGCTGCTCCTCAATTTCGACGTTCATCTGTGGACCCCGGGAAACGAACGGGTCGTCTTCGAGCACCCGGAGTTTACTTTTTGCACCCCGATCTGCTTCGAGGACAGCTTTCCCCGGGACGTGCGTGCCTTTGTCCGGGAGGGAGCCGAGGTGATCCTCAATCTGTCCAACGATTTCTGGTCCCTCACCGAGGTAGAGGCGAAACAGCACTTCGTCAACTCCCTGTTCCGGTCGGTGGAGAACCGGAGGCCCTTTCTCCGTTCCACCGCATCGGGGGTTACGGCCCACGTAGACAGGTACGGGCGGATAATCGAAACCCTCCCCTATTATGAGGAAGGGGTCCTTATCGCCGATATTTCCCTCCCCGATCCGGCCCCGCTGACCCCCTACACCCGCTTCGGGGATTGGTTTCCCTATCTCTGCGCCGGTATCGTTCTCGTTTTAGGTGTAGGGACCGCAATCCGGCGGGAAGATCGAAGAAAATCAAAAATGCCACGGAGGTTGTTATGAAAAAAATAGTCCTGTTCGCTTTCAATGGAGAGCCGATGTGCTTTGTCCATGCTCTTCTTACGGCTCTCGACATGAACGAGCGGAAATACGACGTCAAGCTCGTTATTGAGGGGACAGCCACAAAGCTTGTGGAGAAGCTTGCCGATCGGGAGGCGCAGTTTGCCGATCTCTACGCCCGGGTAAAGGAGAAAAAGCTCATCGACTGCGTCTGCAGGGCCTGCTCCCACAAGACGGGAAGCCTCATGAGTGCCGAGGAGCAGAACCTGCCGATCTGCGCCGAGCTCAAGGGACATCCCTCCATGTCCCGGTACATCGACGAGGGGTTCGAGGTGATTACTTTCTAGTCCCGCCGGGGACTGCCGCCGGCGGGTTCACCCGAGCTCTTCTTCGAAAAAACGATGGCCAAGGCGGCGCCCGCGAGGACTACCGGAGCGGCGATGAAAAACGAGGTGTCCGGTTTTTCCGCGAAAAAAATGAGCCCGAAGACCGAACCGTAAACGATCTGGCTCAGATTCGCCAAGGCCACGATTTGACTCCTCAGCTTCCGCATCGAAAAGTTGAGTATCGTATGTCCGAAAATAGTCGAGACCACGGCAAGCCCGCCCGCCATGAGGAGATCGAACCCGGTAATGCCCGCAAAGGGATGGGTAAAGAAGAGGGCGATGACGAAGGATACGATCCCTCCGACCGCGTACAGGGGAACAGCGTAGATCCAGATAGAATCGCCGGTGGCATTCCTCTTTCCCGCGATCAAATACCCCGCGAAGAGCACCATGGAGATGAAGCAGAGGACATCCCCGAGAAAGGTCTCCCTTCCCGCGTGATAATCGCTTATTCCGAGAAAAACGACTCCGGCGAGGGCTATTAGTGTTCCCGCCGCCTCCGCCCCGGTCAAGACTTCCCCGATAAGGAGATACGCGAAGATCGGCATAACCGCCGGAAGCATGTTGACGATGAGGGTCGCGTTCGCGGCCAGGGTCATCCTGGCTCCCATAATCCAGGCAATGAAGTGAAGGGCGAGGAGGACCCCCGGGAGAAGGGCGGGCTTGACGATGTGCGCCGAAAATCTCATTCCCCGGGCCTTGAGTTCCCGCAGGAAGACGGGCATGAGGATAAACGCGGCAAGAAGCATCCGGTAAGAAGCGAGGAGGACCGGATGGATTGCGCTTGCTTTGATAAATACCACCGAAGCAGCCCCGGCGACCAAACCGAGTAAAAGCAGAAGGAGATACGCGGCCATAGGCGTATTCAGCACCGGAACCGGCCGGAGAGTCAACAACCGGCCCTGTAAAAGGGTGATTCTAAAGAGAAATCCCCTTCAACTTAAAAATTTTCCTTGTATTCCCTAATTTTGTTGCCTATAATAAGCGATAACATCTCGCCATGTGCAAAAACTTATAGGAGAAGGAGAAGTCTATGAGCGACGAAGTCACTAAAAAAAAGGAGGCTCAAGGCTGGGTCATCTACCCCATCGGTAGTAAACCCAAAATGGGCCTGGCGGTCCTCCTCGGCATTCAGCACTATCTGACGATGTTCGGTGCGACGGTTGTAATACCGTTTATCGTATCCGGCGCGTTCGAGCAGAACGGCATTCCTATGCCCGCTGAAGCCCTGGCACTGCTTATCTCGACAATGTTTTTTGTATCGGGTATTGCAACCCTGATACAGCAGTCGCCGATCGGAAACAAACTCCCCATCATTCAGGGAGGTACATTCTCGTTCCTCGGCCCCATGTTCGCTATCGTCGGAATGGTTGCGGCGAAGGGATTAGGCTGGGAAGTCGGTATGCAGCAGGTTTCCGCGGCGGTTATGTTCGCGTCGGTATTCGAAATCGCCCTCGGATATACGGGACTCATGGGTCTCGTAAAGCGCGCGATAAGCCCTATCGTTATCGGGCCTACCATCGCAATGATCGGTCTCGCGCTCTACGGTATCGGTGCCCCGTGGATGGCGGGTAACTGGGCAATTTCTTTGATCACCCTTATCGCCCTCATCCTGTACTCGCAGGTATTTTCCCGGAAAGCCAGGGTCTTCCTGCTCTTCCCGGTCCTGCTCTCTATCCTGACCGGATGGCTGGTGTCCCTTATCGGAACGTTAGCGGGGTGGATCCCGGAAGGCAACCCGGCGAACTTGAGCGGCCAGCTCGACCTTATCGGCGCGGCCCCCTGGTTCTCCCTCAGGCCGGCGCTTCCCTTCAAGTGGGGAGTTCCTGACTTCGGCATCGGAATCACCTTAGCGGGTGCTCTCGGTATGCTCGCCGGATACCTCGGTTCCATGATCGAGTCGATCGGCGACTACTACTCCTGCGCGCGTATCGCGGAAGCCCCCGTACCCACCGAAAAGATGATTTCGAAGGGCCTCGGGGCGGAGGGAATAGGATGTCTCATCGCATCCTTCTTTCAGACCGCGAACGGTACCACTTCGTATTCCGAAAATATCGGATCGATCGGTCTGACCCGCGTCGCAAGCCGCCGAGTCGTCCGGGCCGGTGCCATTGTCATGCTCATTCTGCCGCTCTTCGGCAAGTTCGGCGCGACCTTATCAACCCTGCCGCAGCCGGTTGTCGGCTCGATGTTCGTAGGGCTGTTCGGCCTCATAGCGGCGGTAGGACTCTCGAACCTGCAGTTCGTGAACCTCAACAACGCGCGGAACCTCTTTATCATCGGTCTCTCGTTCTTCGCGGGTCTGAGTTTTCCGGCGCACTTCAACGCCGCCCCGATTGGATGGGAAGGCGGACAATTTGTAGAGGTTATCGGAAGTATTGCTCAGACTATTTTGACCACCGGTATGGCGGTAACCGCCATAGTCGGTATCATCCTCGACAACCTGCTGCCGGGTGCCACCCGAGCGGAACGGGGCCTGGAAGTCTGGGAATCGGAAGCCACCGACGAAGCCTGGGAAAAGGCGGAAGCCGAATGGGCCAAGATGAAGATCGGAGAAGAGAGAAAGGTTATCATCGAGTAACCGCTCCTCTTGCCGCTTTAAAAGGAGATTACAAGGATATGGGGCTCGTCCCCATATCCTTTTTTATCAATGCCCCCGCAGGGCGCACTCTATACCTATGAAAACGACAACACGAAGCTTCCTCTACATTATCCTCGTAATCCTCGTTCCCGTTACCTTCTACTCGATATTCAATATGGGAAATCCGAACTCTCTGTTCCGGCATATAGTCCCCGATCCCGGGTACGACAAGCTCATCACAGTGGGACTCGCGATTTTGATGGCGGCAATCGGGCTTATTCTGAGCACCCAGGCAACCCGGGACCGCTCGATCGAGCATATGCTCGACATCAACGCCGATCACATTAAGGAGCTCAAGACAGAGGGCCGCTCCGACGAATCGATCGCCGACGAGTTTTTAGAAAAGATGGGAATAACATCGGGGGGTATGCTCTACCGGATGGCACGCAGACGGGTACTCAAACACCTCTCCCGTATGGAATAATCGGGACGGAAGGAAAACACCATGGAACAGGCAGTAGCGAACAATCCGACATTTCACAACTGGTTCATATTCTTCGGGATTTTCATGGCGGTCATCGCATTCTTAGCGATTGTCAGGCAAATCGAAACCCGGCGCATCTTTTCCAAGTTTTCGAAAAACGACGTCATATTACTTACCTTCGGAGTCAATTATTTCGGGGTGGAATCGGAGCCAGGCCGACCCGATAAAAGCTCGGGGGCCCTGGTGCTGACCAAGGAGGGGCTCTATTACAGGGCCCGGTACGCCCGGAAAGAGCTCTTTATTCCCGGAAGACATATCGTCAAGCTCGAGGTAATCGAAGCGCTCAAAGGAAGGCCTTTGAACCAGAAGGCGGTGGGGATCTTCTTCAAGAATGTCGACGGTGAAAGAGACCTCGCTGCATTCCGGATACCCCATTCCGCCCAATGGGCCCGGGCGATCAAGAAACTCTTTTTAGACCGGCGGCTCGAGGACCAGGAGACCCAATAACCTCTTAACAACGCTCTCGAGCTCCGTCATTTGACAATTCGGCGATTTTCAGTACACTACTACCATGATAAAAAGTAGGCTGTGGCTGGCGCTGCTGACTCTGGCGGCGGCGGCCGCGGGGTCTATTTATCCGATAACCAAGCTACTGGTACTGGAAATCAGCCCTCTCTCCCTCGCCTTTCTTCGTTATTTTCTGGCTGTTCTTCCGTTGGCCCCGTTTTTTGCGGTCGAATTTAAACGCAAGCAGGTACGGATACCGGGCAGGGACTACGCGTTCATGCTCTCCCTGGGAATCTTGGGGGTTGCCGGATTTTCTCTGGCTTTTTTCTACGGAGTCAATCTGTCCACAAGCTCCAACGGCTCGGTCCTGGTGAACACCCAGCCGATCTTCGCCGCATTTCTCGCCCCCCTCCTCGTAGACGAGCGTTCCACCCTGCGGAGCATTGTTGGCTCAACCCTAGGGGTTATCGGTATCTTCTTAGTCGTTACGGGGGGAGGATGGAACGCTTTGAGCTTCGAAAGGGGGGTGCTCCTGGGTAACGTCATCCTATTGGGAGCCTCCTTGAGCCTCACCCTCTACAGCATTCTCCTGAAGCGTTACGTCTCCAGGTACGGCGGAGTAATACCGACCTTCGTTACCATGGTCTCCGGCACGATAGCCCTGTGTATTGTTGTTTTGAGCGTCCAGGGTTATCTCGTCGATATAGGAAGTCTTACCGGTTTGGAAATCCTTTTTCTCCTCTACATCGGATTTTTCTGCACCGCGTACTTTTTTATCGTTTTCAACAAGGCGCTGCACGTGGTGGGAGTGGTCAAGTCGATAGGATTCAAGCTCCTTATACCCATTTTCGGGGTCGTTCTCTCGATGATAATCCTCGGTGAACGTCCCCTGCCGCTTTCCTACATCGGAATGGGAGTGGTTATCGTGTCTCTGGCCATCATTCAACTCAAAACCGACGGACGATCGAATCCAAGTAAGAATTAACTGGAGTTTATATAGATAATAATGTATAATGAAATTTCATCAATAACAGCAATTAATAAACGTTAGGAGGTTTATTGTAATATGGCAGGAAAGGACAAGTATCTACAGGAAGTAGTTCCTCCCTTTACGCCTCTGACTGCAATGGAAGAAGCATCGCGGTGCACCCTGTGCCTCGACCCTCCATGCAGCAGAGACTGTCCCGCGGGCACCGACCCCGGTTCATTTATTCGCAGCATCCGTTTCAGAAATTTCAAGGGCGCCGCGGAAACCATCCGAAAAAACAATATCTTAGGCGGTGTATGCGCCCGAGTATGCCCGTACGAAAAGCTCTGCGAAGAGGCATGTTCCCGTACCGGCATCGACCGACCCATAGAAATCGGCCGGCTCCAGCGCTTCGCCACCGATTACGAGAGCGCCGTCGGCTTTAAAGTCTTAGAAGCTCCCGAAGCGACAAAGGAAAAGGTCGCCATGATCGGTTCCGGACCTGCGTCATTAGCCGCGGCCGCCGACCTCGCCATGCGGGGATATAAGGTGACCGTTTTCGAGAGCAAGCCGAAGGCCGGAGGCATTATGCGCTACGGAATCGTCCCCGGGCGGCTTCCCGAATACGTTATAGACGAAGAAGTCAAATACGTCGAAGACTTAGGTGTCGAGTTCAAGTACAACACCAAGATCGGAAAAGAGGTAAGCCTCGACGACCTGCGAAAGCAGGGATACAAGGCCTTCATGGTCGGAATCGGCCTGCAGAACGCCAAGCTCGTGGACATCCCCGGTCTCGACTTAGACGGGGTGGATACGGCCATCGAATTCTTGGCCGCCGCCAGAAGCAAGCAGGGCGCCGTCGACGTGGGTAAGAAAGCCGTGGTCCTAGGGGGCGGAGACGTGGCCTTAGACTGCGCCACCACCTGCTTTGACTTAGGCGCCGATACCTCGGTCCTCTACCGGAGGACCCGGGACGAGATGCCCGCCACCAAGATGGAGGTGGAGCACTGTGAATCGAAGGGAATCAAGTTCTACTTCGGATTCAAACCCGAAGAGGTCTTAGGTGAGAACGGAAAGGTGGTCGGAATCAAGGGGACCGGTTTCAGGGACACCTCCACGATTCAGCTCGAGGCCGACAAAGTGGTCTTCGCCATCGGTCAAGTTCCCGAGGACCCCGCACTGATCAGCGAAAAGCTCGCTTTCAGCGAGCACAATAACTTCATCGTCAGCGAAAAGGAAGACGGAACCACCAGTGTGGAAGACATCTTCGTAGCAGGCGACATCCTCGCGGGTTCGAGAAAGATGGTGGTGACCGCGGTAGCGGAAGGCAAGAGTGCCGCCGAGAGCATCGATACCTATCTTACACACAAGAGGGATAAGTAATATGGCAAAACATGTAGATTTATCGATAGATTTTTGCGGGATTCAGTGCGAAAACCCGTTTTTTCTCTCCTCTTCACCGGTAGGGAGCAGCTACGACATGTGCTCCCGGTTCTTCGAAGCCGGCGGAGGCGGAGCGGTATACAAGACCATCGGGACCTATATCCCCGATGAGTGTTCACCCAGATTCGACCACGTCAGTAAGGAAGAGACCCCTTTCGTAGGATTCAAGAACATGGAGATGATCTCCGACAAACCCTACGAACAGAACCTGGAGATGATGGCGAAGCTCAAGAAGGACTATCCCGACAAGGTCCTCATCGCGTCCATCATGGGCATGAACGAGGAGGACTGGGTCAAACTGTCCAAGGACGTTACCGAATGCGGCGTCGACATGATCGAGTGTAACTACTCCTGCCCGCAGATGGCGGAAGAGGGGATGGGCTCCGACGTCGGGGCGTGTACCGACCTGATCGAGGAGTACACCAAGGCGACCATCTCGGCGACCCACCTGCCGGTCATGCCGAAGATGACACCGAACATAGAACGGATGGAAGAACCCGCCAAGGCGGGGGTCCGGGCGGGGGCCAAGGCTATCGCCGCGATCAACACAATCAAATCGATTACCGGCATGGACTTCGACAAGTTCACCTGCCTCCCGGTGGTCAACGGGAAGTCGTCGATTTCCGGATACTCCGGAAAGGCGGCCAAGCCGATAGCACTCCGGTTCATCGCTCAGATGAAGCAGGATCCCGAGCTTAAAGATATCCCTATCAGCGGGATGGGGGGGATCGAGACATGGATGGACGCCGCCGAGTTTATCATGGTCGGGTGCAGCAACGTGCAGTTCACCACCTCGGTCATGCAGTACGGATACCGGATCGTGGAAGACATGATAAGCGGTCTGTCCCTGTATCTTGCCGACAAGGGCTTCAAATCGCTGGATGAGCTGGTGGGCATTGCCCTTCCCAATATCGTCCCCGCCGACGAGATCGACCGGGATTTCAAGATCCAGGTGCAGGTGGACGAAGAAAAGTGTATCGGCTGCGGCCGGTGCTACATCTCCTGCATGGACGGAGCGCATCAAGCCATCGACTGGGACGAGGAAAAGCGGCTCCCCTCGATCAACCTCGAAAAGTGCGTGGGGTGTCAGCTCTGCATGCACGTCTGTCCGGTCTTCGACTGCATCACCCCCGGAAAGATCGTCTTCAAGGAAGAGGACCAGATGGGGCGCGGCTACGAGAGCGTCTGGAAGGAAGATGCCGAGAACAAACGTGATATTACCGTCGGGACCTACGCTTACCGGTACAGGCCCGGCCGGGAATAGGGAGGAGGATTATGAAGATACTAATCAAGAACGGAACGATTGTTACGGCGGGGGACATGGTGAAGGGCGACGTCCTCATCGATGGGGAAAAGATCGCTCTTGTAGGTCAAGACCTCGCCGGTTACGAGAAAGAAGCGGACGAAACCATCGACGCAGCGGGGAAACTCCTGCTTCCCGGGGGTATCGACGTCCACACCCACCTCGATATGCCCTTCGGGGGCACCATGACGGCGGATGATTTCTATACCGGCCACCGGGGCGCCGCCTTCGGGGGTACGACAACCCACATCGACTTCGCCCTGCAGCCGAAAGACGGGACCCTCAAGGACGCCGTCAAACAATGGCACGGCAAGGCGGACGAGAAGGCGGTCATCGATTACGGTTTCCACGCCGCGGTCACCTCACCGACGGAAGACACCATCGCCGAAATACCCGAGCTCCTCGACGAAGGGGTAACCAGCCTCAAGATTTTCATGGCCTACAAGGGGCTCTTCATGGCGGACGATACCACCATGTTCAAGGCCCTCCAGAAGAGCAAAGAGGCGGGGATGCTCATCATGACCCACGCCGAGAACGGCGACATGGTGGATATCCTGACGAAGCAGCTCGTCGAGGCAGGCAAGCTCGAGCCCAAGTACCATTTGGACGCGCATCCCGCCTACATCGAGGGCTCGGCAAGCGCGAGGGCCATCGCCATCGCCGGGGTCGCCGACTCACCCCTGTACATCGTCCACATGAGCTGCGAGGAAGCGATCGAACAGCTCAAGATAGGCCGGAAGCGGGGAATACCGGTCATGGGCGAGACCTGCACACAGTACATGTTCAAGTTCGAAGAGGATATGCGGGTTCCGGGCTTCGAAGGCGCCAAGTGGGCCTGCGGACCCCCGGTAAGGACACCCAAGGACGCCGAGTATATATGGCGGTCACTAGCCGACTATACCCTTCAGGCGGTCTCCACCGACCACTGCAGCTTCTGGTACGAAGGGGGCAAAGACGGTCGCAACGGCGGCAAGGAGCTCGGCAAGGAAGGGTTTCACAAGATTCCCAACGGAATACCCGGAATCGAGGACCGGCTCTACGTGATGTGGCACAACGGGGTCAACTCCGGTACCATCACTCCCAGCCGCTTTGTGGAGATAACCTCCACGAATCCGGCAAAGATCTTCGGGATGTACCCCAGGAAAGGGACCATTTCGGTGGGGTCGGATGCCGACATCGTCCTGTGGGACCCCGAGAAAGAACATACCGTAAGCGCCGAGACCCATCATATCAACACCGACTACAACGCATACGAGGGCATGAAGGTGAAGGGTATGCCGGTTAGGACCATCATCCGCGGGCGTACCGTAGTCGCCGACGGCGAACTCAAGGTGGACAAAGGAAGCGGGAAGTTCATCCGGCGGGAGCCCTTCGGCGAAGTTCTATAGATAAAAATGATTTAAAATACAAGGAGTAAATGTATGAAACGAATAGTCACATGCGGACACATTCAAGCCTCCAATCCGAAACACGAAGGTTCGATCGAAGAAATCAAAGAGGCCATGATCCAGAAGCACATCCCAATGATCGAGGAGGCCGGAGAAAAGGGTGTTCAGATCCTCTGCCTCCAGGAAATCTTCCACGGCCCCTACTTCTGCTGCGAGCAGGACACGAAATGGTATCAGAGTGCCGAGGAAGTCCCCGGTCCTCTAACCGAGCGAATGGCCGAGTACGCCAAGAAGTACAAAATGGTTTTAGTCCTCCCGGTCTACGAAAAGGCCATCGACGGGGTGTATTACAACACCGCCGCCGTCATCGACGCCGACGGCAGCTACTTAGGCAAATTCCAGAAGATCCACATCCCCCATACCTGGCCGGGATTCTGGGAAAAGTTCTACTTCAAGCCCGGAAGCCTCGGCTGGCCGGTATTCGAGACGGCTTACGCCAAGATCGGTATCTACATCTGCTATGACCGACACTTCCCCGAGTGCGCCCGGATTCTGGCCTTAAAAGGCGCCGAAATCCTCTTCAACCCCTCCGCCACCACCAGCGGGAAATCTCAGTACCTCTGGGAACTCGAACAGCCTGCTCAGGCCGTGGCCAACGGTGTATTCATAGGCGCCAACAACCGGGTCGGACTCGAGAAACCCTGGGAGTTCGGTGAATTCTACGGAACGAGCTACTTCGTCGACCCGAAGGGTCAGTTCGTGGCAAAGGGAAGCACCGACAAAGATGAAGTCGTCATCGCCGACCTCGATCTGGAGATGATCCGGGAAGTCAGGGACGGATGGCAGTTCTTCCGGGACCGCAGGCCCGCCATGTACAGGGAGATAACGGATCACCTTCCCGTGTAATGACTCATTCGCAGTTTACGAAACCGAAGCCCGGTACGGCGTAAGCCGCCGCCGGGCTTTTTGTTTGCCCCGCTTCGCCGGGCAAACAAAAAAAGCCCCGGCGGAGCCGGGGCAGGTACAAAGTTCCAACAATGGAAAAAACCTTTGCAGGTGTACTCGCTTTTTTCTTTTCCCTATTTTTTGACGAGCCCGTCGGTGTATTCCAGTCCCTTGCTGATCTTGACGACCATATCGTCGACCTGCTCTTTCGTGATGATGAGAGGCGGAGAGATGAAAATAAAGTCCCACTTCGAGAAGAGGTATAGACCGTTGTCGTAGAACCTCTTGGTGAGCTCACCGGAGACGTTCTGAATACTGTCTGCGAACCCCGCTAAAGGTGTCTTGGTCTTACGGTCCGCGGTCAGCTCGATGCATGCCCACAGTCCCTTGCACCGGACATCACCGACAGAGGGGTGCTTGTCCTTGAGCTCGTTAAGCTTCTTCTCGAGGTACGCGCCGTTCTCGGCGGAGTTCTCGATCAGCTTGTCCTGCTTGTAGACCTCGATATTTGCGACCCCCGCCGCGCATGCCAAGGCATGGCCCGCGTAGGTCAGTCCGCCGGTAAAGGGATGATCGTAGTAGTAGTCCCAGATTTTCTTGCTCCAGATCATGGCGCCGAGCTGTACGTACCCGGAGGTAAGCCCCTTTGCGGTGGTGATGATATCGGGGACAACGTCGTAGTGATCGATACCGAACCATTTTCCGGAACGTCCCCATCCGGCCATTGTTTCATCTAAAACCATGAGGATTCCGTTTTCGTCGCAGATCTGCCTGACGCCCTTTACGAAGTTCTTAGGCGGAATGATGATTCCGTTGGTCCCTACGATGGGCTCCATAAAGATCGCGGCGATTGTCTTAGGCCCGTCGAGCATGATCTGTGTCTTTAATACTTCTAAGGTCTTTTCACCGCATTCCTCGTCGTTCGACGACCCGAAGGGGCATCGATAGGGATAGGGCCCGAAGAACTTGACGGCTCCCGGTATCCCCGGTTCCGCCGGCCAACGCCTCGGATCTCCTGTGAGGGTTATTGCCCCGGCCGTCGCTCCGTGGTAGCTTCTCCACCGGGAATAGACTTTGTGCCGTCCGGTAAACCACCGGGCCGCCTTGATGGCGTTTTCGATCGCCTCGGCACCGCCGTTTGTGTAGAAGACGTAGTCGAGATCACCGGGAGTGACTTCGGAAATCATCTTGCCGAGCCGCGCCTTGACCTCGGTCCCGAAGCCCGGGGAGACGAAGCAGGCCTTTTCCATCTGAGCGTTCATTGCATCGAGGACGTGCTTGTTTCCATGGCCGATATTGATATTCAGCAGCCCCGCGCACCCGTCGATGTACTGCTTTCCGTCGGTGTCGTACATGTAGATTCCGTCCGCCCGGTCGATCATGACCGGATCGACCTGACCCTGCGCCTTCCAGCTGTATACCGTATGGGCACGGTCGAGCTTTTTCAATTCCTGTGTTGTCATTGCAACCCCCTTGCAGTTTTTATAATGAATCATTGTAGCATATTATACGGGTTATGCTAATCATATTTTTACCGATCCGCGGACTTTTGCCCAGCCCCTTGCCCCGGTTTTCCGGGCCTCGGTACCTCCACTCCGCCTGCCCGGAGCATCGAAGAAAATTCCCGGGCGTTTTGAACTGCCTGTCCCTTGTGATGGTTATTGAAGGAAACCAAAAGAACCTCCGCCTTCTCGATCATACTCCGTACCCGCGCGACCCATGCCTCGAGTTCACCGGGATTGTAGAGATAATCGTAGCGGCTCACGTTAGTCCCCGTCCACCAGGCCTTTTCGTTCCGCCCATGAAACCGCACATACGCGAGTGATGAGGTGACCGCGGCCGAGGGATTGGGGAGATTTTCGAGACCCGGCGCGTCGACATTGACCGCGGTTACGCCCCTCTCGGCTAACCCCTCCTCGACCTCCGGGAGCTGCCATTCCCTGCTCCGAAACTCCACCGCTAAGGGCAGCCCCTCGAAAGAGTCGCACACTTCACCCAGGTACAGCCTGTTCTCCCGGGTCCGGTGAAAGCTGTAGGGAAACTGCAGGAGCACCGCGGCGAGACGCCCGGAAGCTGTAAGCGGCCCGATGCCTAAGCGGAATACATCAGCCTCCCGCTTCCAGTCGGCTTTCCGGTCGTGGGTCACACTCCGGTGGGCCTTGATAGAGAAGACGAAATCATCCGGTGTCTTCTCCAGAAAGGAGGCGCACATTTCACGCGTCGGCTGACGGTAATAGGAAAAGTTGAGCTCCACGAAAGGGAACTCCCGGGAATAGAGGGACAGATACTCGGACGGCCGGGCCGACTCGGGATACACCGCACCGCGCCAGTCCTTATAAGAGTAACCGCTCGTCCCCACGTATACTTTCGCCATAAAAATGACCCTATAACCTGTTCGTACCGATAATCTATATAACCGATGATACCACAGGTACACCGTAAGCCGCTCAAATTCCTTTCAGATAAAAAAGTCCGGTCCGAGCCCAGAAAGAGAGCATAACGGACGTTCCTTTTTTTCTCCACAGCAAATAATATAAATATTTTCTCTAATTTAGCCATTATGTGTTGACAATTTTACGGATGTTTAGTAATCAGTGGGTAGTACACTTCATTTTAGAGAGAAAAGGAGAAACGTATGGCCGAAAACATCGAAGAAGCGGAAGATTTTCTACTCGACGACGAAGA
>JBKHAJ010000037.1:0-18222 GCA_046542935.1 Spirochaetia bacterium | reverse complement strand
GTGTTTCTCAAAGGAATAGAACTTTTCGGCTTCAAGTCGTTCGCCGACAGGAGCAAAATAGAATTCGAAGATGGTATTGCGGCCCTCCTTGGCCCTAACGGGTGCGGGAAAAGCAATATCGTGGACGCAGTCAAATGGGTTTTAGGCGAACAGTCGACCAAGAGCCTTCGGGCCGAGAAGATGGAGGACGTAATCTTCAACGGCACCGAGGCGCGGAAGGCCTTGAACATAGCCGAGGTCACCCTGATCCTCTCCAACGAGGAGAGTATCCTCCCCATTGATACCGCCGAGATTGCGATAAAGCGGCGGCTTTACCGGAGCGGAGAAAGCCAGTACTTCGTCAATAACGCCCCGGTGAAGCTCAAGGACATTCGGGAACTCTTTTTCGATACGGGGATCGGAAAATCGGCTTATTCGGTTATGGAACAGGGGAAGATCGACCAGGTTTTGTCGAACAAGCCCGAAGAGCGGCGGATGATCTTCGAAGAGGCCTCGGGGATCACCAAGTACCGGATCAAGGGAGCCGAGGCCGAAAGAAAGCTTGCCGCTACCGAAGAAAACATGCACCAGGTGGAGAACATCCTCAGGGAGGTCAAACGCTCCTACGACTCTCTCAAGGTGCAGGCCGAAAAGACCGAGGAGTTCCGCGGACTCCAGGACGAGATCTTCAATCTCGAGCTCGACGTCAATCTCTTGAGGATGAAGGAATTTCTCGAAGAGCGGAACAAAAAGGAAGAGCTCCTCAAGAGTAAGACCCAGAAACGGGACGAAATACGGGAAAATATCGACACCATAAACGAATCTCTCGAAGAAAACCTCGATATAGTCAATTCCATGGAGAGCCGGCTCATCGAAAGCCAGAAAAAGATTTACGGGGTAGACCTGGAGAAGAACAACAAGGCGAGTCAGCTCCTGCTGCTGGACGAACGGAAGAAAGAGGTCCACCGGCGAATCCAGGCCGACACCGACCGGGAGAAGGCGATTCAGGACAGGATCGAGGGGATCGAAGAGCAGATCCGTGACAAGATGGAAACAATCTCCCGGTTCGGGGAACGCCTCGTCGAGATCGAGAAGAATATCGGGGAATTCACAACCAGCATCGGCTCCGCCGAGAGCAGAATCGAGCACAACGAAGCCGCCGTCAACCGGAGCAACACCGAAATCGGCAGGGCTGAAGAGAGCAGGGATGCCCTGCAGCTCGAGCTTCGGGGTATCACCGAGGACATCGTTACCCAGCTCGACGCGCGGCTCAAAGAAACCGGGTATTCCATGGGCAAGAGGCGAGATTTAGAAGAACGCATCTCATCGCTTCTCGAATCGATCCGGATCAACCTGGCGGGAAAGAAGAATCTCTTCGAGGATTCCCGGGACCTGAAGGGAGTCGGCGCCGGGAGAATCGCCGAGCTCCTCGACGAGGTAATCGGTGCTCTCGGCACCTCGGGGGAAAAGATCGCCGAGATCGAAGAAACCTTCGAAGAATATGCAGGAATTGTTCCTACCTTCTTGGAGGAATTCTTGAGCCCGGAAGGTATTATCACCCAGAAACGGGCCATCGATTCACAGCTCGAGGAGCTTCGGAAACAGGTCGCGGAGAATAGGGGAATTATCGAGAAGAAAAACGAGGAAAACAGGGGGCTTTCACGAAAGATTACCGAATACCGGAAGACCCTCGAAGAGCTCAGGATGAACCAGGTGCAGCTCGAGACCCAGAAAAGCAACGCCGAAGAGGCGGTTGCGGGCTTGAGGGTTAACCGGGAGGAGCAGATCAAGCAGCTCGCCAAGACCCAGGAGGACATCGAATCGGCCAAGACCAGAATATCGAGTATTGCCGAGCAGGAGGAAACGGTTCGTAACGAGAAGGCGGAGCTCGAAGAGACCGAAAAACAGCTTCGCAGGGACTTAACGTCCCTCGAGGAAAACATCAGTGTAAAAAACAAAGATCTCATGGAAAAAGAAAAGAGGCTCAAGGGTCACATCCGGGAGTCGGATGATATCCAGTCGAAAATAGAAAAGATCCAGATGGATCTCGCGACGATACAGACCGAGATCAGGAACCTCTATGAAAACTTCCGGGACCGGTACAGCAGGGACTTGAGCGAGTACGAGGAACGGATCTACGAGATCAAGACCCCCATTACGGAGCTCAGAAAGGGCCTCGGTGAAACAAGGGAAAAGCAGAAGAACCTCGGGCACGTCAACCTGATGGCCCCGGAAGAATTCGCCGAAGTCGAAGAGCGGTACACTTTTCTTACCGGACAGCTCGAAGACCTCGAGAAGGCACGGAATGACCTGAAGCAGATCACCAAACAGATCAAAACCGAATCGGAAGAGCTCTTTTTGGAAACCTATGATAAAATAAAGAGGAATTTCCACAGCATGTTCCGCAGATTGTTCGGAGGAGGACGAGGGGAATTGACTTTGAGTGATCCTGACGATGTTCTTGTCTCGGGAATTGAGATCTACGCCCAGCCGCCGGGTAAGAAGCTCAAGAATATAGCCCTTCTGTCGGGCGGGGAGAGAAGCCTGACCGCGGTGGCCCTTCTCTTCGCCACCTATATGGTCAAGCCGTCTCCGTTTTGCATCCTCGACGAGATAGACGCCGCTCTCGATGAGAACAACGTGGGCACCTTCGTGAATCTGATGACCGAATTCGGGAGAAATTCACAATTCATTATTATTACCCATAACAAGAAAACGGTAACCGGTGCGGGGACCCTCCTCGGCGTTACCATGTCCGAGCCCGGGATTTCGAGGATCGTGAGCATCCGACTCGGACAGACGGCCAAGGAGGCGGTAACCCACTAGTGAAAGGGGACGGAGGCTTGAAACGGTACATCATGATCACCCTAGGGCTCGCCGCCGTGGCGGTGATAATCACCGTAGCAGCCATGCTCCCGGGAAGGATC
Source organism: Spirochaetia bacterium (assembly GCA_046542935.1). Taxonomy (GTDB): domain Bacteria; phylum Spirochaetota; class Spirochaetia; order SPDA01; family CAZSGZ01; genus JBKHAJ01. The sequence continues at coordinate 15,316 of JBKHAJ010000037.1, read as the reverse complement.
CAGAGCCGAGAGGAGAGGGAGGCGGCCGTCCGTACCCAGGAGATGGCGGCGATGAAAATCGATCTTACCGAGCTCAAAATACCGGAGGAGTACCGTGCACTCCTGAAGAGCCGATGGTACCCCTTTCGCCCACGAATGGAGCAGTGGAACCGGGAAACGGCAAGTCAATTCTGGGTGGATCCCAAGGAAATCGGCGCTGATCTCCTCGCGGAGGAGAATACCGAATTAATTCGCGATCTATTTGAGGAGGTACCATAAGAGAGTCAATGGTACTCCGAGGCCGCCGGATTCCGGTGTTGATGTTTTTACCCCTTGTACTCGGGTCTTTAGCCGCGGGGTGTGCCTCCGAACCCGAGGAGGTTCCGGCGGCGGTAAGGGAGTCCGAATCTCCGGAGCCTCCTTCCGATGCGTACGAGCCGGAAAAGGAAAAGCCGCCGCGAATCGGCTCGCCGGAGTTTCCCGAGACCGCCGACGATGCAGGACTCGATCCGGAAAAGACCCTTCCGCGTCCGGCTTCCCCCGAACCCCCGGTCAAAGGAATTCCCGCGGAGGCGGTAAAAGCGGCCGCCTCCGAAATCTTCACCTTTAGTTCAAAAATCTCCGGAATATACGCGGAAAGCGGCGGTGTGTTTACCTTCGACGGACCGGACATCCCGGAAGAGGAAGGGAAAAAGGAGAGGGCCGAGGAGGTACTTATTCCGAGCAGGCCGGAACCCTCCCGGGAACCTTTCCCCGCGGCCGAGACGCCCGGTACGGGGGTTACGACGGATACCGCGGACAATCCTCCCCCGGGGGAGGATTCCCCCGTCGAGACCCTCTACGGCATGCCCGGAGACACCTTAGGCGTTACCCTGGATGGGCGGGGATGGATCTTTACGGGATTGGCGGAGGGGAACTCGACGGGAAACTTGAGCTTTGTCTCCCGGACGAATACCCCCCGGTATACCGATTTTATCTTTGCCGCCGAGGGTTTGGGGGACTACCTCCTCAACTTCCAGAAACAAGATTTCGCCGGCGGGAGCTTCGAAACGAAGAGGGTGGCCGTACACATTGTCGGCCGGGAGGAGTTTTCCCGGATCGTCTCAGAAATGAAAGACGGCGGTGGTTCCGGCAGCCGTGGGGGTGCCGGCGGAACGGACGATGAGGAACAACTCCTGATGCAAGAGGCCGAGGCAAAGAGGCTCCTGCAACTCGGCAGGAAAGAGGAAGCCCTCGAGGTCTACTTGAGCCTTGACCGGCCGGACGATCCGGAGATCCTCGATGCCGTCGCCGAACTCGCCTTCGAAATCGGCAGATACGACACCGCCCGCGAGGCGTGGACTAAAAACCTCGATGCCGAGGAAGAATATCGCGTCGGGGCTTTGATCGGACTCACCGATATTGCTTTGAGGAGGAATGACATTACCGCCCTCGACGCGTACGCGTATGAGCTCTTAGGGCTCGCCGGGATATCGGCTGAAGAGCAGCTCTATCGTACGGGACTTACGTATACGGAGCGGGAGCGCTACGGGGCTGCTATTACCTTTTTCGAAGCATATCTAGAAAATTATCACTCCGGAGGCAATGCCGATTCGGTGTACTATCTTCTGGGAACTATCTATGAAAAAAACACCGGATTCAGGAATATCGAGCGTGCCCGGTACTGCTACAGTGCGGTGTTGGACGATTATCCCACAAGCAGCTACTGGGACCGGGCGCGGGAGAGGATCAGGTACCTGGACCGCCACTTTTTCTCGGTCCGCTGAGAATAGGACCGGAGTGCATACCGTTTCGCATATATTGACATTCGAGCCGTAAATATGTATAAACAAAGTTCATATGCTTGATGGAATATCGAAGAAATTCGGCGACATATTCAGACAAATAAGCGGTAAGAGCTCCATCACCGAAAAGAACATCGATGAAACCGTCGAGGAGATCAAAGTAGCTCTCCTCGAGGCTGATGTAAATCTCCGGGTCGTACGGAGATTCGTGAACCGAACCGTGGAGGATGCCAAAGGGGAACAGGTACTCCGCTCGGTAACTCCCGGTCAGCAGTTCGTGAAGATTATTCAAGACCGGATGATCGAGTTTCTCGGGGACGAAAGACAGGAGCTCGAGCTCAAGGGACCGGATACGCAGTCGGTAATCATGCTCTTAGGTCTTCAGGGCTCGGGTAAGACCACCACCGCGGCCAAGCTCGCCTACCGCCTGGGAAAAGAGGGGCGGAAGGTGATGCTCGTAGCCGCGGACCTTGTCAGGCCCGCCGCGGTCAAGCAGCTCCAGGTGCTCGGTGATCAAATCGGGGTTCCCGTGTTCACCGGCGAGGGCAAAGATCCGGTCATGGTGGTCAAGAACGGTTTGAGGGACGCCAAGAAGCGCCAAGTCGATACCCTGATTGTCGATACCTCCGGGCGGCTCCATATCGACGAGGCGATGATGGACGAGATCCGGAAGATTAAAAAGACGGCCGATCCCGACGAATCGATCCTTGTTGCCGACGCCATGACCGGACAGAACGCGGTGGAGATTGCCAAGGAGTTCAACGAGCAGGTGGGCCTTACCGGCGTCATTTTGAGCAAGTTCGACTCCGATACCCGCGGCGGGGCAGCGTTGAGCCTCAAGACGGTTACAGGTCAGCCCATCAAGTACATCGGGGTCGGCGAGAAAATCGAAGACTTAGAGCCCTTTTACCCCGAACGGATAGCTTCGAGAATCCTGGGCATGGGGGATATTGTTTCGCTGGTCGAAAAGGCCCAGGAGACCATCGAGGTAGAGGAGGCTGAGCAGCTCCAGAAGAAGCTCGAGTCCGCCACCTTCACCCTGGAAGACTACCTCGATCAGTTTCAGCGGGTCCGCAAGATGGGAAGCGTGGAATCGATTCTCAAGATGATTCCGGGAGCCCAGGGGCGGATATCCGAGGACGACATAGACGAAGAAAAGATCAAGCATGAAGAGGCGATCATCCTCTCCATGACCGGGTCGGAACGGAAGAACCACCGGATAATCGGCCCTTCCAGGAGAAAGAGGATCGCCAAGGGGAGCGGAACCTCGGTCTACGATGTGAACAAGCTCCTAAAGACCTTTGAAAAGACACGGCTTATGATGAAGAAGGCCATGAAAAATAAAAAATTTGGGTCCCAGATGCTCGGGCAAATGGGATCGTAAAGCACTGCTCAAGGAGGAATCGGTGAGCGTAAAGATTCGATTGAAGAGATTCGGCACGAAAAAGCGGCCGTACTACAGGATTGTTGTTATGGATACACAGGCTCCCCGGGACGGCCGGGCTATCGAAGAAGTCGGCTTCTATCACCCTATCGAGGTCGAGGAGAAGCAGATCAAGGTAGACGAGGAAAAGATCAAGTCTTGGATCGAGAAGGGAGCGAAACCGAGCGATACGGTAAAGAGGCTTTTGAATAAAATCAAATTTTCCGGCTAAGTGAGCTTACCGAGAAGGAGCTGAACGTGGAACGAGAGCTGGTTGAATACATCGCACGATCACTCGTGGATGATCCCGAAAGCGTCGAGGTGAACGTTATAGAAGGTGAGAAGTCCACCATACTCGAGTTGAAGGTCGCCCCGCCGGATGTGGGTAAGGTTATCGGAAAGCACGGTAGAATCGCGAAGGCGGTCCGCACACTCTTGAGCGCCGCAGCTACGAAGTCCGGAAAAAGAGTGGTACTGGAAATCCTCGACTGATCTCTATGCGAAATCGGTTTACCGTGGGCAGGATTCAATCCTCCCATGGACTCAAAGGCGAGGTCAGCATAACGAGCTACTCCGGCGAGACGGACCATTTCGCCGAGATGGAGAGGATAACCGCGGTATCCGGTGAGCGCTGCAAGGAGCTCGTCGTGGAATCGATTCGCGGGGGGAAAAAGAGGCTTATCGCAAAGTTCGCCTCCGTGGATAGTGTGGACAAGGCCAAGGAGCTCGCCGGATGGGAGCTGTGTGTGGACCGGTCTCATGCCGCCCCGCTCGGCCCCGAAGAGTATTACACCGCCGATATGGTCGGGTGCGATGTAATCTACAGAAACGAGAAGATAGGAACAGTCGAATACGTCGGCGAAGGCGGCCAGGGGGCGCTCCTGGGCATTTCGACCGAAGAAGGGACTAAGATCGTCCCCTTCCTCCATGTCTTTATCGGCACGGTGGATGTCGAGGCCGGGGAAATCGAACTTTTAGTCGATTGGATTCTCGAGTGAAGATCAATGTACTGACCCTGTTTCCACAGATCGTAGAGAGCTACTTCCGAAGCTCCATTATGGGGCGGGCCGTGGAAAAGGGTATTGTGGAGTACCGGGTAGTTGATATCCGGGATTACGCCCCGGATAAACACCGCACCTGTGACGATGCACCCTACGGCGGGGGAGCGGGAATGGTCTTGAAACCCGAGCCCTTAGGCAGAGCCCTCGAAGCGGTGGGGGCAGGAGAGACCCGGACTATCTACGTTACCCCGGCCGGGAAGCCGTACTCCCAGGCGTACGCCGGGGAATTGAGCCGGGAGCCTGCGATTACCGTACTCTGCGGCCGGTATGAAGGGGTTGATCAAAGGATCATCGATCTGTATGTTGATGATGAAATAAGCATCGGGGAATACGTCCTCTCATCCGGAGAGCTGGCCGGATGTGTCGTGATCGATGCTGCGTTCCGTCTTATCGAAGGGGTCATAAGCGGTGAGTCCCTCGAGGAGGAGAGTTTTCGAGACGGGCTTCTCGAATACCCCCATTACACCCGGCCGGTGGAATGGGGGGGTCTCAAGGTACCGGAAGTGCTCCTGTCCGGTCATCACAAGAGGATTGAAGAGTGGAGACTCGAGAAGAGGTTCGAAAAAACACGGAAGAACCGGCCCCGGCTCCTCGAAGAAAAATGCTATCGAGAGGACGCGGGAGTTAGACGAGATAGAAGAGACGATAGAGAGAAAGAGAATAAGGACAAGGAGTAAAAAAATGGATACCATCAAGGCAATCGAGAACGAACAGCTCAAGGAGAACGCCGAAAATTTCCGTATAGGGGACACCGTCAAGGTACACTTTTCGATAGTCGAGGGAGCTACCGAACGGATACAGGTATACGAAGGCCTAGTCATCGCCAAGAAGTCGAGTGGAGTCCGAAAGACCTTCACCGTGCGGAAGATGTCCTACGGGGTCGGGGTCGAGAGGATTTTCCCACTCAGTTCGCCGAAAATTCAGAAGATCGAGGTAACCCGTCGGGGTAAAGTCCGCCGGTCTAAGCTCTATTACATCAGGGGCAGGGTCGGAAAGGCCGCCAAGGTCGCGGAAAAGATCCAGAAAAAGGCGAAACCCGCAGCAAAGGCTTCCTCCTGAGAGGGGCCTTTTTTTTGCTCCCTTGTTTAGCCGTCCCGTGACAGGGATCCGCCGTGGTAGTCCTGCCTCCTGAAACAGTCCGATTTCTCAAGAACACCGGTTTTAATTTCAAGCACGGATCAGTCGCGCGGATGAAGGTGATACAACCTTTAGCGGGCGGGGCCTGGCAGGTCAGCATCGGGGGCAAGCTCTTTGCCGTGCGTTCCACGGTCCCCCTTAGAGCGGGCCAAACCCTCACCACACGGGTAACGTTCCAGGATAATACGGTCAATCTCAGAGTACTCTCCGGTGGGACGGGTTCGTCGGCGGAACCTCGCGGCGCGGAAGATTCCACCGCCTTGAATATTGTCCTCCAGCGGAGCGCCCTGCCTATAAACGAGGGGATAATTGCCGCCTTGAAAAAGGCCGCCGGCGGGGGAAACTTCGGTGAACGGTTGCAAAGGATGCGTATTGCCGCCGTACTCCTCGGGAAGGGGATCGAGCCGACGGACGAGCTTATCGACGCGGTAATCGATCCTCTATCCGGGCGCGGAGATGCCCGGGACCGCGAAGATACCCACGGCCGCAAAGGAAACGGTCAGGAGAACCCGGATGACGAGGAAACCGCGGAAGATATACTCAAAGCCGTGCGTACCCAGGCTCGGCGCGCGGTCGAGTCGCCGGATCACCCTCTGCAGGTGGTCAACCATCTCGAGAATCCCGAAGGGTCCTGGATAATCATTCCCCTTGCGGTAGAGCGGAAGGGAACCTTTATTTCGGGGTCCCTTAGGTTATTGCTGGATACCCCGGAAGGAAGGGGCTGGAGCCGGGGCGCTCTGGTGGTGAGCTCCGGAGAGAATACGTGGCGGTTCGTTCTTTCGAAACGGCCGGGAGCCACCGGAGTAGAGATCATCTATCCCGAAGGGGTTAACCCCGCGAGCTTAGGAAAAACTCTTTCCGATTTCCTAGAAAAATGTGAAAAAGTAGGACTCGAAATCGACGATAAAGTAAATAGAGACACGGTGTTCGACGGATTTACCTCGGGGAGACCGGGGAAAAATGTCGATACATTGGTGTGAAAACAGTTTAATTATGGTATTCTAAGGATTATAATGGAAAAAGCGGCCGCCGTTAAATACATCGAAGGACTTCCGGCACCCTTCCTCGTTGCCAAGGGACGGGGAGAGCTCGCGAAGAAGATATTGAGACTCGCGGAGGAAAACGATATTACGGTCCATCACGACGCGGGACTTACCGAAGAGATGTATCGGCTCGATCCGGGTGAGTGGATACCCGAAGAGCTTTTCGAAGCGGTGGCCCGGCTTCTTGCCTTCGTATATAACGCCCAAAGGGAGATTGGATGAAGAAAATAAAAGTATCGGAACTCAAGGAGGGGATGCGATTCACCGCTCCGGTATACATCGAGGATGAAAACCTGTTCGTTCCCGCCAATATTCCGATCAAACAGAAGGATATCGACCGCCTCGAAAAGTGGAGGATCGAAGAGCTCTACACCGACGGAAAGGTCGTCAAGGGGAGCGACCGGGGACAGAACGATATAGATAAGCTCATTAACGTCCTCGATGCCCAAGCGGATCAGAAGCTCCTGGATATGTACTACACCTCGGTGGAAACCCTGGACGCGGTGTTCGAGAGTGTCGCCAAGAATGAGCCGGTTGATTCGGAAGAGGTCGACACCATCGTCGCCGAACTTCTTCCCGCCATCAAGGACCATAAGGACGAGATGATCAGTTTTATGATCTTGAGCGGACACGGCGAATCCGACAGGACCGAGAGCGCGGTGAATACGGCGATCATTTCGGTGTTTACGGCTAACAGTCTCAAGCTGCCCTCCCACAAAGTGAATCTTCTCGCATATGCCGCGCTCCTCCATGATGTGGGGATGATGAAGATTCCCGACAAGGTGCTTAAGAAAGAAGGTGAGCTTACACAGAACGAGCTGAAAATTATTCAAATGCATCCCATCTATTCGCATAAGCTCATCACAAAGACCTTCAAATATCCGGAGGAGGTCGGAGAAATAGTCCTCCAGCACCACGAGCGCTGGGACGGGAAGGGATACCCAAACGGGCTCAAGGGTAAGGAGATAAGTCTTCCCGCCCGCATCTTGAGTGTCGCCGACGCTTTCGAGGCTATGGTCAGTCACCGTCCCTACCGAAACTCCATGATCGGGTACATGGCGATGAAGCAGCTCTTGAACGACAACGGAAGGCGTTTCGACAGCGCGATATTGAAGGCCTTTATCAAAGTCATGGGTATCTATCCCATCGGAAGTATCGTCCTCCTCAACGACGCGAGTATCGGGCGGGTACTCAACACCCACATAGATGCGCCGCTCCGTCCGACTATACGGTTGGTCGTGGACTCACGGGGCAAGAAATACACAAAGGAAGAGGTTGTAATCGATCTCTTGAAAGAAAAAGACCTCTATATAGCACGGGCAATCAACCCCAAGGAGCTGGAGAACGCCAGTTAGACGATGAAGGGTACTCAATTAGGGCGATTAGGAGAGGATAGGGCCGAAGGCTTTCTCGAAGACAACGGCTTTACCGTAATCGAGCGCAATTACCGAACCAGAAGGGGGGAGATCGACGCGGTGGCCGTGAAAAACGGAGTAGTCCATTTCATCGAGATAAAGAGTTACATCAATCTGGGGACCGATGCTCTGGAATACGCGGTGGGGAAGCGAAAACAAGCAACCATCATAGGGGTTTCCAAAGAGTTTCTCTACAGGAACAGGCGGTTCGCGGAGAGTTTCGTACAGTACGATGTACTGTTTTTGCGGGGAAACGAACTTACTCCTGAACTCTTGGAGAATGTCTTTACAGAGAGCGGTGTAGCATGATACGAATAGCGAAGCCTACGGATCAAAAAAAGCTCGAAGAGCTCAAGAAAAAGATCGGGGATGAGTTTTATCTTGAGTTTGCAATTAAACAGATCGCTCAGACCTTGACAAAAGAGATTTTACAGATCGATGAGGAGCAGTAGTGGGATCGAACGAAGAAGGCGAAAAAAAACAGAACTCCGGAAATAAGCGGAAATCGGGAAGAAGACGCGGCCCTAAGAGGTGGAATTCGAAGAACCGGGACCGCAGAAAGGGGCCGGCCCCAATCTGCGAGCGGTGCGGAAAACCGATAAACAATATTCATACCGCGATATCCGACAGCTCCACGAGTAACCCGGTACATTTCGATTGCATAATCAAGGAGCTCACCGATAAGGAACGCCTCGGTCCGAATGAGCGCATCTCGTACATCGGGAACGGATGTTTCGGGGTAGTCACCATGAAAAAGGGCTATAAAAGCTTTACCGTAGAGCGCAGAATCCAATACGAAACCGGTGACAAGAAGGCCGATTGGCGAAAATCTTTGAGCAGTCGGCTGTCTAAATAGCCGAAAGAGGAACGGAGGTCCTCCGTGTCGTTGAAATATGCCGTCCTCGGTTTTTTGAGATCAGCTCCCCGACACGGCTACGAGATCAAACAATCCTTCGAGAAACGCTTCGGGACGGCCTGGTCGGTGTCCTACGGACAGTTATATCCCACCCTTAAAAAGCTAGCCGGAGAGGGATTGATCGCCAAGCGGATCGAAGCGGGAGAGAAAACCCTGGATCGGAACGTCTACAGTATAACCGAAAACGGAAAGAGAACCCTCGAGACATGGATGGGTGAAATTCCTAAGAAGGTACGTTTCTCCGCTAAGGACGATTTCTCTCTCCATATCCTCTTGAGCATGGATACGGAGAATCGAAAAGAGACGATCAGGAATATCGAGATTCAGAAGACCCACTACGCGGCGCTCCTCAAGAGACTCGAGAAGCGGCACGAGCTCTTAGGGAAATCGTCCTTTCAGGCCCGCTGTCTGGTACGCAAGCAGATACTGCACGTTCGCGCCGAAGTGGACTGGCTGGAAGAGATGGTGAATGCTCTGAATACGAGTTGACCTTGTCCGCCGTTTTCCGACTAATCAGTAGTCCCTGAGACTATCCATAACCTCGAGCGCCTTGTCCCGGACCGGTTTGATGTAATTCCCTTCCGCGACCTGGATGAGCGAGAGATACACGGAAGGCTCGCGAATACCGTTATTCGCGGCGGCGAGCTTTTCGTAAGCGAGCATGACCGCGAAAGCGAAGTTGTCATCCGGGGCGGTCACGTTCTGGCTGATGAGCTCGAAGGCCAATGCCCTGCTCACCTCACCGTTTTCGTCCAGTCCGGTTTCGCCCAAGGCATAGGCGGCCTCGGCCATGACCATCGGCTCCTCTTCATCGCCGAGGGAATCGAGTAGGATATCCTTCGCCGTCTCTCCGCCGATCTGGCCGAGGATATTACACGCCTGTTTCCGGACCATGGGGAAGTAATTGATGACCCGGCCGTCCAATCGTATAACCCTGTCGACTCCTTCCATCGCGAGGTAATCGAGGAGGTAGAGGGCCTCAGCGGAATTTTGGTCGACCTTACCCTCATCGACAAGTTCCTGGAGGTTATCGAGGGCTAGGAGCTTAGAATCTCTGCTGGTCGTAACAGCTTGTTCCCGGATGATGCCGATTTCGACATTCTGCAGATATAGCTCTTCGACAGTGAGGTCGTCTCCCGTAGAAGACTGCCCGAACGCTAAGCCGGGCACGATGGAAGCAAGGACCGTCGCGATAAGAATCAAGGGTAGACGTCTGTTCATAATATTCTCCGTTTCCATGAAGATAGTTTACATATAAGCATACTATTTTGCCAAGCCAATTTTCCAACTTCCGTCGACTAAACGCAACCGATAGAGGATAACCTGACGGTCATCAATCTCCATGAGGGCCTTTACATGTTCTTCATCGTTAAAAATGATCTCGTCGAGGCGTACTTCAGACCGGCTCGGAACTACAACGTAACGGAAATAATCCTCGAGAGTCCTAAGTCTTATATCGTATTTCTTGAGAGTCGGCTGCCGCGACAGTTCCGCTAGGACCGCGGGATCGGAGTACCTTTCCTTGTACGGTTCGGTGAGGTAGGTAAGCCATTTAGAGTAGTTTCCGGAGCTGATGATTTTATTGAGATCCTGAATCAGATTTTCTACATCACTGAAAGTCTGTTCGTAGATTTCCTCGGTTACCTCGAATTCCTCGCTGGGTTCTTCGGGAATCTCTTCCTCGGGAAACGGCTCGGGAGCTTCCTCGGGCTGTTCCGGCTGCTCCTGTGAAGGTTCTGCGGGTTCTTCCACCGGTGCGGCCGATTCCGGCGCGGGCGCGGTGGCACACCCTGCAAGGATCAGACCGAAGACGGTCATTACGATAAGGCATGCACGAAAAAACACGGTTATATTGTTCATGCTGGTATCAGTGTATCCATTCGACACATTTTTGTCAAAAGTAAATTTGTTGACTCGAAACGATTTTGTTGTTATAGGTTGAGTGATATGCTGAATGCGCTATACCCGGGATCCTTCGATCCTCCGACCAATGGACACATCAACATCGCACGAAGAGCATCTAAAATATTCGACGAGGTCCACATTGTGATAGCGGACAACATCGATAAAAGTTATCTTTTTAGTGCGAATGAGCGGTACGAGCTCATGAAATCGATCGTTCAATCGATGAAAAACGTCCAGGTACATGTGTGGGATAAGCTCATCGTCGATTTCGCCGGGAAGGTAGGAGCGAAGGTCTTACTCAGGGGAGTGCGGGCATTAGCCGATTTCGGTCATGAATTCGAGCTTTCCATGCTCAACCGCGGCCTCGATCCGGAACTCGAGACGCTGCTCATGCCGACGGACCCGAAGTACTTCGTGCTCAGGAGTTCCGCCATCAAGGAGCTGGTTGTCCTGAATGGGGATGTCTCGACAATGGTCCCGCCGCAGGTGGAAAAAGCACTGAAAGACAAACTACTGACCGGGGAAAAGGAAAGGAGATGAGGCTTGACAAGAGCTTTGCGATCATGTACGGTCTTGTGAATACAAAAGTTGAGAGGTTAGGAAATGGCAGTCCCCAAATATAAGACGTCGAAGGCACGAACCCGCAGAAGACGATCGATCAACATGAAGCTGAACGCGCCGAATTTGATCGAATGCTCGACCTGCGGCAACAAGGTTCTTCCACACCGGGTATGCCCGAAATGCGGGTTTTACCGGGGAAAACAAATATTAGAGCTTGAAGATTTCTCATAAGAGCTATAGGAGGAGAGCATGGAACAAGAAGAACTTTTCGAAAAGATGAAGAAACTCATCGCTGAGAAACTCGAAATCGAGGAAGACAAGATCACCCTCGACGCATCTTTCAGGCAGGACTTAGGCGCCGATAGCCTAGATACCTACGAACTCGTCTACGCCATCGAAGAAGAAATGGGGATCAGCATTCCCGACGAGAAGGCCAATGAATTCGAAACCGTGGGTGATGCTGTAGAATATATCAAATCTCAGCTCTAGACACGGTACCGAAACCGTTAAAGAAGTGTTTTCGTTTCAAAAACAGCTTGAGTTGAACACACCGAGTGTTTCACCGGAACGAAAAAAAGAACTGCACCTATTTGAAAAACATGCTGATATAAGGTTCAGGAACCTCAGGTTCCTGAACCTTGCATTTTGCCACCGATCATTCGCCAACGAAAATGCTGAAAACATCGATAATAACGAAAAACTCGAGTTCCTCGGCGACAGTGTACTGGGTCTCGTAGTCAGCGACTACCTCTTTCAAAGGCTTCCCGATAAGGCCGAGGGTGACCTGGCCCGGATAAAATCGTTTGTGGTAAGCGAGGACAGTCTCGAGTTCGTCGCAAAGGCGATCAAGGTGGACAACTTTATCCTCATCGGGAAAGGGGAGGAGTATTCAGGCGGGAGGACAAAGAAGGCCCTCCTTGCCGACGCCATGGAAGCGATTATCGGTGCCTACTATTTGGACAGCGGGTATCGGGCGGTTCGGGATTTTATTCTCAAGTACATCGTACCGGAAATCAATAAAGTACTCGAAAACCGTCACAAGAAGGACTACAAGACCCTGCTTCAGGAGTACGTCCAGAAACACTTCAAGACCTACCCGAAGTATCAGCTCATAAAAAAGACAGGTCCCGACCACAGCAAGGTCTTCTGGATGGAAGTCAAGATCAAGGGAAAGAGTTACGGCCCGGGAGAGGGAAGAAACAAGAAAGAGGCGGAACAGAATGCCGCCGCAGCGGCGTACAATGAGCTGTTGAAGGTGAAAATCCCGGAACGACTAGATTAAGTCTCTTGATGTTACTCACTCCACCGCGACGTGGCTTTCATAGTATCTTCGGGCAATATCTATGAGCTTTTCACGGGTATTGAGCTCAGGATCATCGAGGACCGATTCAAGGAGAAAATCGAGCACCACACCCATTTCGGGTCCTTTCGGCACACCGGCGTCCCGGGCGAGGTCGTTTCCGTCGACGGCCAAATCCTTGACCGTAAAAGCGTTATCCTTCGTTATAACCTCATCAACCCTTACTTTGAGCTCATCGAGTTTGTAGGGATGCATGCGGCGTTCGGACATACCCTCGGCGTCGGCTATCCGGAGCTGGAAGAGTCTGCCGATAGACTCCTTCCCGACCCGGGAGACAAATCTACGGACCGCCGAATCGGACCACTGGTCCTGATAATGAAACATATGCTGTTCGATGAGGTGAATAACGGTTCGTTCGACGGACCGGGGAAACTTGAGCCGGTCGAGAATTCTCCGGGTCATGGCGGCGGAGAGCTGTTCATGACGGTGGAACGAGGGGATACCTTCTTCATCGTAGGAAATCGCACGGGGTTTTCCGATATCGTGGAAGAGGGCGGCTAACCGGACGATCAAATCCTTCGGCGCGGAGTCACAGGAGTAGAGGCTGTGGGTGAAGACGTCGAAATCGTGAAATCCCTTTTGCAGGACCCCTTTTCCCTCGGACATCTCGGGAATTATGATGTCGAGGATACCCGTCCTATCCATGGAGTGGATTCCCTTAGACGGTATGTCGGAGAGAAGAATCTTTTCGAATTCGTCCCGGATCCGTTCCGCACTTACCGAGCGGATTCGATCGGACAATCGGGCGGCGGCGTCGAAGGTATGTTCCTCGATGGAAAAATCGAGCTGGGCGGCAAATCTGCAGGCACGCATAATGCGTAAAGGATCTTCTTTGAAACGCTCGTCAGGAGTCCCTATGGCTCTGATAAGGCCATTTTTTATGTCCTCCCTTCCCCCGTGAAGATCCAAGAGCTCGCCGGTGTGGAGATTGAGCGCCAAGGAGTTGATGCTGAAATCCCGTCTTTTGAGATCTTCTTCTATGGAGGGAAGATACTCGATTGTGTCGGGCCTGCGTCCGTCGCTGTAGGTTCCTTCGGTACGGTATGTGGTTACCTCGAACTTATGATGTCGAAAGAGCACCGTGACCGTTCCGTGCTTGATGCCCGTGGGTATTACCCGTTTGAAGAGTTTCATAACCTCTTCCGGGAGCGCGTCCGTGGCAAAATCGTAATCGGTAACCTCGAACCCCGCGATCATATTACGAACAGCCCCGCCGACGAGATAACACTCGTGTCCGGAATCATGGAATGCGTTGCTGAAATCGTGGAGAATTCTAGGGACCTTCACGCCCCAAGTTAATCAGGAAAAAAATATAGGTGTCAAGCGATATTGTGCGTTCGGCGGGGCGAAAAAAAATGACCGCCCGAGATTAAGGTTCGGGCGGTCTCCGGCACAGGTTGTGCCGCGTTTAGGCGGTCGACCGAAGCTCTACTGGAAGAGCTGCATGACCGTCTGGGTCTTCTGGTTCGCCTGAGCGAGCATAGCGGTGGAAGTCTGAGTGAGAATCTGGTTTTTCACGAAATTCATCATCTGTTTCGCCATGTCGGTGTCTCTGATTCTCGATTCCGCAGCTTGGAGGTTTTCCGCGCCTACGGCGATTCCCTGAATAGCGTGCTCGAGCCTATTCTGATAGGCCCCGAGATCGGCCCGCTGCTTATTGACCTTCATCAGGGCAGAATCGATGGTGGCAAGAGAGATATTCGCGGCGTCAGGACTGGAGATCGAGATAAACGTCGCGGTGTGGGGGAGTCCCGAAGGACTCTGGATGCCGAGGCCTTGAGCCGTCATCGTCCCTACGTACAGTCTTTCCCGCTGGTCCATGTTGGCGCCGATGTGGAGCCACATACTCGCTGTTACGGTGTTCTCGCCGGTTTCCCTGGCGAAACGACCGGTCAGGAGATTGAGCCCGTTGAACTGGGCGTGCGATGCAATCCTGTTCACCTCGTCCACGAGCTGGGACACTTCCACTTGGATCTGCATCCGGTCCTCGCTGGTGTAGATACCGTTCGAGGCTTGGACCGCAAGTTCACGGAGACGATGCAGGATGTTCTGGGTCTCCTGGAGGTACCCCTCAGCGGTCTGGATAAATGAGATTCCGTCCTCAGCGTTCATCCCGGCACGATTGAGACCGCGGATTTGAGCGCGCATCTTTTCGGAAACGGCAAGACCGGAGGCATCATCGCCGGCGCGATTGATCCGTTCTCCGGACGAGAGCTTCTCGACATTCTGCTGCACTTCCGAGTTGTTGAATTTCAACTGACGGTGCGCGAACAGAGCGCTCATGTTGTGATTGATAATCATATCATCCTCCTTGATGATGTATTGCGGGACTTCCTTGTCCCTGGATTTACATTTCTATGATCGGTATAAAAAAAAATCCATGAAGCGGAATTTACGGCTAAATTGCAAAAAAAATAATTGTAGGATATAGTGAAACGGCGAGAAGGATGTGACGGGAATACTGCTCATAGGCGGAAAAGCGCCTGGTTTAAAATCAGTCGAAAAGATACTCACACAAGCAGACTGCGTGGTGGCCGCCGATTCAGGATTCGATCTGGCTCAGTCCTACGGAATTGTGCCCGATATCGTCATAGGCGATATGGACTCGGTATCCGGTGGTGAAGCATTTTACTCTTTTCCCGACGAGAAAAAACTGACATATCCCGAAGACAAGGACGAAACGGATACCGAATTAGGTCTCGAAGTCCTCGAAAGGTATGGGTGTCGTAAGC
>JBKHAJ010000305.1:0-3404 GCA_046542935.1 Spirochaetia bacterium | reverse complement strand
GGCTTGAAGGCGTTCAGCTGGAGGTGTCCCGATGCCCCCGCGACGCTTACCGCGGTTGCGTTTCCCATGACCCTCGCGCAGATCATGGTAAGAGCTTCGGCCTGGGTGGGATTTACCTTCCCGGGCATGATCGAGCTTCCCGGTTCGTTCGCGGGAAGTGTAATCTCACCGAGCCCGCATCGGGGACCGGAGCCGAGAAGGCGAATATCGTTGGCGATCTTCATGAGGGCGCAGGCGAGCGTATTGAGGCTCCCGGAGAGCCTGACAAACCCGTCGTGGGCCGCTATACACGCGAACTTGTTTTCTCCGCAGTGGAAAGGAAACCCCGTGATATCCGCGATGTGAGCGGCCGCGGCCGGACCGAATTCGGGATTGGTATTCAAGCCGGTTCCCACCGCGGTCCCGCCGATGGGGACTGCATACAGCTCCCGGACATCCGCCGCGACCGCGGTGAGGCATCCCTCGATCTGCGCGGTGAAACCGGAAAATTCCTGTCCGAGGGTAATGGGAACGGCATCCTGAAGGTGGGTGCGTCCGCATGTGACAACATCCCTGAAGCGCTCGGAGAGCCCGGTAAGGATCTCCTGCATATTTTTACCCGCCGGCAGGAGGAAGCCGTGGCATTCCTCGACCGCCGCGATGTGCATGGCCGTCGGAAAAACGTCGTTGGAGGATTGGCTCTTATTAACGTCGTCGTTGGGGTGGATGGGCTCTTTGCTTCCGATTTCGCCCCCGAGAAGCTCGATGGCCCTGTTGGCGATGACCTCATTCGCATTCATATTGGTCTGGGTGCCGCTCCCGGTTTGCCATATCTTCAAGGGGAAGTGATCATCGAGGTTCCCCTCTATGACCTCGTCGGCGGCCTTTACCAGGGATGTAAGTTTTTCCGCGCTCAACGAGCCCAAATCGCTGTTGGCAAGGGCGCATCCCTTTTTCACGATGCCTAGGGCCCTGATAAATTGTCTGGGGAACCGCTCGCTTCCGATAGGAAAGTTCTCCAGGGCTCTCTGCGTTTGGCACCCCCAGTACTTATCCGTTTCGATTCGCTTTTCTCCTAAAGAATCACTTTCTGTTCTATACTCCATTTCCGCTCCCGACCGAAAGCATACAAAAAAAATAAAAAAAATGAAATTCCCCTTGACGGGGGCGGAGTTCTGTTGTAGATTACTACTGTACTACAACAATAGTACACTAATAATGCAAGGAGACAATTATGGTAGAAATCAAAGGTTTAAGTTTTTACTACAAACCTCAGCAGCTGCTGTTTCAAGGTTTGAACCTCGAAATCGAACCGGGAAACATCTACGGGCTTCTCGGGAAAAACGGGGCGGGAAAGACGACCCTCTTGAAAATTCTAGCGGGACTTATCTTTCCAAATGAGGGAGACACCTCGGTTTTCGGATGCATTCCGGGGCATCGAAAGGCGGAGATGCTCGAGGACCTCTATTTTCTTCCCGAAGAGTTCTACGTTCCGAAACTTTCGGGAAATACCTACGTCAAGCTCTACGCGCCCTTCTATCCCCGTTTCGATGATACCCTATTCCGGGAAGCGGCCGCTGAATTCGAGATCGACTGTGCCCTCATGCTTACCGATCTGTCCTACGGACAGAAGAAGAAATTCTTGACCGCCTTCGGGATAGCAACTAATTGCGCGTTGACTATTTTCGATGAACCCTCGAACGGATTGGACATTCCCTCGAAGAGCCGGTTTCGGAAGCTTCTCGCGTCCGGATTGACCGAGGAGAGGAGCTTTATCATCTCCACCCACCAGGTCAGAGACGTAGAGAGCCTCATCGATCCGATCATCATCCTCCACGACGGTGAAATTGTGTTCAATCATACCGGAGAGGAGATCTCCCGGGCCTTGAGTGTGGAGGTAAGAAAGCAGCTCGATGAGGGGGACTACCTGTACGCGGAGAAGGTGATAGGGGGACATGCGGTCTTAGAAGCAAACACTGCGCGTAATGAGTCCAATGTGGACATAGAACTGCTCTTTAACGCCGTTATTACCCGGCCGGACAGAGTAAAAGGTGCATTCGAATCAGGAAACGGAGGAAAACAGTGAAAACCGAAGAATTCAAACTACCGCGCTTTTTCAATGTGCTTAAAAGAGACCTCTTTTTTCAGTACAAGGGCGCTGTCATTACCATATCGATTATTTTAGGGATCTACTTCCTCGTGGAGCTGATTTCATATGCGACCGCGGGAAACACCGAAGTTCTCATATTTGCGAACGGATTATTCATCGCGGGCATTATCGCAACCAGCCTAAGTTTCAACGAATTTCACGACAGAACCATGAGCACATCGACGCTGACCTATCCCGCCTCGAGGGCCGAAAAATTTTTGAGCAAGTGGTCTATAACGACGATCGGATACGTGCTTGCGGCTTTGATCCTCTCCTTCGTGTTTTCGGCGGTGATGAAGGGCTTTTTCACCCTCATCTTCGGTCACGGGCCGCGTCTCTTCAATCCCCTAAACTTTCGGATACGCCAGGCTATAGCGGGATATCTGTGGGTACATGCGGTCTTTTTCTTCGGGGCGGTATTCTTCAAAAAGGGTGCTTTCATCAAGACCCTCCTCTCGGTGATCCTCACGGCGATCGTCATAGCCCTCTTCGCGGGTCTCGTTGCGGGGGCGATGTTCTTCGGAGTGATCCGGGACGTGATTATCACTGCCGCGTGGGGCGATTTCTCTCTTTCCATGGCCGAAGTTCCCGGAATGCTCAGGTTCGGAGGTTTCTTGGAGGTCGTGACGACGATACTCTTCGGCTACTGCCTCCCCGCCGCGCTGTGGGTTCTCAGTTACATACGATTCAGAGAAATAGAGGTAAGGTGATGCAATTCGAGAGCAATGAGCCGATTTATCTGCAGATAACCGAATGGATGATGGAAAACATCCTTGAACGGGTATGGAGTGAAGGGGACAAAATCCCCTCGATACGTGAAATGGCTGTGGAGGTCGAAGTGAATCCGAATACGGTTGTCCGGTCCTACAACGAGCTGCAGGACCGGGAGGTCATACATAATCAACGAGGTATAGGGTATTTCGTTTCAGAGGGAGGATATAAGAAGGTGCAGGACATCAAGAAGAGAGATTTCATCGAACGGGAGCTGCCGAGGGTTTTCAAGATCATGGATCTCCTCGGCATGGATCTCGACGATGTAAAGAATTACTATTCCGATTACAAAAAGGGAGAGCTACATGAAAACGAGTAATGCTGTTTTACTGACAATCTTTATTGTACTGGCCGCGGTCATCATCATAGCCGTTGTCGGATTCCGTATCGGCTTCGCCCGGCTGGGGTTCGATGCCGGAAACGGGGAGTATTCACCCCGGGCGGAAAGGCCCGGGGAACTCACGACCGAGGATTTTCCCTTAGACCGCTTCGATTCCTTGAGAAT
>JBKHAJ010000304.1:0-3409 GCA_046542935.1 Spirochaetia bacterium | reverse complement strand
GAACCCTCCTCAAGCAGGCGGGTCACGAGGTAAAGGTGTTCAAGGAAGACTTTACCCGGATGTACAACGAGCGGAAGGATGAGCTCCATCCCTTTATCAGGGAAGCGGACATCGTCGGTCTTACCGCGGTTACCCACACGGTCCATCGGGCCTATCAGATAGCCGATGCAATCAAGCGGCAGTTCCCCGATAAGAAAGTGATTATGGGAGGGAACCATCCCTCCGCCCGGCCGGAAGAGGCTGGGCGGCACTGCGATCACGTTGTCGTCGGCGAAGCGGAGCCGAAGGTCCGGGAGATCTTCGAGAATCCTACGGAAAAGATCATCCGGGGAGCACGACCCGATATCAACGATCTCCCCATCCTCGATTTGAGCATCCTCCAGGACTATAAACGGAACGCCCGGAGCAAGTACCGGGATATCGCTCCCATGTCGGCCTCCCGGGGCTGTCCCCACGACTGTATCTTCTGCTCGGTGACTCAGATGTTCGGAAGAAAGGTCCGGGTCAGAGACGCCGATCTGGTAATGGAAGAGTTCAAGATGCGCTACGATGAGGGGTACCGGTTTGCCTTCTTCTATGACGATAACTTCGCGGCGAGTAAGACAAAGACCAAGATCCTCCTGGAGAAGATGATCCGGGCCGATCTGGACTTCGAATGGTCGAGTCAATTCGATATTCACGTGGCCCGGGACCCGGAGCTCCTCGAGATGCTGAAGCGTGCCAAATGCCGTACATTGTGGCTTGGCACCGAGTCGGTCAATCCCGAAGCGCTTAAAGATTACCACAAGAACCAGAGCGTGGAGATGGTCAAGGACTCTATCGCGAAGATCCGGGCGGCGGGAATGCGGACCCACTCCATGTTTATCCTAGGTGCGGACAGCGATACCGAGGAATCGATCATGGAGACCGTCAATTTTGCCAAGGAATGCGGGACCGAAACCGCCCAGTTCTCGGTACTCTATCCGATCCCGGGAACCGAACTCTACGACAATCTGGCGGCCCAAAACCGGATCTTCGTCGACGACTGGAAGTACTTCGACGGAAGCCATTCGGTGGTTATTCCTAAGAACCTGACCCCCCTGAAGCTCCAGAAGCTCTCTATACGCTGTTACAGGTCCTTCTACCGGACCAAGGGTCTCCTCCCCTGGTTGGGGACCCTGGCCGGCTTTATGGTGTGGAAACTTTTGGACCGGAAGTACATGCGTCACCTGCGCAGGGCCAGCAGGCCGTTGACCCTCCAGAAGCTTTCCGCCCGGAGAAGGGAAAAGCTCAAGGCTTTCGGTCCTCTGAACTGGCTGCCGGAAAAATAGGCGTATTTGCCCGGGGTGTCCCCTCTAGCTATATTTGAGCAAGGAGGAGATGCCATGAAGTCTATCGAACTCGGAGCGAGATCTTCCTGACCATGAAGATGGAGGCAATAACCGGTATTGAAAAATCCAGGCATACGAGGATAATAGATTCCGGATCAGTCGACTTCAGCGAGGATGAATAACACCGGAAAACTGAATGGACCGCCGATTACTTCTCCTGATAAATACCGCAAGCGGGCGCATACGTCCGCGTCGGACCCTCCGCGTACTTCGCGAGGAGCTCGAGAGATTGGGGCTCGACTACGACTGGTACGCGAGTGAGGAGGTGGATGATCTCGCTTCTCGGGTTGCTGCGGCGGCGGGAGAGGGATTTACCGAGATTTTAGTGTGGGGCGGGGACGGCACCATATCCCGGATAGCGGAACCCTTGATCGGAACGAAAATCGTCCTCACCATCCTGCCCGGGGGAACGGGAAACATCCTGGCACGGTATCTGAACATGCCCGTGAACCTCCGCGGGGCTGTCCGGAACATGCTCGAGAGCCCGGAAGTCCGTTCTCTAGACGGCCTCGAGGTGGGAGAACGGATTTACTTTCTCAATATAAGCTTAGGGATGAGTTCCTTGACCATAACCCAGCTGAAGAGCCGTGCCAAGCGGATCTTCGGACTCTTGAGCTATATCGGAGGACTTTTAGTCCACTTTTTCCGCCTCGAGCCTATGAACTTCGCCGTTCGCGCCGACGGAAGTACTTATACCGTCCGGGGGCGGGAGCTCATCCTCTGCAACGCCGGGTTTATGAAGACACCGGTAGCCCCGGTCTTCGCGGGAAGCGACCCCTTCGACGGAAAAATGGAGTGCTACATCATGACCGTCGAGACCGCGGGCGATTTCCTCGCCATGGTATTCGACGTCATTTCCGGAAGTATCAAGCGATCCGAGAGATACCTGTGGAAAACGGTTTTTTACCGGGAGCTCTCCGTCGACGGCCTCCCGAAACTCCCCATCCAGGCCGACGGTGATAAGATAACACCTGAGAGGCTTGCGGTGCGCATTCGAGAGGGTGCGGTGAGGATCCGGGTGCCTTCGCCCCAGTCCTGACCGGCCCTCACCAGGCAAGCGCCGCGGGCGTTTCCGGCCCGTTTCCGGTACGTGAATTGACACATCGGGCAGATTTGTTTTTAACTGGCGATACCATGCAAACCGAATCCCGCGGCCCGAAAGGCCTGAAAGAGCTCGTATTTATTTTCCTCATCATAATCTCCATGGGTTTTTGGGGAGGGGCCTGGTCGTCGGCGAAGGCGATAAGCGGGATCATCTCGTCTCAGACAATCGTTCTCTTCCGGTTTATCTTTGCGACCATGGCTGTCGCTCCCCTTATCTTCATCTTCAAGCAGAGCTTCCGGATCGGATGGACCGGGCTGGTGTGGACACTATTCGGCGCCGCCCTGTTCGCGGCGTACAACCAGCTTTTTTTTATGGGGATCGAAACCGGGCTCGCCGGAGCGGGCGGGGTCCTGGTTACCACCACTAATCCGATATTCACCTACATGATAACGGCTTTCTTCATCCGCAAGCGGATGCCCCTCTTGGCCGTCATCGGCCTCGCTGTCGGATTTTCCGGGGGATTTCTCATGTTAAGGCTGTGGACCTTCGACGCCTCGGAGATCTTCCGCTTCGGGAACGGTCTTTTTCTGATCTCATCGGTGGTATGGGCCTCGGTCACCGTCGTGAGCGGCCACGTCCAGAAGACGGTCCCCTTCGCTGCCTACATGTTCTACTTCTACCTCTTTGCTACCGTATTAAGCATTCCCTTCTCCCTCTACGCCGGGGACACCGGCGCGGTATTTTCCCAGGGGGGGTTTTTCTGGCTCAACCTGCTGTATTTGAGCTTTCTCGCCATGGCCTTCTCCGCGACTATCTACTTTATCGCCTCGGGAAAGCTCGGCAGCCGCCGGGCGAGTAATTTCGTATTCCTCGTCCCCGTCTTCGCTGTATTTTTCAGCTTTCTCTTCTTAAGGGAGATCCCGACATGGAACACCATTGTCGGAGGCACCTTGGCCATGACGGCGGTGTATATCCTCAACGGGAGAAGAGCGAC
>JBKHAJ010000036.1:0-18367 GCA_046542935.1 Spirochaetia bacterium | reverse complement strand
CACCGGGAGGTCGCTGGTTCCGGCCGCGATCACCGCGATGCTCGTCGCCGTTTTATTTTCGTGTCCGAAGGAGAGGGTCACCGTCCGGGCGAGGGGATTGTATTCCGCCTCCGGGACGACGGGGGCGAGTTTGTCCCACATCTCCCCTTCGAGCCTGGTTCCTAAAAGGGGGAGCTTCTTCTCCCGCATGACGGCGAAGATGTCGGCGAGCTGCTCCTCGGTCTTACCGGCACAGTAGATGACCTCGGGAAACCCGGTCCTCCGGGGGCGGTCGACATCGAGCTTAGTGTGCCCTACATCCTCGTAGAGACAGTTGCGGACGGACGCTTCCG
This sequence comes from Spirochaetia bacterium, assembly GCA_046542935.1. Classification (GTDB taxonomy): domain Bacteria; phylum Spirochaetota; class Spirochaetia; order SPDA01; family CAZSGZ01; genus JBKHAJ01. Next base: position 18,035 of record JBKHAJ010000036.1, on the reverse strand, counting down.
CTGCTTCTATGGTCAACTCTCCCCGGCGGACCTGTTCGAGGATCTCCTCGAGGGGGCTCTTCCCCCGTTCGTCGCCGCTCATAGTCTCTCCTCCCCGCATCCCGATTCCCCTTTACCGGGAGGGTTCATGCTGCCTCGGCGATACCCCCCGAGATCGACGCAGATCCGGCGGAACCCGAGTTGCCCGAGCTCCCGGTTGATCCGCTCTCGAACCTCCCCTGAGGCGAGGTCCGCGATACGGTCCGCGGCGACTTCGATAACCGCCATCCCCTCCTCGTAGCGGACCCGGGCGGAAACGAAACCCTCGTTCAGGAGGAACCGCTCGGCCTTCCCGATCCGCTCGAGGAGGGCCGGATCAGCCGGGGCATTGTGGGGGAGCCGGGTAAGAAGGCAGGTAAAGGCGGGCTTGTCCCAAGTGGAGAGCCCCGCCTGCCTGGAGGCGATCCGGATATCCGCCTTGCTCATCCCCGCTTCGAGAAGGGGGCTCCGCACACCGAGCTCCTCCACGGCTCTCCTTCCCGGCCGGTAATCGTCGAGGTCGTCGGTATTCGACCCCTCGGCAACGGCGGAGAAACCCTTTTCCCGGGCAAGGTCGATAATGACCTCGAGGAGGGTTTCCTTGCATAGATAGCACCTGTCAGGAGGATTGTTCCTGATCCTCACCGGCCAGGGGAGCTCGGTAATAAAGTGATCGATCCCGATTTCCGCGGCGACCCGTTCGGCCTCATCCACCTCGCTCTTCGGGACATAGGGCGGGGCAACGGTCACGGCGATGCATCGATCGCCGAGGGTCTGTTTCGCCGCGTAGGCAAGGTACGCACTGTCGGTCCCCCCGGAGAAGGCCACCGCGGCGGGGCCGAGAACGGTGAGAATCTGAAAGAGACGGTCCTCTCTCCTGCACAGGCTCATGAGGTCTCTCCCGTATCGTTCCGGCCGCCGATGGCTGCCGGCCCGCCGATGGAGTGCAGGATCTCCAGGGGCGTTACCCCCGCCGCTTCGGCTAAGGCCGTAACATTCCGGAATTCGGGCTTTTCTTTTATCTTTTTTCCCCGGTAGGAGAACTGTTTGACCTCGAGCTCACCGTAGGCTGTGGTCCGGGTCACGGTCCGCCGCCCGAGGCGGGTCTGCATAACCGGGTACTCCCGTATTCCCGCGGTCGTGGTCTCGGTAAGAAGTATCCGCCGGACCGAGTCCTCCGATTCGGGGCCGGTCAGGACCGAGATGACCACGGCCGGACGGGAGCGCTTCATGATGACCGGGTTAAGCCACGCATCCTTGACCCCGGCGCGGAACAAACTGTCGAGGACCGGTTCGTAATATTCCGGGACCATATCGTCCACGGTGCATTCGATGATAAGGCAGGCTTCTTTTCCTTCCTGCTCCTCCCCATCTCCCTGTCCCACGATCTCCTCCTCGGCGGTTTCGGCGAGAAAGACCCGCAGCACATTGGGGAGTTCGGCGTCCCGGTATCCGATTCCGTAGCCTGTTCGCAGGGGAGTGTACGCGGAGGCTTCGCTGAACCGGTCGACTAAACCCTTGAGTATGGCCGCCCCCGTGGGAGTGGCGGCCTCCCCCGAAACGGTTCCGGTGCGGACGGGAACTCCCGTCAGGATCTCCGCGGTCGCCGGGGCGGGAACCGGAATGGTCCCGTGAGCACACTCCACGCAGCCGCTTCCGAGCTCTACGGAAGTGGATATCACCCGATCAGGTTTCAGGTAATCGAAGCAGACCGCCGCCCCCACGATGTCCACGATCGAGTCCACCGCTCCGACCTCGTGGAAGTGGACCTCGTCGACCGGTTTCCCGTGGACCTTGGCCTCCGCCTCGGCAACGAGCCTGAATATTTTCATCGCCGTGTTTTTGACGCCGGGTGATAACCGGCTGCCGGTTATAATTTCCTCGATGTTCCGGAGATTCCGGTGGGGCGGATGAGAGTGCTTATAGTGATGCCGTACCTCCACCGAGGCGCGGGTCCCGGATATCCCCTTCTTGATCCCCCTCGAGAAGGAAAGTGTAAACTCCTCGAGACCGAGCTTTTCGAGCTCCCCCGAGATATATTCGGCGGGAACGCCTACATCCACCATGGCGCCTAGGTTCATGTCGCCGCTTATACCCGCGAAGGGGTTGTAGACCAGTATTTTCATACTCTTCCCTGCATCAGGAGCATCGCCAGGATGAAAACACCTAAGGAGACCACCGTGCTTATCGACAGGGTGTTGGCCACGTATTCTCCGTTCTCCCGGTCTTTTTCGTCCATGAACACCGATATAACGAAGGGAGGGGGAAGGAGGAACATTGTCATCAGGGCGTACTCGTACATTCTTCCGAGTCCCAAGAGTCCCCGAATAAGGAAGCGGTTGAGGAGCACCGCCGCCGCGGCGAGAAGGATGTATCTGACCAAGATGGTCTTAACCGTCCGCATGATCCCGCTTCCCGCGAAACTGAGCTCGAACCCGATGACGATGGCGATGACCGGGGTGGTGATTCTCCCGATTAGGGTAAACAGACTCGCGAGGGTCTCCCAGCCCAGGTTCTCCGTGATAGGGACCGCCATACTGATCAGGCTCACCGCGATACCCGCGAAGATCGATATAATAACCGGGGAGGTGACGAAGAGCTTCACGACTTCCGTGGAGCTCTTCGCTCCCCCTCTGATTCGGATGAGCACCGTCATCAGCACGAAGAAGACGAAGAGAACCTGCCCTAAGTCGATGACGGCGAGCTTGTCGATATGCTCGAAACCGAAGACCGAGGAAAAGACGGCATAGCCGAGCATCCCCGTCTCGAACCCCGCGAGAAGCATGGGAAAGTAGGGTGTCCGTATTCCCGCCATCCGCGAGAGGGGACGACCGATGAGGAGCATGACGACGCAGACCGCGAAGATTGCCCCGATGATGAGCAGATGGACGGCTTCGAGGCGCATCGAAGCAAAGGCCAGGAACAGGAGCGCGGGAAGCGTAACGTTAACCACGAGCTTTTTGAGCTCGGCAACGGTCTCGGGGCGAAAAAATCGGATTTTCCGCATCAGAGCACCCGCTCCGAACAGCACGATTATAGGCAGAATCTTAAGGATTATCTCGATGTAGGGGAACATACCCCGATTATAGCGAATACGGGTCTCCCCTGCCAGAGGAGGTTTCGGACTCTGCCCGCCGACCGTCTTCATCTTCCCGGGATAAATAGTACACCATGCACGAGGACCGGAACTTGCAGTAGTCCCGGGGATGCCTGCAGGCGGCACTTTTTTCCGAGTCCTCCAGCGATACCGGTTCGCTGTATTTTCGGCAGAAGGCATCCATATACAAAAGATTATATAGCATAAATTTGATTGTTTCCATATGGAAGATTCTATTTGACTCCTCTCCCGGGGGATACTACAATAATCACCATGAAAGTCGCATTTACCGGTAAGGGAGGAGTCGGGAAGAGTACGATTTCGGGCCTCGTCGCCCGCCGGCTCCGGGACGGCGGAGAGAAGGTCCTTGCAATCGACGCGGACCCCGACATGAACCTAGGGCTCGTCCTCGGCCTGCCCGACCCCAATATCACGCCGATTATCGAATACAAAGAGCTGATAGCGGAAAGGACCGAAACGGAAGCCGGTAAACCGTCTCCCTTTTTCAAGATGAATCCGAAGGTCGATGATATTCCGGAAACCTACTGGGTCGAGCATGAGGGGATCCGCCTTCTGGTCATGGGAACGACCTATCGGGGCGGAGGCGGCTGCGCGTGTCCGGAAAACGCCTTTTTAAGGAGCCTTCTGTCGCATCTCGTCGTCGGAAGGAACGAATCGGTTGTTCTCGATATGGAAGCCGGTATCGAGCATCTCGGGCGGGGCACCGCCGTCGGTATGGATGTGATGTGCGTAGTCGTCGAGCCGAGTCTGACGAGCATCGAAACGGCAAGGCGGATACATAAACTCTCCCGGGACATCGGAATAAAAAAGGTCGTTATCATCGGAAACAAGGTCGAAACGGAAGAACAGAAACGGTTCATCCATGATCACGCCGGAGGTATCGAAATTGCCGGTATGATCGGATATTCCGATGAAATTCACCGGATAAACTTAGGAAAAGCGAATGTTCTGACCGTCGACGGCCCCTTTCTCGACGAAATTCAGTCAATTTTGGACACAATAGGTTAGAGAGTGCCCCCGATCGTGGGGACGATTTTCGGTTAAATACAGTTTATAGTTGTAATTATCTCGCCGGAGACTCCGATTTATCCTCAAAATCATGTTATTCGTTACAGATTGATCATCTAGGCTGTTTTTATCCCCACGATCGGGGGCACTCTTAATAGGTTAACAAGTATTATCAAGATAATAATGCTTGCCCTGGACCGGATCACGGTCTATAATAAAAGACAGTCATAGCATCTAAGTTGCTTAAGCCCCGTACGGTTAATGAAAAGGAAACTGGGGTAGCATGAGCACTAAACATTTTTACCAGTCAAAACCCTGCCTTCCGTCACATCCCGACATCGATCATGTAAAAAACTCCGGATTTCTCGCGCGTGTTCCCGCACCTTCGGTACGTCTCCAGTGCGTGTGAAAGACAGGTGAATCGCTCCGCCTTCGGGTGGAATGATATAGAATAGTGAGATACTCGGAGGAAAGTATGACAAAAGAATTGAAATACGCCGACAAAGCCACTCAGGAGTTGCTGAAGCGGGCCGGCGAAAAGCAGCTTACGACGATCTGGGACAGGTTCGAAGCGCAGCAGCCTCAGTGCGGGTTCGGCAGTCTCGGCTTGTGCTGCAGGCACTGCAATATGGGCCCGTGCAGGATCGACCCCTTCGGCGACGGGCCGAAAACCGGGGTTTGCGGGGCCACCGCCGACACCTTCGCCGCCCGGCACCTGATTCGTATGATTGCCGGCGGGGCCGCGGCCCACTCCGACCACGGCCGGGATATCGCCCATACGCTGCTCTTAATCGGTGAAAGCGAAAGCAGCGATTACTCCGTCAAGGACATGGAAAAGCTCAAAGCCGTGGCCGGTATCTACGGGGTTGAAAGCGACGGAAAAGAACCGAGGGCCCTCGCAAAGGATGTTGCCGATGAGGTCTTGAAGGAATTCGGCCGGCAGACCGGTACCCTCCGGATGGCCGAGGCGGCCCCGCCGGCGAGGGTCAAGCTGTGGAAGGAAAAGGGAATCATGCCGCGGTCCATCGACCGGGAAGTGGTGGAAACCATGCACCGCACCCACATCGGCGTCGACGCGGATTATAAAAACCTGATCCTTCACGGACTTCGTACCTCCCTCGCGGACGGGTGGGGGGGTTCCATGGTGGGAACCGAGCTCTCCGACGTCATCTTCAAGACCCCGGACCCTCTCACATCGGAAGTCAATTTGGGGATCCTCAAAAAAGACCACGTCAATATAATCGTCCACGGCCATGAGCCGACCCTGTCGGACATCATCGCCACAATCTCCCAAGCCGATGAAATCGTCGACAAGGCGAAGAAGAAAGGGGCCAAGGGGATACAGCTCGGCGGCATATGCTGTACCGCGAACGAGATCATGATGCGCCACGGTATACCCGTGGCGGGGAGCTATATGCAGCAGGGCCTCGCTCTGCAGACCGGGGTCGTCGACATGATGGTGGTCGACGTCCAGTGCATCTGGCCGGGACTGAAGGAATCGGCGGATTGTTTCCATACCAAGCTCGTAACCACCTCTCCTAAGGCGAAGATGCCCGGATTCGAGCATATAGAATTCCACGAGGACAGGGCCGTCGACATCGCTAAACAGATCCTCGAAGCGGCCATAGATAACTTCCCGAACCGGAACGGCACCCAGTACATTCCCCAGGTAACTGAGCGGATGGTGGCCGGGTTTACCACCGAGTCGGTGTTCCAATTTCTCGGGGGAAAATACCGCTCCACCTATAGGCCTCTGAACGACGCGATTATAGCGGGGAGAATTCGCGGCCTGGCGGGAGTTATCGGCTGTTCCAATCCGAATGTCGATTTCGAAGAGGGGCACCTTACGGTCGTCAAGGAGCTTCTGAAGAACGACGTGCTGGTAGCATCCACCGGATGCAACGCCATCACCTGCGGGAAACACGGTCTGCTCCGCCCGGAGGCTGCCTTCGAATACGCGGGAAAGGGGCTTCAGGAGGTGTGTGAAGCGGTCGGCATTCCGCCGGTCCTCCACTTGGGCTCCTGCGTGGACAACAGCCGGATTTTAAGGGTTTTGGCGAACGTCGTCGCCGAAGGGGGGCTGGGCGACGATATCAGTGACCTCCCCGCCGCCGGGGCCGCTCCGGAGTGGATGTCGGAGAAGGCGGTGTCCATCGGTTTCTATTTCGTCGGATCCGGGGTATATACGGTGATCGCGAAGCCCCTTCCGGTCTTAGGGGCGAAGGAGCTGCACAAATATCTGACCGAAGATATCGAAGCGGAAGTCGGAGGGAAGTGGGTATTCGAGGAAAACCATACCGAAGCGGCCCACAAGATGCTCAGACACATCGACAAAAAACGGAAGGCCCTCAAACTGAAACCGATGCTGTACGAGCAGCCGTTTCCTCCGGAGGAGTAGGGTATGATTACGGATGAGAGAATTTCAGTCAATGTCGAAACATGCGTCGGCTGTCATACCTGCGAACTCGCGTGCGCCGCGGCCCATTCGAAGAGCGGAGACCTGTTCGCCGCCGTCCTCGCGGGGGAGCGCCCCGGCTACCGGATCTACGTCGAATCCTTCAAGAGTACTCCCGTACCCGTTCCCTGCAATCACTGCGAGGAGGCGGCCTGCGTCATGGCCTGCCCCACCGGGGCGGCGAACCGGAAAACCGACGGAGGACCGGTTTTTATCGAGGCCGATCGGTGTATCGGCTGCGGAATGTGCGTTCAGGCCTGCCCCTTCGGGGTCGCCGCGATCAGCACCGAACGGAAAATCGCCTATAAGTGCGATCTCTGTATAGAGCGACTGGCCCGGGGAGACCTGCCGGCCTGCGTATCGAGCTGTCCCACCCGCTCCCTCTCCTTCGGAAAAGGCTACACCCTGACGAAATCGAAGCGGGAGAAGGCAGCCGAGTTGATGGCGGCCGCGGCAAGTGCCGGAGAAAAGGAACTCGAGGGATAGATGTCAGCGGTAAAGACGGTAACTGTATGTGTAGGCAGTTCCTGTCATATTAAAGGAGCGAGGGAGGTAATCAAGCGGTTTAACGAATTGCTGCAGGAACATAATCTCGAAGAGCTGGTCGAATTAAAAGGATCGTTTTGTATGGAGCGGTGCGGAAAGGGGATCAATTGGCAGATCGATGATGAGGCGTATACCAGTAAGAATGTCGAGGAAGCGATCGGAGTTTTCGAAGATCTGGTCGTGAATCCCTTGGAGAACCGGTAAGTGAGGATGAGTGAGAAAGAGATCAGGATGAAAAAAGCGGCACCTGAAAATCTCGCCCGGGGGGTGGAGGCCTTCGACAGCGTTATCCTGCAGCAGACGCCGAACGGCATTCTCTTAGTGGACAGAGATACGAGAATCCAATACGTCAATCCTTCTTTTCGTACGATATTCCACTGTGAAGAAGACGAGCTCCTCGGAAAAACGGCGAAACAGTTCATTCATTCCGACTGTTTCGAGAGGGCCATCGAAAAGGGCGGAAAGCTGATGGCGAAGGAGTTTATCCCCGTTCATCACGTCAGCTTCCGGGCCGGACTGTTCCCCATCGAGGGGGAAAACCTATTCTGCGGAATCTTCATCGATATCTCCGACGAGGAGAAGGCGAAAGAGAACTATAACAAGCTGAAAGCGCAGACCCTTCAGCGCGCCCAGGAGGTAATCTCCCGGCAGATGCAAACCGCCCAGGAAATCGCCAGGCTGTTAGGTGAGACCACGGCGGAGACGAAGGTGCTCTTAGTCAAACTCATGTCCCTCTTCGAGGAGGAGAAGAGCAAGTAGCGATATTATGAAACTCTTTTACGAATGCGGAGTACAGCAGATACACAAACAAGGCGAGGAATTGTGCGGCGACAGTATCGTCTTCTCCCGGAAACCCGATTCCGTAATCATGGCGTTGTCCGACGGCCTCGGCAGCGGGGTCAAGGCGAATATCCTCGGCACCCTCACGACGCAGATCGCGATGCACATGCTCGAAAACGACCTCCCTTTGGAAGAAGTCGTGCAGACCCTGACCGATACCCTTCCGGTGGACAAGGAGCGGGAAATGGCGTATTCCACCTTCGCCATTGCGCAGTTTTTCGATGCCGGGACCGCCTGGGTGTTCGAGTTCGATACTCCCCACGTTGTCCTGATTCGGGGAAACAGGGTGGAGGAGATCGATTATTCCGACGAGACGCTCAAGGGAAAGAAGATTCAGCGGGCCGAGCTGGCGCTCAAAGAGGGGGACTGGATCATTTTCTTCTCCGACGGCGTGCTGAATGCGGGAATCGGGGGTATCTATCCTCTCGGCTGGGGCTGGGAACAGAGCGCGCGGTTTGTCGGCCGGAAAGCCCATGTGAACATGACGGCCGATGATTTCGCGGAAAAAATCGCCGCTACCGTGGATGAGCTCTACGCGGGAAACGTCGGGGACGACGTCAGTATCGTCGTCATCAAGGTCCGGAAGAAGCTTTTCGCGACAATTTTGACCGGCCCTCCCGAGAACCGCCGAAACGATGCGGAGGCGGTACACAAGCTGGTATCTCGGATGGGACGGCATGCCGTGTGCGGCGGTACGACGGCAAAGATCGTGGCGCGGCAGCTGGGAAGGGAGCTGGAGGTGGACCTCTCGACAATGACGGGGTCCGTTCCCCCTTTGGGAAAGATCGAGGGGATCGATATCGTGACCGAGGGAATTCTTACGCTGACCCGGGTCAATAATCTGCTGAAATCGGGAGCAACGAAAGAGATGGTGAGATTTCAGAACAACGGTGCCGCGAACCTGATTCGCTTCCTCCTCGACACCGACAGCATTCAGTTTCTCGTAGGACAGGCGGTCAACCCGGCGCATCAGAATCCCGAGCTGCCCCACCAGCTGGGGATCCGCCGGGCAATCGTGCGAGAGGTCGCGGAAGAGCTCAAGAAACGGGGAAAAGAGGTCAGTCTGGAGGTGGTATGAGACGGGACGGTATGAAACGGTACGGAACAAAAAGAGGAGTGCATATATGGCAAGGGATCTGATCATTAGCATATCGGACCGATATGAAAACAATCCGGACATGCTCATCCCGATGCTGCAGGACCTGCAGGCGGAAGAGAGCTACCTTCCCCAGGAGTTCTTAAAGGAGCTCTCCGATCACCTTCAGGTTCCCCTTATCCGGATCTACGGCGTTGCGACCTTTTATTCTTCCTTCCGCCTCGCTCCAAAGGGGCGGCACGATATTACCCTCTGCATGGGGACGGTGTGTTTTCTCAAAGGGGCCGACAAGATATCGAGGGCGATCTGCGAGGAGTTCTCAGTGCAGCCGGGAGAAACGACGGAGGACCGGCTTTTCACCTATCAGCCGGTCAACTGCGTCGGTGCCTGCGCCCTCGCACCCGTGATGGTCGTGGACGGAAAGTATCACGATCATATGACTCCCGAAACGGCAATCGAGTTGATCCGGGACTTGAATATTTCCGCTTCGGCGGAAGAGAACGTCGAAAACGCGGCGGTTGAGAGAAATGACGGTTAAAGAAAGAGTAAGATTAGAATCGTTCGATCAGCTCGAATCGATGCGGAAAAGGATCGCCGATATCAAAGGGAAAGTTACGAAGTCGGTCCGCGTCTGTATCGGTACGGGATGCGCCGCGAAGGGATCGAGGGATATCCTCGAGCTTTTCCGGAAGGCCGCTTCCGAGACCGTCGGGGAGCCGGGGGTGAAGGTAGAGACCGAAGCTAAGTGCGTAGGATGCCACGGCTTCTGCGAGCGCGGACCGATCGTGGTTATAGAACCGGGAAACATCATCTATCAGGGAGTAACCGAGACGGACGTTCCCGAGATTTTTAGGGAAACTGTTCTCGGCAATGATCTCGTCGAACGCCTCCTCTATGAGGACCCCGATACGGGGAAAAAGGCGGAAACCGAAGAGGATATCCCCTTTTACCGGGTCCAGGAGCGGATCGTCCTCGCCGAAAACGGACGGATAGATCCGACGAATATTGAGGATTATATCGGGGCGGGAGGATACGCCGCTCTCGCGAAGGTCCTCTCCGGAATGGAGCCGGACGACGTCATAGATGAGATAGCCGCCTCCGGACTCCGCGGGCGCGGAGGCGGGGGATTTCCAACCGGCAGAAAGTGGCGCTCCTGCCGGAAAGCCGAAGGAAACGGGAAGATCGTCATCTGCAACGGTGACGAGGGAGACCCCGGGGCTTTCATGGACCGCTCGATCATGGAGGGCAATCCCCACCTCGTCCTCGAGGGGATAATCATTGGAGCTTACGCCGTCGGCGCGGAGCGTGGATACATCTATGTGCGGAACGAATATCCCTTAGCGGTGGCGCACCTGGGACGCGCCATAGAGCAGGCGAGGGAGTGCGGGTTCCTGGGAGAAAAGATCCTAGGGACCGGTTTTTCCTTCGATATCAAGATCAACCGGGGGGGAGGCGCCTTCGTCTGCGGCGAGTCCTCGGCCCTCATCGCGTCCTTAGAGGGAAGGATGGGGGAACCCCGGGATAAATACGTGCACATGGTGGAGAGCGGGCTTCATGGCGCGCCGACGGTGCTAAACAACGTTGAAACCTGGGCGAATGTTCCCTCGATTATCCTTAAAGGTGGGGAGTGGTTTTCTTCAGTAGGGACCGGAGGCTCCTCCGGGACGAAGGTTTTCAGCCTCGTCGGGAGTGTGGTGAATACCGGGCTCGTCGAGGTCCCTATGGGGATAACACTCCGCCGGATTGTCGAAGAAATCGGCGGTGGCGTCAAAGACGGACGGAGCTTCAAGGCGGTCCAGACCGGCGGTCCCTCCGGGGGGTGTATTCCCGCGGAGTACATGGACACCCCGGTGGATTTCGACGAGCTGACCCGTCTCGGTTCCATGATGGGTTCCGGAGGGATGATCGTCCTAGATGATACGACCTGTATGGTCAGCCTGGCCAAGTATTATCTCGGGTTCCTCAAAGATGAGGCATGCGGAAAATGCACCCCCTGCAGAGAGGGAGTGGCGCAGATGCTCCATATCCTGGAAAACATCACCTCCGGGAAGGGAGAGGAGGGAGACATCGAGCGGCTCGAGGCTCTTGGCAGTCTCGTCCGGGACGGTTCACTCTGCGCCCTCGGAGGGACGGCGCCTAATCCGGTTATCTCGACCCTGACCTATTTCAGGGAGGAGTACGAGGACCATATCAGGAACGGTCATTGCCCGGCGGGGGAATGCAAGGGGATGTACATCTTCGAGATAGACGCGGATGTCTGTACCGGATGCGGACTCTGCCGCAAAAAATGTCCCGTCGAGGCGATTTCCGGGGAACGGAAAGAACCCCACAGGATCGACTTGGAAATCTGTACCCGTTGCGGGGTGTGTTTTGAAACCTGCCCCTTCAACGCGGTGGTGAAGGTATAGAAGGAGAGACCCGTGCCTGAGATTACTATAGACGACAAGGTCGTGAGTGTTAAGGAGGACGAAACCATCCTTGAGGCGGCCCGGAAGGCGGGGGTGTGGATCCCGACCCTCTGTTATATCGAGGGACTCAGCACCTACGGGGCGTGCAGGCTCTGTCTCGTGGAGATAGAGAGAAAGGTGGACCGGGACGGACGGCGCAAATTGGTTACTTCCTGCAATTACCCGGTACGGGAGGAGATGAAGGTCTATGTTTCCTCGCCGCGGGCGGTCGAAGCGCGGAAGGGTGTAATGGAGCTGCTCTTGGCCCGCAGTCCTGAAAGCGGGGAGCTCAAAAGTATAGCGGCCCGGATGGGTATCCGGGGGACTCCTTACCCGAAGGTAACGGAGAGTCAGCGGAGCTGCATCCTCTGCGGACTCTGCATGAAGGTCTGCGAGGAGGCCATCGGCGCTTCCGCCATCGGGTTCGCGGGGCGGGGGGTCGACCGGGTGATCGCGACCCCCTTCAAGCTTGCCTCGGAACAGTGCATCGTCTGCGGCGCCTGCGCGGTTGTATGCCCCGTGGGGACAATACAGGTCCGGCTTCACCCGGACACAGGGGAAGCGGAGATATCCCCCTTCAAGACCCGGGCGAAGCTCCTCGTGTGCGGGGAATGCGGTAAACAAATGGTGAGTGAGCCGGTGGCGAAGAAAACTTCGGACCTGGTGAGTATAGACTGGGACGAGTTCAGGGAGCGGGCCCGGCTCTGTCCCGACTGCAGAAGAAAACGGGCGGCCGCGTCGCTGGCCGTCGTTGAAAATAAGCGGGTAGAAATTGAAAAATAGGGAGATAAGGAGAAATATATGTCGAAGATAATTGCTACCGCCGCGATACGCGGCGCCCACAGCCTCTACAACCAGGCCGAAGAGGCCCTGACGGCCGCGATCGAGAGAGAAGGCAGGGACAAGGAGGTTGCGTTTCCGAATACCGCCTACTATCTGCCGGTGATACTCCTCTTTCTCGGGCAGAAGGTGATGAAACTCGGGGACCTCGAGGAGTCGCTCCAGGAGGCGAAAAAGCTCTTAGGACGCATTCCCAGTAAAGACAATTGGCTGCCGTATCTCGGGGAAACCCTCGATTCCGGCGTTTCGACCCTGATCTCGGAAGAGATCATCGAATCGCTTAAGTATCTAAACGGGTCGCCTCCCGTGGACGATCTCTGGCTGGGGTTTACCTCGGACAACATCCTCCGTCTGCAGGGGATCAAGCTCGTGGACGGGCGGATGCCCGGATTTGCCGCCATCGTAGGGAGGACCGAGAAGAACGAGGATGCGGTAAAGCTCATACGGGGACTGCAGGAGCGGAGCATCCTTGTGTTCATCGCCGGACACACCGGCGGCGTCTCTATAGCCGAACAGCTGAAGGAAGAGGGAATAGAGATGAACTGGGACACCTTTCTCGTTCCCTACGGCAAGGAGATTACCGCCGCGGTTTACGCCCTCAACTTCGCGGCCCGCAGTGCGATGACCTTCGGAGGAATCGAACCCGGCGATATGAACGCGGCTAAGGACATACTTATGTACAACAAGGAACGTGTCTACGCCTTCGTCATGGCCTTGGGCGCCGATTCGGACGTTCCGAAGGAGCAGCTGATAACCGACGAGAAGTACGCCACCGCGGCGGGAGCTATCAACTTCGGGTTCCCGGTCATCTCGGATGTGAAAATTCCGGAGATCCTTCCCACGGGAATCTGCACCTACGAGCACGTGATTTCGGGTATCAAGATGGACGAGATTATAAGCCGGGCTGTAGAGCTCAGGGGATTGACGATAAAGATCGAGAAGATACCCATTCCCGTCCCCTACGGGGCCGGATTCGAAGGTGAGCGGGTCCGCAAAGAGGACATGTATGTCCAATTCGGCGGAAAATACACCGATGCCTTCGAGCTCCTCCGGGCCGCTCCTATGGAGGATATCGAAGACGGGAAGATCGAGGTAATCGGTCCGGAAGTGGACGACATGAAGGAAGGGGAGGCGTATCCTTTGGGCATCTTAGTGGAAGTCGCCGGCCGGGATTTTCAGGAGGATTTCGAAAGCGTCTTGGAACGGAGAATACACGAGTATATTTCCTGCGCCAACGGGATCTTCCATATGGGACAGCGTTCCATCGTCTGGGTCAGGATCAGCAAGGAGGCCAAGGAGAAAGGCTTCAAGATCAAGGACTTCGGGGAGATCCTGTTGGCCAAGATGCACGAGGATTTCAACAAGATCGTCGACCGGGTGCAGGTGAAGCTGTACACGGACGGGGAAAAGATGGCCGATCTCTACGAGACGGCCAAAGAGGTGTATTCTCAGCGGGACGACCGGATCGGCAACATGACCGACGAGGACGTGGATGATTTCTACTCCTGCACCCTCTGTCAGTCCTACGCCCCGGACCATGTATGCATCGTTACCCCTCAGCGCTTAGGACTCTGCGGCGCCTATACCTGGCTCGACTGCAAAGCATCCTATCAGATCGACGAGCACGGTCCGAACGAACCGGTCAAGAAGGGCGAATGTCTCGATCCGGTGAAGGGCTCCTGGAAAAATATCAATGATTACATCGAGGTAAAGTCGAACGGAAACCTCAAGAAGTTCAACGCGTATTCGATTATGGAGGAGCCGATGACCTCGTGCGGCTGTTTCGAGTGCATTGCCGCCGTGGTCCCCGAGGCGAACGGGATCATGATCGTCGACCGGGACTTTACCGGAATGACCCCTGTAGGAATGACCTTCTCCACCCTCGCCGGTCAGATCGGAGGGGGTGTTCAGACCCCGGGGTTTACGGGGATCGGCAAGATGTATATTTCGAGCCCGAAATTTATTTCCGCGGAAGGCGGTCAGCAGCGGATCGTCTGGATGACGAAACAGCTCAAGGAGGAAGTAGAAGAACGTTTGCGGGAGGAGCTCGAAAAACAGGGTATCCAGGACTTCTTCGATAAAATTCCAACCGAAGAGGACGCCGAAGAGCCGGAAAAACTGATTGAAGTATTACAGGAAAAAGGACACCCCGCCTTAGAGATGGACCCCTTATTTTGAAAAAAAGCATGCGCAAGGAGGAAGAGTAATGGCATTGACGGGAATGCAGATATACAAAAATTTACCGAAGACGAACTGTAAGGAGTGCGGACTGCCGACGTGCATGGCTTTTGCCATGCAGGTGGCTTCCAAGCAGCGTTCCTTATCCGACTGCCCTCAGCTTTCGGAGGAGGCGAGCGTCACCCTTTCGGAGGCTTCGGCGCCTCCGATGAAACTTGTAAAAATCGGGACCGGGGACAGGGTATTCGAAATCGGCCAGGAAACGGTGATGTACCGGCACGAGGAGAAATTCCACCGCCCTACGGGAATCGCCGTTGTCATACCCGGAGATCTCTCCGATGAGGATGCCGCCGGCCGTATCGATACGATAAACTCGAGGAAGTACGAACGGGTCGGAGCCGAGCTCAAGGTCTCCCTCGCCGCTATAGATGTGGAGACGGCGGCGGACCCGGCGGGCAGAGCGAAAATTGCCGAAAAAAGCGCCGTACCTATTGTGCTGACGGCGTCTTCCAAGGAGAAGCTCGTCCCCGCGGTGGAAGCGGTAAAGGGACTTCGTCCGCTTATCTACTATGCGAATGCGGAAAACATCGAGGACTTTGCTTCGGTTGCCGCGGAGGCCGAGCTGCCCTTAGCGGTCCGGGGAAAGGACCTCGAAGAGCTCGCCGATCTGACCGGAAAGGCCAAGGAGAAGGGGGTCGAAGAGATCGTCTTGTCATTTTCCGGTAAGAATCCCGGCGCTACGGTGCGGGACTTGACCATCGCCAGGAGGGCGGCGCTCAAAAAGCAATTCCGCCCCCTAGGATATCCCGCGATGGTAGAGCTCGACGGCGAAGCCCCTGAGATGGAAACCGTTTTAGCGGCGTCCTACGCGGCGAAGTACGGGGGGATCGTTATGATCCGGGGTTCCGAGCCCTGGGAGCTCCTCCCGATAATGACCTGCGTCCAGGACGTCTATACCGACCCGCAGGTGCCGAACACCGTGGAGGCGAAGCTCTACGAGATCGGCAACACGAACGAAAACTCACCGGTCATGTTTACGACGAACTTTTCTCTTACCTACTTCAGCGTTGCCGGTGAGGTGGAGCGAAGCAAGATAGGGACCTACATCTGCGTTGTGGATACCGAGGGATTAGGTGTTCTCAATGCCTATGCGGGAGACAAGATTTCCGCGGAAAAGGTCGTCAAGACGATCGACGCACAGGGAGTCGCCGAAAAAGTGAAGCACAAGAAGCTCATTATCCCCGGACTGCTTCCGGTATTCCGCGCTGAAATCGAAGACACATCACCGTGGAAGGAGGTGATCATCGGTCCGGAAAATGCGAGGGAAATCCCCGCATTCCTGACCAAGGGCCGGAAATAACCGATGCCGGACTTTACGGTACGGTTCTACCCGCAGGATGTAACCGTGAGAGTTCCCGAGGGGACCACTCTGCTGGAAGCCGCATCCCAGGGGCAGATAGCCTTGAACAATCTCTGCGGAGGCGAGGGGATCTGCGGCCGCTGTAAAATGATCGTCAAGGAGGGGGCAATCGGGGGGGACCTCAGCCCGAAGCTGACCCGGCAGGAGGTGAGGGCCGGCTACGTCCTCTCCTGTATGACGAAGGTGTACGGCGATGTGACGGTAGAAATTCCGGAGGAGACCTGGGCACGGGAAAAAATTATTGCCGATAAAGACGCCCTTCGCTTCAGGAGTCTCAAGACCGGAGTCATGGAGAGCCGGGGATACACCCCCTCACCCCTGATATCGAAGATATACTTGGAGCTTACACCCCCCGATCTCGCGAACAATACGGCGGACCATCAGCGGGTATGCGAAGGACTGCATCGGAAGATGAAGAGCGATCTCATGCAGATGGGGCTCAAGATTATCAAGATGCTTCCCCGGATTCTCCGGGAAAACGGGTATAAAATAACCGCTACCGTAGGATTGAGGAGAGAAATCGCGGAAGTGATGAATATCGAAGGGGGCGACCGCAGCACGAAAAACTATCTCGTCGTAGTCGACATGGGGACCTCGACTATAGTCGCTCATTTGGTGGATGCTAATAGGTGTGAAACGATAGACGGAAAGGCATGCTTCAACTCTCAAGGAGTGTACGGCCGGGAGGTAACCGGCAGAATGATCGTATCCGAGAAGAAGGGTGTTACCGAGCTGCAGCGGCTCCTGTGCGGCGATATCAATAAACTGATCGAGGGACTGTCCCGGGACAACGGAATAACCCTGAAAGATATTACCGGGATCGTGTGCGCCGGTAACACCGCTATGGGGCATTTCCTCTTGGGACTTCCCGTCGGGAATATCCGCCGGCTTCCCTATGTTCCCGTGTCGATTGCTCCGCCCCCCTTGAGGGCCGCGGAAGTCGGAATAGAGATAGACTCGCGGGGCCTGCTGTATCTGCTTCCCGGAATCAGCGGCTGGGTAGGGAGCGATCTGACCGCGGGTATTCTTGCCACCGGACTCCACAGGAGCGAGGAGCTCTGCCTTCTCGTCGATATCGGTACGAATGGAGAAATAATTATCGGAAACCGGGAATGGCTTATCTCCTGCTCCGCGTCCGCCGGTCCGGCCCTCGAAGGGGCAAGCGTCGCCTGCGGCATGCGCGCCGAATCGGGTGCGGTGGAGAAGGTGTTTGCCGAAAACGGGGAAATCAAATTCCTGACGATCGGCGGCGAAGAACCCTTGGGGCTCTGCGGGTCGGGGATTATCGATCTTATTGCGGTCCTCCTCAGAGAAGAGATCATCGACCGGAACGGGAAGATCGTGGACAATAATCCCGGAGAAACGGAGGAGGTGGACGGCATAAGAAGATTTATCCTGACCCGGAAGAGCGGCGGCGGAAGGGAGGTGTACCTTTCCGAAACCGACCTCGAGAACGTGATTACCGCGAAGGCGGCGATTTTCGCCGCTCTCAAGATCCTCTTAGAGAGGCTCGAGCTCGATTTTACCGATATCCGCCGATTTTACGTAGCCGGGGCCTTCGGCAATTACCTGAACATCGAAAACGCCGTTACCATCGGCCTCCTTCCGATGATACCTAAGGAACGGATCGTGTTCGTGGGGAACACCTCTATAGAAGGGGCTAAGATCGCCGCCCTGTATCAGGACGCCTTCTTCGAACTGGACCGAATCAGGGAGATAACCACCTATTATGATCTCATGGGGGCGAACGACTACATAGAAGAATTTCAGAAGGCCCTCTTCCTGCCCCATACCGACATCGAATTGTTTGCGGGAGAGCTCTTATGACAAAGAGTATGACGAAGAGTATGACGAAGAGCATTGCAGTCGCCGGAAAAGGGGGGACGGGAAAATCCACCATTGCCGCTCTCATAATCGCCCGGCTCCTGAAACGTGATACCGGCCCGATCCTCGCGGTGGACGCCGATCCTGATGCGAACCTGGGGACCCTTTTAGGTGTCCCTGTCGAAGAGTCGATAGGAGACCTTCGGGACGAGGTCCTCAAACGGATAAAAGATTTCCCCGCGGGG